>JBIIJH010000191.1:0-4283 GCA_044233905.1 Phycisphaerales bacterium
CCAGCGTTACCATCCGTTCACGGGGGATCAACTGCTGGTAACGCTGGATCTGCTCCAGGTACAGGCCCCGAAACTTGTAGCTGAAGTGCCGGAACTCACGGCAAGAATAGTCATGCCTCTCGAGAGAGTCCCGGATACGTTCCTGCTCCGACAGCATCGCGTCCATAAGCGGAAGGGGGTCTCGCGCGTTGCGGGCATTGTGAAAGTAGTGCGAAACGGCCCGCTTCGTCGGGTTGCGGAGCAACATGATCACGCGGACCTGCGGAAGCATGTTCACGATGCGTTCCGGCACCAACGGGTGGCACATGTAGCTCGGGGTTGCCTCGAAACACTGCTGACCGTGCTTCATCCGCGATGCAAGGGGAAAATACGCCCGGTAGCAGCGCTCTCCGTCCAGGAACTGGTCCGAGGAGGCATCAGCGGGCTTGTCCAGAAACTCACTCCTGCCGTCGAAGAAGTGCGCTTCCTTGCGCCATGCACGGATCAGCTGCGGATGCTGACGCATGTAGTGGGCGAGACTCGACGTGCCGGCCTTCTGTGCGCCGATGATCAAGAAGGACGGGAGAGCCCTGCGGCGCCACGTCCGTTGGCGGTATCGAAAGACCAGTCGGGAAACGAGCGATGTCATGGGGACTCCGTCGGGAATCGCCGAGGAAAAGGAGATCCAGAGACGACCCTGCCAAACGGGTCGAGATCGTACCCATTCCATCCGCACTCGGGCCGTGAACACCACCCCGACCGCTACCCTCTTCCCCCATGCCGCTCCTCTACGCAGGCATCGACGAAGCCGGCTACGGCCCGCTGCTTGGCCCACTGTGCGTGGGCTGCGCGGCGTTCGTGTTGCCTGGCGCCGATGCCGCGGCCGACGCCACGCCGCCGTGCCTATGGAAGCTGCTCTCGGGCGCGGTCTGCCGCGCCACGAACGACAAGCGGCGGCGCATCGCCATCGAGGACAGCAAGAAGCTGAAGGGCTCGAAGGAATCCGCCGGCCATCCGCTGCGGCACCTCGAGCGCGGCGTGCATGCCTTCGCCACGGCCATGCCCGGCGCGCCGGCCGAGTGGGACGCGGACGGCACGCTCCTGGCCGCGCTCGGCGCCGCGCCTGCCGCGCCGCCCGCGGGTGACCCGTGGAACGCCGACGCCCTGCCGCTTCCCCTTGGCAACGACGCCGCCTCGCTCCGCATCGCGGGCGCCATGCTGCGCGCCACGCTCACGAAGTCCGGCGCCGAGTTCGCCGCGCTCCGCGTCCGCGCCATCGACGCGCGCGAGTTCAACGCGCAGGCCGACCGCGTGGCCAACAAGGCCACCATCAACTTCATGGCCGCCATGCTGCACGCCGAAGCAGTGCGCCGCGCCGCGCTCGCCCGCGGCATGGACGCGTGGATCGCCCTCGACCGCCAGGGCGGCCGCACCGCGTATCGCGAGCCGCTGCAATCGAGCTTCCCAGACGCGCGCATCCGCGTGCTGGAAGAATCCGACGCGTGCTCGCGCTACCGCCTGGAGTTCGCGGCCGCCGCCACCCGCGCTCCCCACGCCATCACCCTCAGCTTCGAGATGGGCGGCGAGGAACGACACCTCCCCATCGCCCTCGCCTCCATGGCCGCCAAGCTCACCCGCGAGCTCCACATGCGGCGCATGAACGCGTTCTTTGCGCGCCACGTGCCGGAACTCAAGCCCACCGCCGGATACGTCCAGGACGGCCGGCGCTGGATGGAACAGGTGGCCCCGGCCGCGCAGACGCTCGGGATTGCGCAGGAAACGCTGGTTCGCACGCGCTGACGGGCCAACCGCGGTCGCGCGCCGCCCTCCGCGCGCAACCGCCCCGTTCCACACCACTTGCCGCCGATAACGCAATCCTGACTTTGCGCTTGTGGCATACGCCGGGGTTCGATATCCTCCCGGATCTAACGTTTTTCGCCCACTTCCACGGAACAAAGCACCATGGCAATCGACCTCAGCAAGGTTCGCAACATCGGCATCTGCGCCCACATCGACGCCGGCAAGACCACCGTCACCGAGCGCATCCTCTTCTACACGGGCAAGATCCACAAGGTCGGCGAAGTGCACGAAGGCACCGCCACCATGGACAGCCTCCAGGAAGAGCAGGAGCGCGGCATCACCATCCAGAGCGCCGCCACCACCTGCCCGTGGACGTTCAACGGCGTTGACTACAAGATCAACCTGATCGACACCCCCGGCCACGTGGACTTCACCATCGAGGTGGAGCGCTCGCTGCGCGTCCTCGACGGCGCGGTGGCCGTGTTCGACGGCAAGGAAGGCGTGGAAGCGCAGTCCGAGACCGTGTGGCGCCAGGCCGACCGCTACGGCGTTCCGCGCATGTGCCTCATCAACAAGATGGACAAGCTCGGCGCCGACTTCGACTACAGCTTCAAGTCGATCCGCGCCCGCCTCGGCGCCAACGCCGTGGCCATCCAGATCCCGATCGGCTTCGGCAACGACTTCAAGGGCATCATCGACCTGATGGACATGAAGGCCCTCTACTGGACCGCCGAGGACCAGGGCACCAACATCCGCGAGGAGGAGATCCCCGCTGACCTCCGCGACTCCGCCGAGATCTGGCGCCAGGAGATGGTCGAGAAGATCTGCGAGCTCGACGACGACCTCGCCGAGAAGTTCCTCACCGACCCGGCCACCATCACCGTGCCCGAGCTCAAGGCCTCGCTCCGCAAGAGCGTCTGCGCGCTCAAGGTGTTCCCGGTGCTGTGCGGCTCCGCGCTCAAGTACGTGGGCGTGCAGCGCATCCTCGACTCCGTCATCCAGTACCTCCCGAACCCCACGGAGTGCCCGGACGTCGAAGGCGTCGACCCGAAGGATCCCTCGGTCAAGCTCAGCCGTCCGCACACCGACACCGCGCCCTTCAGCGCGCTGGTGTTCAAGGTGGTGGCCGACGTGGCCGGAACGCTCACCTACATCCGCGTCTACTCGGGCAAGCTCGAGAAGGGCATGCGCGTCCTCAACCCCGGCAACGGCAAGCGCGAGAACGTGTCCCGCCTCTACGAGATGCACGCGCAGAACCGCACCGCCCTCGACACGACCGGCCCCGGCCAGATCGTGGCGGTGGTCGGCCTGAAGGACTCCTTCACCGGCGACACGCTGTGCGACCAGGATGACCCGATCATCCTCGAGCGCATGACGTTCCCGGAGCCCGTGATCAGCATGTCGATCGAGCCGCAGACGGCCGACGACAAGAAGAAGCTGGGCGAGGCGCTCACCACCATCCGTCGCGAGGACCCGTCCTTCCGCTCGAACTACAACGACGAGACCGGCGAGACGATCATCAGCGGCATGGGCGAGCTCCACCTGGAGATCATCAAGAACAAGCTCGTGCGCGACATGAAGATCGGCGTCAACGTCGGCAAGCCGCGCGTCAGCTACCGCGAGACGATCACCGGCACCGCCAAGGACGTCCGTGGCCTGTTCAAGAAGCAGTCCGGCGGTCGCGGCCAGTACGGCGACGCCGTCGTCACCATCATGCCGATCACGCCGGAGGAAGCTGCGGCGGAAGAGCTCGAGATGGAGAACGGCATCGTCTTCGAGGACAAGGTCCAGGGCGGCGCCATCCCGCGCGAGTTCATCCCGAGCGTCGAGTACGGCATCCGCCAGGCTGCCGCGAGCGGCGTCATCGGCGGCTTCCCGGTCATCAACTGCCGCGTGCAGCTGGTGTTCGGCTCGTACCACGACGTCGACTCGAACCAGATCGCGTTCGAGCAGGCCGGCGCCCTCGCCTTCCGCGAGGCGTTCACCAAGGCCGGCCCGGCGCTCCTGGAGCCCATCATGAAGGTGGTCATCACCACCCCCGACGAGTTCTTCGGAAACGTCTCGGGCGACGTGGCCAGCCGCCGCGGGCAGATCATCGACAGCGAGATGCGCGGCAACACGCGCCAGATCACTGCCGAAATGCCCCTGAGCGAGCTGTTCGGCTACACCACCGCGCTGCGCTCGATGACGCAGGGCCGCGCGGCCGCCAGCATGGAGCCGCTGACCTACCGGCAGATGCCGGAGCGCCTCAAGCAGGAAGTGCTCGCGAAGCAGTGATCGCGAACCGCAAGTGAGATTTCCGCAGGGCCCGTCGAATGGCGGGCCCTGCGTGTTTTTGCGCACGCCGGGCAGTACCCTGCCGCCATGCCGGAACCCAAGGAAGGGACCCTGTTCAAGGCCGAGTACGAGCGGGAGATGGAGGCGTGGCTCCGCCGACGCTTCGGCTGGATGCTGGGCGCGACGATCGTCTACGAGCTGATCGCGCTGCTGTTCGCCATCGGCGG
>JBIIJH010000192.1:0-4226 GCA_044233905.1 Phycisphaerales bacterium
GTGACCGAACGCCATCGAGAGCACGTTCTTGCGCTCGGTCACCCAGGCGACGCTCTCGACCTGGATCGGGTGGACGGCGAACAGCGCCGCCGCAAGCCACGCGCCCGGCAGGCCGATGCGCACCAGCAGCCTCCAGAGCATCCATGCCGAGCCGGCGTGGAGCAGCACGTTCACCAGGTGGTAGCCGAACGGCTCGAGCCCATGCACGGCGTGCTGGGCCGCGAACGACGCGAACACCAAGGGATACCACTGCGGCGTCGACCCGGGCACCCACGCGTGCAGCCATCCCCCGGGCCGCAGCACGGCGGGGTTGGCGAGCACGTACATGTCGTCGTCCCAGATCCAGCCTGCGCCAAGCGCAGGCCACAGGGCGAGGAACGCGAGCGCGACGAGCGCCGGCCCCGCGAGGCGCGCGGCGCTCCCCGCGTCACGCATACGAATGGAGTCCCGCGATCACGAAGTTGATCACGATCCAGTTGAAGAGCATCACCGCGGCACCGGCCACCGCGAGCACGGCGGTCCACAGGCCCTTGTCGCGCACCTTCCATCGCACGTGGATGAGGAGCGCGAAGATCACGAAGGTGTTCAGCGCGAACACCTCCTTCGGGTCCCAGCCCCACGGCCGGCCCCAGCTGTGGTCGGCCCAGATGGCGCCCATCACGATGCCCGCCCAGAGCATCACGAAGCTGACTTCGGTGAGGAGCATGGTGACGCCGTCGAGCACCTCGCCCAGGCCTGCCGCGCGGTGCACGGACGCATGCGCCCCGCCCTCGGCGGCCAGTTCCATGGCCTGTCCCGCGCCGCCCACGCGCGCGTAGGCCGGCCCGCCGCCGCGCAGGCGCCACACCAGGTACGCAAAGGCGCTGACGGCCGCCATGAAGATGAGCGCGTAGCTGAAGATCACCACGTTGGTGTGGATGTAGAGCCACACGTCATGCAGCACCGGCATCATGTTGCCGATGTTCGAATTGAGCTGCACCGGCAGGAAGTGCGCCGCCATCAGCGCCACCATGCTGGTGACGCAGGCGCCGAGCGCCACCACGCCGCGCATGGCGGTGCGGCGCAGGAACCACGCCTCGGCGACGAACGCCGCCGCCGTGGCCATCCACGCCGACGTGGTCACCGCCTCGAACATGTTCGAATTGGGCCAGCGGCCCGAGATGTACCAGCGCAGCATCACCGCGAAGGTCTGGAAGAAGAGCGCCACCGCGAAGACACCCATCCCGATCCGCGTGGCCCGCGGCCATCGATAGACGAGGCCCAGGAGGAGGAACACGATGGCTCCCAGGAACACCATCCACGCCCGGCTCAGGTTGCCGTTGCGGAAGTACCAGCCTTCCCACGCCAGCCGCTGTGCGGGCGGGTAGATCGACGGCACCAGGGTGGGCAGCACGGAGGCGATGGCCTGCACGCGCGCATTCACCGTTGCGGCGTCGCCCTGCTGCCACGCCATCACGAAGGCACGCCAGTCGCCGGCCAGCTGCCGCTGCTTCGCTTCGTCGATGCCGGGAATCGGCTCCACCTTGCGATCGCGCACCGCGGGTGGAAGCGAGGCCGGTTCGGCGCCCAGGAGCATGATGTCGCCGATGGAAGCCCACGGCTTGTCGAACGAGCCGTCCGCGGGCGGGATCACACGCAGCGATCCAAGGAGGAACGCCGGATCCTTGACCGCGAGCGCGCCCTTGATCATGTCCATGTCCTTGGCGGTGCGGATCAGGTCGCCCTCCATGGCCTGGAGCTCGGTGCGCACGCCCGGGATCTGGAGCACCTGCTCGGAGACCAGGCCCGTGGACTCGAACGCACGGAGATGCTGTTGCCAGTCCGGCTCGGTGGCACGGAACTGCGCGTCGGCACCCGCCGCCTGGACGATGCGGGCGCGCACCTCGCGGTTCTTCACGTAGATCACGTCGGCCTTCGCGTAGGCGTCGGGCCGGAACAGGAGATCGAAGTAGGTGAAGTCCGGCGACTGCCCCGCCACCTTCCGCGGACCGGAGATGAACTGCATCTGCGTGTTCGCGTAGCTGCCGAAGCTCTTCAGGCGGCCGTCGGTGAAGACCGCCACCGCGTCGAGCGGCGTGAGGTCCACCTGCTTGTGGAACGGCACGTCCTCGGCGCGGGCAGGCGCGGCGACGAAGATCGCGAGCGCCGCCGCAAGCATCGCCATCATGGCGGAGGCGCGGGCAAACGGACGGCCGAGTGTGCACTCACGCATGGACGGACTCCGAAGTGTGGCGCGGGAACGAGGGCTTGCGACCCTCGGCCTTGGCGCGGGCAATCTCCTCGAGCACCAGCCGCTCGTTGCGGCGCTTGATGAGGGGCTTCACGTAGAACGCATAGGTCATGCCGAGGCAGGCGATCACGCAGCCGGCCAACTGCACCCACACGCCGTGGCGGTTGCCGACGCCCAGCACCGTGTAGTTGAGGCCGGCGCTGGCCATGCCGCCCTGCCTCGCCTCTTCCGGCGGGTCCCACTGGCTCTGGAAGTACGACATGCCGTCATGCTCCACCGGCTCGTTGACGCTCAGGCGCTCGGGCGCGCCCCACGTGCCCTCGGGGGTGCGGAAGCGCACCACGCTGGTGTAGTTGCGGATGCTCGAGGCCTGGCCGGTGAATCCGCCCACCTGCGTGGCCAGCTCGAACGTCTCGAGCGCCACCGCCGCGGGCAGGGGCTCGCGCTGGCGCGAGAACAGCACCTCGAGCGAACTGCCGTCCGCGAGCGTCACGGTGCTCGGCGTCAGCCAGTACCGGCGCAGCACATCCTGCGGGCGGTCGAAGACGTACGGGTGATACGACAGCCACTCGCCGCGCGAGGCATCGCCGGCCGGGCTCAGGCGCATCATCGCGAAGAGCTCGCGCGCGTCGCGCTGGCGCTGTTCCGGCGGCACCACGAAGGGCTTCGACTGCTCGATGGCGTTCGGCATCCAGTCGGTGACGGTGAGCTTCACGCCCGCTGCCAGTTCCACGGGAATGCGCGGCGTGATCTCCACGATGCGCGCCTCTGCGCGGCCGAGCGAGTCCACCAGCCGCAGCCGGCCGAGTTCCGGGCCCGCCACCAGGAGGGCCAGCGCCAGGCCGTTGCCAGGGCGATACTCCACCTCGATGGAACGGTCCATGAAGCTCTCGCCGCCGCGCTTCATGGCGGCCATCGGGTCTTCGCCCGGCTTGAGGTCACGGCTCATGGTGGCGTCGCTGAATGCCCAGCGGCGGAACTCGCCGGAGGGCGTGCGGAGTTCGAGGATGGCCACCGACAGCTCACGACCGCCCACCGGAAGGTCGTCCTGCACCGCCACCACGCGGTAGGCGTAGCCCGAATCCGCCGGACCCACGGGACGCCACGGCGCGTTCTTGTCGGCAAGCGCTGCATCCTTCACGGACTCGGTCACCGAGATCCCGCGCGACGGCACGCGGAACACGATCGACGGCTGCGCCATGAACCCGGCCACCTGCTCCTCGTCGGATACCTGCCGGATGGCCAGCACGCCGCCGTCGGCGCTGCGCCGCTGCGGGTCGCGCGCCAAGAGGCGGTACTGCGAGGCGCGTCCCTCGCCGTCGGCCACGTCCACCGCCGCCACCGCGTTGGGCGCAGCATCGTTGCCGCCCGGGATGAGGCGCGTGCGCATCTGTCCGTAACGGAGGTAACCGGTGGCCTCGAACACCACGCCCGGCGCGGGATCGTCCTTCGCCGCGGCCGGAATGGCCACGCGGATCGGGTGCGGCTGGAGCGACTCGGTGGAACCGGAGAACACCTCGCCGAGCTCGGGCACGTAGTCGTTGTAGAGCGGCATGCCCGTGATCGGGCGCTCCACCCAGCGCGTCTCGCCGGGGCGGCGCACGTAGAGCGCCCAGCTCTTCGAAAGGTCGTTCTTCAGGTAGAATTCGGTCTGCGGTCCGTAGTCGAGCGCCACGAAGAGGCGGTCGTCGATGATGGGCTTCCCCGTCTCCTTCACCGCACGCTTCACCGGCTGCGCGGCGTCCTGCGTGAAGACCAGGTCCTCGGTGTATTCGGGGTAGCCGGCGATCACCTGCCGCATGAAGCGGCGGTCGGGAGCGGTGATCATCAGGTTCACGCTGTAGGTGCGCTTGCCCGTGTCGGCGCCGGAGCGCAGTTCCCACGTCGGATCGATCGACTGCACCTCCACGTCGTAGCGGTCGGCGCCGGCGCCCACCGTGAGCTTGTTGCCTGGCGCCGCCAGCAACGTGCCCGTGGCCACCATCTCGGTACGCGG
>JBIIJH010000064.1:0-13158 GCA_044233905.1 Phycisphaerales bacterium
GGGACCGAGCGCGAAGAAGTGGTTCGACATGGGCGACGAGGTGCAGGCGATCATGCTGCGCGACAAGAACATCCACCCGAACGTGGACTTCCCGTGCGGCATGACCTACTTCATCATGGGCATCCCGGTGCCGCAGTACACGCCCATCTTCGTGGCGGCCCGCATCACCGGCTGGTGCGCGCACATCATGGAGCAGCACCAGAACAACCGCATCATCCGTCCGCTCGCCGAGTACCAGGGCGCGATGAACCTGAAGTGGTAAATCGGTGCCGGGTGCATGTGGCACCCATTTCCTCCCGATGCCTTCGCTCCTCGACCCCATCGACCTCCACGGGTTCCGCTGCCCGAACCGTGTCTTCATGGCGCCCCTCACGCGTCAGCGCGCCTACCAGCCCGGGGACATTCCCGGCGAGCTGCAGGCCGAGCACTACGCGCAGCGGGCCTCGTACGGACTGCTGATCTCCGAGGCCACCTGGATCACGCAGGAGGGGAAGGGCTACCCGAACACGCCGGGCATCCGCACGCCCGAGCAGGTGGCCGGGTGGCGCACCGTCACCGACCGCGTGCACGCGGCAGGCGGGCGGATCTTCCTGCAGCTCTGGCACGTGGGACGCGTCAGCCACTCCTCGTGGCAGCCTGGGGGTGGGGCGCCTGTCTCAAGCGCCGCGCAGGCCTCGAAGGCGCAGATCACCGTCGTGCATCCGGATGGCAGGCGCGAGCGCGTGCCGGCGAGCACGCCCCGCGCCCTGCGCACCGACGAGATGCCGCGGGTGATCGAGGACTACGCGCATGCCGCCCGCAACGCCAAGGCTGCCGGCTTCGACGGCGTCGAGGTCCACGCGGCCAACAGCTACCTGATCAACCAGTTCCTCTCCGGCACCCTGAACACGCGCACCGACGCATGGGGCGGGTCCATCGAGAACCGCCTCCGGCTCCTGCTGCACGCGACGCATGCCGCCGCCGAGTCCTTCGGCTACGCCCGCGTCGGCGTGCGGCTCTCGCCCATGGGAAGCGTCACCGACCTGCCTCCCGCGGCGGATGACCGGGAGGTCTACGTCCGCGCTGCGCGCGAACTCGGGCGCGCGGGGTGCGCATACCTGCACCTCTTCAACCACCACTGGACGCAGCAGCGCTGGGACGGGCCATTCGACCTGGCGCTTGCCCAGGAGATGAAGCGCGAGTTCGCCGGGCCGGTGGTGATGAATGGCTACGGCCACGACGTGGCGGCCGCGCAGCAGGACCTCGACCGCGGCATCGCCGACGCGATCGCGTTCGGCAAGCTGGCGATATCGAACCCGGACCTGCCGGAGCGCATCGGCGCCGGCATTGCGCCGGCGGCATGGGACGAGTCGACGTTCTATGGAGACGGAGTGAAGGGGTACAACGACTACCCGCGGGCGTGAGCGATGGACGGCGGGGTCGTGGGCCTTGCCCTGTGCAGCATCACGCCCGTCACCGCCGCATCCACGTCCCGCGGTCCACGCTCCAGTCGTTGCCGAAGTAGCCCGCCTCGATCACGCCCGTGGCGCCGTCGGTGAGCATGGCCGCGCGGAACGCCACCAGGTCGGGGATGCCGACGCCGGCGCTGAAGACCGGCGTGCGCATCGCGGCGCGCATGCCCTTCGTGCCGGTGGCGGCCACCACGCCCACCTGGCCCTGGTCGCAGTCGGCGCGCGGGTGCACGAACATCACCGCGATGTCGTCGCCGCTGTGCCGTGACGTCGGTCCCACGAACGCGCCGTTGCGCACGTCGACCGGCGCGGTGTCGCCGAGCACCTTTGCCCACGCGCCGTTCTGGTCGTGGTTGCCGTAGAGCACCACGTTGCGGGTCAGGTACTGCTTCGGGTCGAACGCGGTGTCGGTGATGATCTCGAAGGTGCCGTTGCCGCGCACCCACCACTGGTCGGCGTCGTAGCGGGCCTTGGCCATGAGGAGCGCATCCGCGGCGTCGTCGCCCTGCGTGCCCACCACTGCCACGAATCCGTGCGCGAACGCCATCTTGAACGGGCCGCCGCGGCCGGGCTTCTTCTCGTCGGCGGGCATCGGCACGGGCTTGCTGCCGTCGCCATTCACGGGGTCCAGGCTCCACATGGCCGTGCCCTTCGCACCCTGCTCGCGGCGCAGGCGGATGAACGGCGTGCCGCGCTTCGGCGTCACGGTGACGGACTGGCCGTCGAGCGTGATGGTGATTTCGGCAGGCTTTCCGGCGGCGGGCAGTTCGAGCGGCGGTTGCAGTTCCAGCGTGGCCACGTTGCCGGTGGTGCCGGTGATGGTGCGCTTGGCCGCGTCCATCACAAGGTCCACGCCCGAAACCTCGAACGGCTTCTCCTGCTGCAGGATGCGCACCCACCCACTGCGCTGGCTCACCTGCGGCGAGACAGTCTTGAAGCGCACGCGCGTGATGTCCTTCGCCTCGGGCAGCGTGTGGCGGAAGAGGAACTGCGTGAGCTGCGGCCAGTCGACGCACTCGTTGCCCCACCAGTGGCCGGCACCGGGGCGCTCGTAGTACTGGAAGTCCGGGTGGCTGATGGCGGCGAGCTGCTTGAACATCTCGCGCGCCTCGTCCACGGGCACGTTGTCGTCGGCGTCGCCGTGCAGCACGTAGACGCCCTGCTGGAGGTAGTTCTCCTTGATGCTCAGCGTGTCGCTCGCGCGGCCTGCGCGCAGGAGCATCGCGGCGGCCGGGTCATCGGTGGGCGCAGTGCCAGCGCTGGTGGCACCGGTGTAGCTGCCGAAGCTGATCCAGCCGGCGCTCGGGGCGATGGCCGCGAATTCGCTCGGGAAATGGGCGCCCAGCTGCCACGTGCCGTGGCCGCCCATGGAATGGCCGGTGAGCCAGCTGCGGCGCGGGTCATTGACGAGCGTCGCGCGCGCGTGCGCCACGGCCTCGGTGAAGTCCAGGCGTCCCCAGTCTTCCCAGTCGAACCCGAACGGGCGGCGGTTCGTGGGACACACCACGTGGGCCTCGTCCTTCGGCGCATAGGCAGCGGCCTGGCTGGTGGCTTCGACGCTGGCGCCGTGCACGCTGAAGAGGATGCCCGGCATCGGGTCCTTCTCGTTGCGATCGGCGGTGGAGGGCACCACGGCGTAGTACTGCGCGCTGCCGTCGATGGCGCTGGTGCGCGTCACCACGCGGCGGTCGCTGGAAGTCACGGTGGAGAGCTGGATATCCGCAGAGGAGAGTTCCGTGCCATCGCGCGCCACCAGCGTGACCTTCGCGGTGAGCTTGCTTCCCGCAGCGCCCGCGCTGGACGAGGTGAACCGCGCCGGCAGCGCCACCTTCTTCTCGGTGAGGCCGGGCATGACCTGAAGCTCGACCCATGCGTCCTTCTCGGGCAGGTCGCTCGCAACGCGGATACGCGCGCCGCGCAGCGGGGCGTCGGATGCGTTCACCACCACCACGCCCACGGGCCCGTCGTTCATGCGTCCGGCCACGAGGGACGGCACCAGCACGTCACGATCGCTCACGAACGCCGGCGCCGGTGCGGGCACCAGCTTGGCGGCGAGCCGGCCGCGGCCGACAGCGAACAGGAATTCGTTGCTGCCCATCTTCAGCTTCACCGGGATGCGCACGAAGCCCCACGAGTACGGATCGCCGCCACGCGGCTCGCCGTTCACGAAGACGCTGCCGTGCCCGGATGCCTCGAGCAGCATGACGCGCTCGGTTGGGCTGTCCACGGTGGCATAGATCCAGCCGCCGGTGAAGGCGGAGCCTTCGTCGCCGGAGAAGACACCGTCGTTGTTGGCGGTGACGGCGGTCCACGCGCGGGGCGCCGGAGCTTTCGCGGGTTCCGCTGCGGGCGCGCCTGCAGCGGCCGCGTCCTTCGCATCACCCTTCGCCTCGGGCTTGGCAGCCGCCGGCGAAGGGAACGGAACCACCCCCTCCTTCGGCGTGACGAACGTGCCGGCGACCAACTGCGCTTCCACGGCATCGCGGCGGATGAGCGAGCGTGCCGCGGTGCGCGGCGACGGCGTTGCGAGCGCCAGCCCGGAGCGGATCACGATGGGTTGTTCGGCAGGCGCCGCGGCGGTGGCCGGCGGTGCAAGGAGCGCGGACGTGGCAAGCGACGCGGCGAGCGCGATGATCATGCCCGGAAGGCTACCTCCGCAGCTTGTTGCGCTGCGTCACCCCAAAGTCGGGGCGCAACTGCAGGGTGCACGTGACGGCCGCATCAACGAGCGGCGTGCGCAGGCCGGTGCCACTCACGGCGTTGAGCCCGGTGGCGGCGTAGGATCCTGCCTCCATGTCCACCCCTGTCAAGACCATCGCCGTCATCGGAGCCGGGACCATGGGTTCCGGCATCGCACTCACCGCCGCGCAGGCCGGCATCGCCGCCATCCAGATCGACTCGAACCCCGCGCAGCTCGAGAAGGCCAAGGCCTACCACGCCAAGACCATGGCGCGCGCGGTGGAGAAGGGCAAGATGCAGCAGGCCGACGCCGATGCCGCGCTGAAGCGCATCTGCTACGTGGGCAGCATGGCCGAGGCCAAGAGCGCCGACTGGGCCGTCGAGGCCGCCACCGAGAACGTCGAGGTCAAGAAGAAGATCTTCAAGGAGATGGCCGCCACGTTCCCCGCGCACGCGGTGCTGGCCACCAACACCTCGAGCATCAGCATCACCGACCTCGCGAGCGCCGTGGGCGCGGACGCGCACCGCGTGATCGGCATGCACTTCTTCAACCCGGTGCCCATCATGGCGCTGGTGGAAGTGATCAAGGGCCTGGCCACCTGCGGCGAGACCACGCAGCGCACCATCGACCTGGCCATTGCCATGGGGAAGACGCCGGTCCCCGCCAACGACCGCGCCGGCTTCGTCTCCAACCGCGTGCTCATGCCCATGATCAACGAGGCCTTCTACGCCTGGATGGAAGGCGTGGCCAAGCCCGAGGACATCGACCAGATCATGAAGCTCGGCTGCAACTTCCCGATGGGCCCGCTGCGCCTCGCCGACTTCATCGGCCTCGATGTCTGCCACGACATCATGATGGTGCTCTACCGCGAGCTCGGCGACCAGAAGTTCTTCCCGTGCCCCATGCTCCGGCAGCTGGTGCAGGCCGGGCGCCTGGGCGACAAGAGCGGGCGCGGCGTGTTCGACTATTCGAAGAAGTGATTGTCGCGCGCGGCGGCGTGATGCGCGCGGGTAACCGCGGCGTGTTCCGCGGCCCGTGCGTGCCTACGCTGCAACCCATGGCCATTCCCGCAGACCTCGATCACCTGGTGTTCACATGTGCTGACCTCGACGCGGGCATCGCATGGGCGGAGCGCACCTTCGGCGTGCGCCCGGTGCGCGGCGGCGCGCATCCGCAGTGGGGCACGCACAACGCGCTGATGTCGCTCGGCCGCGAGCGATACCTGGAGATCCTGGCGCCCAACCCCGACGCGCCGCCCATCGGCCGCGCCAACGAGGCGGGCCGCGCGCTCTTCGGCATGCGCGCCGGCATGGACCCGGCCGCGCCGCCGCGCCTCACGACGTGGATGCTGCGCACGCGGACCATCGATTCGCTGCTCGGCGCCGCGCTCAAGGTCGGCGTGGACCTCGGCCGCGTGACGGGCGGATCGCGCCTGCGCGCGGACGGCTCGGAGATCAGCTGGCAGATCGCGGTGCCCCCGGTGCGCCCGCTCGAAGGCTGCGTGCCGTGGCTCATCGACTGGGGCTGGAGCGATCACCCGAGCGCTGCTGCACCGCAGGGCGCGCGGCTTGATTGGATGGAAGTGGTGCACCCCGAGCCGGAACGCGTGCGCGCGGCGCTGGCGGCGGTGAACTGCGGCGGAGTGGACGTGCGCGCGGGCCGGGAGGCGGCGATCAGCGTGGGGATTGCGTGTCCGCGCGGGGTGGTGGTGGTGTGAGGCACGCGCTGCGCGCCTCGCCACTCACTTGAGCGGCTGCGCTTCCGCGTCCTGCAGGTCGGTCTTGGTGCTGACAAAACCCACGCCCCAGTCGGAGGTGGTCTCGATGACCACCATCGGCATGCGGTTCACCACGATGGTCTGGTCGCCCGGGGCGGCGTCGCAGCCGACGGCCAGGATCATGTGCGGGGTGTCGCCGCTCATGCAGTGGACGAGTGCCACGGGAATGCGCGGGTCCACGGCGCGCAGGAGCGACGCCAGCAGCAGGCTCTTCGAATCACAGTCGCCGCCGGCCATCAGCGTGGCCACGGGCGTGCGCAGGCCGCAGCGCTGGTTGCCGTCCTGCACAAGATCATCCTGCGGGCCCTTGATGGTGCGGTAGGGAACCGC
The DNA here is from genome assembly GCA_044233905.1 of Phycisphaerales bacterium. GTDB lineage: Bacteria > Planctomycetota > Phycisphaerae > Phycisphaerales > SM1A02 > UBA966. The sequence goes on from JBIIJH010000064.1 coordinate 6,239, forward strand.
CGCCTGCACGTAGCCGGCGAGCGCCTCCACCTGCTGGCGCTGCGTGATTCGCTCGTTGCCGAACTCCGCCTCCAGCACGCCCTGCGCCACCGGGGCCACCACGGCCACCGAGCGGTCCAGGATCCACTGGTGGTCGGGCATGATGGATTCGTCGGTGCAGACGATGCCGTGGTCGGCGAGCGTGCTGCGCACCGCGGCTTCCACCGCCACGCAGCCGCCGTCCTCGGTGTAGCAGCCGATGCTCGAAAGGAGCTGCGAAGGCAGGCCGAAATGCTGCTCGATGGCCACGCCCGCGGCGCGGTCGAGCCAGAGGCGCGCGGAGAGTTCGCGCGGCGTGCAGCCGGGCGTCATGAACTTGGTGTCACCCTCGCGCTTGGCCACGCACGCGTCGTCGTCGGCCCACTGGTCGAACGGCGTGCGCGTCATCTGCGGGCGCGGGAATGTGAAGTCGTGCGGGGCCTCGTACCAGAGGCGGAACTCGGCGTTCTCGGGGAGTGCCAGCGAGTGCTCGAGTGCGGCGGGGTCAGGCGCGGCGGCGGGCGCGGCAGCCGGAGCGTTCGGGGTGGTCACGGGCACGTTGGTGCCGCTGGCGCCGGCAGCGCCGCCGGGCGCGGCCGCAGGCTTCGTCGCGCGCGGCGCACTGCGCGCCACGGTGCCCTTGCGCTGGCGCTTACTGCGCGAAGGCGAACGCGCCCCGCTCGGCGTATCGCGCGACTGCACCACGGTGGGCGTGTTCTGCGGCTGTGCATTGCCCGCGGCGGGCGGCGCGATGGGAAGCGCAAGCGCCAGCTCGGCGGCGAACGAGGCGAGCAGGAAGCCCGAAACACAGGAGGCAATGCGCATGGCGGGAGTGTAGGGGGATGGAGCGCAATTCCCATGCATTTCCAGCAAGTTGCGGTGGTGGAGCGCTTGCGCCGCCGTTCGGCCTCTGATTGACTTGGAACCCATGGACTCCAGCCAGCAAGCGCGCGTGGTTCCCGGCCCTCGCCGCCACCCACGGCAGCCTGCGCCGCGGCCGGTCAACCGGCATCGCTGGTGGCTGCAGCCGACCACGCTCGGGGCCATTTCCGGCGGTGGTGCCATCCTCCTCTACGTGGCATCCTGCGTGCTGGAGATCGGGTCGCCGGATGCGGATCCGTGGACGGACATCCCGTACCACCTGGGGCGCCTCGTTTCGCTCAACGAGGATCCGGGCGAGCTCGCCAGTTCCATCGCATCGGTGCGCGCGCTGCGCGTGATTGCGCAGTGGCTGGTCGTGGCATCGTTCGGCCTCCTGGGCTTCCACGTCTTCCGCCTGGTCGGTGGTCCCGCGTACGAATGGCTGCGCACGCAGTGGCGGCGGCTCCTCTTCTGGCGTCCCAAGGTGCTGGTGATCGGCGAGGGGCGCGCGGCGCAGTGGCTGGCGCAGGACATCATTGCGTGGCAGGCGTGGCAAGGCCGGCCGGTGATGCTCACGCACCTGCGCGTCGATCGCGTGTCCGATGCGCTCTCGCATCCGGTGGGTGCGCTCATGGTGATCCACTCGCGCGCCATCACGGTGCATTCGCTGCGCCGCGCGGGCATCCGCCACGCGGAGCGCATCATCATCGCGGGCGACGGCCAGACCAAGAACCTGGAGACGCTTGCGCGCTGCGGCGAGGCGCTGCGCGGTGCGCACGCACCTGCGGTGAGCGTGCATGTCCGCGTGGATTCCCCGGAATGCGCGGAGCAGCTGCGCCACGCGCTGGAGCACGGCGATCTGGCACCCACGGTGCCGGTGCGGATCTTCCTGCCGGACGGCCGCGCGGCGGACGGGGCGCTCGATCGCTGGATGGACGCGTTCGGCGAGCAGGTCCCGGCCATCCGCGGCATCATGGCGGTTGGCCTCGGTGACTCCGGCGCGGCGTTCCTGGACGTGCTGGCGTCGCGCACGCTCGACGCCGCGCATCCCACGCCCGTGGCGGTGCTCGACGCCCGCCCGGCACGGCAGTGGGCGCGCATGCAGTCGGCGTTTGGCGCGTCCTGTGCGGCGCTCGCGCCCACGCTGCTGGAGGGTGGCTCCGAGAGCGGCCTGCTGGAAGAGCATCTTGCACCCATGCTCACGGCGCGCGACGGCGAAGTGGTCGTCTCCATCTCCGTCGGCGATGCCGAATCGAACCTCGCCATCGGCCTGCGCGTGGCGTCGTTCGTCCGCACCCACGGCACGGCGGGCTGCCGCGTCTCGGTCTTCGTGCGCCAGCCGCTGATGGTCGATTTCAGCGCGCTGCTCGCGCGGCACGCGGATGCGTCTGGCGACGTGGCACAGGTGGTGGTGTGGGGCGGCCTGGAAGAGAGCTTCGGCGCGGATTGGTGGGCGGCGTGAGCACCGATCATCGCCGTGGCCCGTGATTTCCGCAATAACTGGGGACGGTGTCGGGCGGCACGCATTTCCTAGAATGACGGGTCTATGTCCAACCACGACCCGTTCAACGCGCGCACCACGCTGAAGACCCCCGCCGGCGATCGCACCTACTACCGCCTCGACGCGCTCAAGGCGCTCGGCCCGATCGACCGCCTCCCGTACTCCATCCGCGTCCTCCTGGAGGCGTGCCTGCGCAACTGCGACGGCCGCATCGTCACCGAGGAGCACGTCAGGAAGATCTGCAACTACGACCCGGCCAAGGTGGGCGAGGACGAGATCCCGTTCATGCCCGGCCGCGTGGTGCTGCAGGACTTCACCGGCGTGCCGTGCGTGGTGGACCTCGCCGCGATGCGCGACGCCATGAAGCGCCTCGGCGGCGACCCGAAGAAGGTCAACCCGCTGGTGCCGTGCGACCTGGTCATCGACCACAGCGTGCAGGTGGACGCGTTCGCCAGCGGCATGGCGCTCACCATCAACGGCGAGCTGGAGTTCGAGCGCAACAAGGAGCGCTACGAGTTCCTCAAGTGGGGCCAGAAGGCGCTCTCCAACTTCCGCGTGGTGCCGCCCGCCACGGGCATCGTGCACCAGGTGAACCTCGAGTACCTGGCCAAGGTGGTCTGGGAGGAGGGCGGCGTCCTCTACCCGGACAGCCTGGTGGGCACCGACAGCCACACCACCATGATCAACGGCCTGGGCGTGGTGGGCTGGGGCGTGGGCGGCATCGAGGCCGAGGCCGTGATGCTGGGACAGCCCATTTACATGCTGATTCCCGAGGTTGTGGGCGTGCGCGTCACCGGCAAGCTGCCGGAAGGCACCACCGCCACCGACCTGGTGCTGACCATCACCCAGATCCTGCGCAAGTTCGGCGTGGTGAACAAGTTCGTCGAGTTCTTCGGCCCGGGCCTGGCGGAGATGACGCTCGCCAACCGCGCCACCATCGCCAACATGGCTCCCGAGTACGGCGCCACCATCGGCTTCTTCCCGGTCGACGAGCACACGCTCGACTACATGCGCCTCTCGGGCCGCAGCGAAGGCCTCATCAAGACGGTCGAGGACTACTGCAAGGCCAACATGCTGTGGCGCGACGACGCCGCCAAGATCACCTACACCGCGGTGGTGGACGTCGATCTCTCGACCATCGTCCCCAGCCTCGCCGGCCCCGCGCGCCCGCAGGACCGCGTGCAGCTCAACGAGATGAAGGCCGCGTGGCACCGTGAGCTTCCCAAGTTCCTCGAGAAGAGCGCGGCCGGCAAGCCCGCGGGCAACGGCGGCGGCGCGGCCATGCAGAACGAGGGCGGCACCGCCACGCTCGCCGCCCCGACCAAGGTGGCCGTGCGCGATGAGGAAGGCAACGAGTTCCACCTGACCCACGGCGACGTGGTCATCGCGGCCATCACCAGCTGCACCAACACCAGCAACCCGAACGTCATGATCGGCGCGGGCCTGGTGGCCAAGAAGGCCCGGGAAAAGGGCCTCACCCGCAAGCCGTGGGTCAAGACCAGCCTGGCCCCGGGCAGCAAGGTGGTCACCGACTACCTGACCAAGGGCGGCCTCCTGAAGCCCCTCGAGGAAGTGGGCTTCTGGCTCGTCGGCTACGGCTGCACGACGTGCATCGGCAACAGCGGCCCGCTGCCCGACCACATCGGCAAGGCCATCAAGGACGGCGACCTCGTCGTCTCGAGCGTCCTCTCCGGCAACCGCAACTTCGAGGCGCGCGTCCACCAGGACGTGAAGGCCAACTACCTGGCCAGCCCGCCGCTCGTGGTGGCCTACGCCATCGCCGGCACGGTGGACATCGACCTCTCGAAGGACCCGCTCGGCACCGGCACGGACGGCAAGCCCGTCTACCTGAAGGACATCTGGCCCTCGCAGAAGGAAGTGGACGATGCCGTGGCCAAGTTCGTCACGCGCGAGCAGTTCACGCACGAGTACGCGCACGTCTTCGAGGGCAGCGACGAGTGGCAGAAGATCCACGCCGCCGCCAGCGAGGCGTACGGCTGGGATTCCAAGAGCACCTACATCCAGAATCCCCCGTACTTCGAGGGGATGACCATGGACGTGCACCCGATCCAGCCCATCAGCGGCGCCCGCTGCCTGGCGGTGCTCGGCGACAGCGTGACCACGGACCACATCTCGCCGGCCGGCAACATCAAGGGCGACTCGCCCGCGGGCAAGTTCCTCACGGAACACGGCGTTTCCGTGTCCATGTTCAACAGCTACGGCAGCCGCCGCGGCAACGACCGCGTGATGACGCGCGGCACGTTCGCCAACACGCGCATCCGCAACAAGATCACCCCGGAGAAGACCGGCGGATGGACCCGCGACTTCACCGACGGCGGCAAGGAGAAGTTCATCTTCGACGCGGCCATGGGCTACAAGGCCAAGGGCGTGCCGCTGGTGGTGCTTGCCGGCAAGGACTACGGCATGGGCTCGAGCCGCGACTGGGCGGCGAAGGGCACGTTCCTCCTGGGCGTGAAGGCGGTCATTGCCGAGAGCTACGAGCGCATCCATCGTTCGAACCTGGTGGGCATGGGCGTGCTGCCCCTGCAGTTCCTCGCCGGCCAGACGGCCGCGAGCCTGGGCCTCGACGGCACCGAGACCTTCAGCGTGGCCGTGAACGACAAGGTGGAACCGCGCCAGAAGATCGAGGTGACGGCGGTGAAGACCGACGGCACCAAGGTGCAGTTCGACACGCTCTGCCGCATCGACACGCCCGTGGAGGTCGACTACTACCGCAACGGCGGCATCCTCCACACCGTGCTGCGCAAGATGGCGGCCAAGTGAGCGCCGCCTGACGAGGGGCAGGGCACCTGCCTTTTGGCCTGATTTCAACGGACTTCCCGTCACCGCGTCCATACTGGCGCGGTGACGGTGCTTTTGCGGCAACTCCAGGCCGTGGCCGACGAACTGCTCGGGCGCGGACTTCCCGCGCCGGCGGACGCCATGCGTCGCGCGCGCTTTCGGCCGGACGCGCCGTGGAGCTGGTGTGCGCGTTGCGGGGGAACACAATGCGCCGAGGGTCGCTGCGCCACGCCGATGGGCTCGAGCGCGCCGGATGCAGTGGTTCGGCTGGGTATACACGCAGGCCCGCTTCGCAGGTGGGTGGTGGACGTGAAGCACGCCGCGTGGGAGGCCATGGCCGAGGAACTCGGCGCAGTGCTTGCGCGGCAATTGATGGCGTGCGGTGTGGTGGAGCCGCGGCAGGGAGGCGTGGTATTGGTGCCGGTGCCGTCACCGTGGCTGCGAACGCGTGCGCGCGGCATCGATCACGCGCGCGCCCTCGCGGACGGCGCAGCGCGCGTCCTGCGCGTGCCGGTGCGCCGCGTGCTGCGTCAGCGACTGGCGGGTACCCAGGTCGATGCCAATGGGCGTGCAGATCGCGCATCGCGAGCGGATCGATGGCGTGCGCATCGCTCCTGCGCATTACGTGTCGCGGGCGCGCATGTCATTCTGGTGGACGACGTACGCACCACGGGGGCGACGCTCGAAGCTGCATCGGGCGTCCTGCGTACGCACGGCGCCTCGCGCATCACCGCAGCCGTGGTGACGGTGAAGGACTTGTCCCCAACGCCTGACAGGGTCGCCGCGGAAATTCTTGACTCCGACCCCTTGCGTGCTTATTGAGCGTCACCTATAATTCTTCGAGTCCGGCCGTTGAATCGGCACTTGGGCGTGGGTCTGCAGGATGCGGACCCCCGGGGGTGTGATTTCGACATAAAAATCCGCCCCGAAGGCACTCCACCCCCTTGACGGACTCTTGGGTTTCGTTACCATTCGCGACCCGCCCCAGTTTCTGGAGCGGCTTTCTTTGACAAGTGAACAGTTGGAACGCCGCGAGGATGCGCCAGCATCCGGGACACGTCACGACGAGTCCTGGGTGCATAGCCTGCAATAGCAGGCAAGACGAACGATCACAGTCGTTCGTTTGGACATCCTTCGTGAAGCCAAACGAAGTGAACGGTCAATTCCACAGCCATCACCTATCCCCTCGATCGCAAGATCGTGGGGTGCGGCGAATGGATGTCCAAAAATCGCCGAGATAGCCATCTCGGCGCGTCGGAACGCGAAAGTGTGGACCGACGATAAAGACCGGTCCGTCCTCTGGACGGATCGCCAGGCAACTCTCATTCGAAGCAAAGCGGGCTTGCCCGCTTGGTTAGAACTTAATTGAAGAGTTTGATCCTGGCTCAGATTGAACGCTGGCGGCATGGCTAAAACATGCAAGTCGAACGCCTGTAGCAATACAGGAGTGGCGAAAGGGCGAGGAATAGATTCCTACATACCTCAAGGTCGGGGATACCCCGGAGAAATCCGGATTAATACCCGATGTGGTCGAGAGATCAAAGGTTTACCGCCTTGAGAGTGGGGAATCTCCTATCAGCTAGTTGGTGAGGTAATGGCTCACCAAGGCTTAGACGGGTAGCGGGTGTGAGAGCACGGCCCGCCGCATCGAGACTGAGACACTGCTCGGACTCCTACGGGAGGCTGCAGTAACGAATCTTCCGCAATGCGCGAAAGCGTGACGGGGCAATGCCGCGTG
>JBIIJH010000065.1:0-13130 GCA_044233905.1 Phycisphaerales bacterium
GATCATGAGGGCGAGCAGGTGGCCCGACTTGTGCCCGGCGAAGTACTTGCCGAGCTCCTCCATGCGCTTCTGCTTGTCCTTGCGCTCGATGATCGAGCCTTCGTTGACGCCGATGCGGATCGGGATCTTCCGCTCCTTGCAGGCGTCGATGACCTTGTTCACCTGGTCGCGGTCGCTGATGTTGCCCGGGTTGAGGCGGATCTTGTGGACCCCGGCCTCGACGGCCTCGAGGGCGCGCTGGAAGTGGAAGTGCACGTCGGCGACGATCGGCACCTTGACCTGCTTGATGATCTCCTTGAGCGCGTCGGTGTCCTTGCGCTCGGGCACGGCCACGCGCACCACGTCGGCACCGGCCTGGCGGTAGCGCTCGATCTCGGCGACGCACGCATCGATGTCGTACGTGTAGCCCGCCGTCATGGTCTGCACCAGGATCGGGGCGTCTCCGCCGATGAACTTGCGGCCCACGCGATCGTCACCGATCGCAACCTTGCGCGTCTTCCTGCGGTCCTGCATAGTTCGGCGAGTGTATCCCGATCAGCAGAACCCACGTGGCAGGTTCTGGCAGGCATAGTTATGATCCGCCCCCGAGGGCAGCCGACCGGCCGCCCGGAAACCCAAGCAATCGTCCCCCGAAGGGGCGAGGAGACACGCATGGCAACGACCACCGCAACGGCACCCGCCTCGGGCGCCGCTCCCTACATCCGCACCCGTCTGTCGGTGATGATGTTCCTCCAGTACGCCATCTGGGGCGCGTGGCTTCCCATCCTGTACCCGTTCCTCATGGGTCACCGGAGCTTCTCGCTCGACCAGACCGGCCTGTGCCTCATGGCCGGCGCCGTGGGCGCGCTTGCCGGTCCGTTCCTCGCGGGCCAGCTTGCCGACCGTTCGTTCGCCACGGAGAAGCTGCTCGCCGTCAGCCACCTGATCGGCGCGGTGCTCGTCTACCTGCTGGCCGATGCGGCCAAGTTCGAGGTCTTCCTGGTCCTCAGCTTCGTCTACGGCCTGGTCTATGCGCCGACGCTCGCGCTGACGAACTCCATCTCCTTCGCCAACCTCCCGGACCGTGACCGTGACTTCGGCCCGGTGCGCCTGTGGGGCACCATCGGCTGGATCGCCGCCGGCATCGCCATCGGCCAGATCCTCCTTCGCAACCACACCCCCACGGGCGTGAGCGAGGCCGACGTGACCGCCGCCCAGAACGCCGGCCGCGCCGTGGCCTTCCAGATCAGCGCCGGCCTCGGCGTGGTGATGGCCATCTACTGCCTGACGCTCCCGAACACGCCCCCCACCAAGAGCGCCGCCGAGAAGACCGCGTGGCTCGAGGGCATCGGCGAGATCATGAAGCAGCCGCTCATCACGCTGTTCCTGGTCTCCATCCCGATCAGCATGGTGCACCAGTTCTACTTCGTGTTCACCAGCGGCTTCGTCAGCGAGATCCAGAACAAGGCCAACAGCGAGGGCGCCAACGCCTTCGCCAAGGCCGTGAACCAGGTGCTCGGCGTCGGCGGCGGCGGCCTCATGACCATCGGCCAGATGACCGAGATGCTGGTGCTCGCGGCCATGCCGTTCCTCGCCAAGAGCATCTCGCGCAAGCGCCTGCTCCTGATCGGATGCGCGGCGTACGCGGCCCGCATGGCGCTCTTCGCCTACGCACCGACGCTGCCGTTCGTGCTCCTGGGCGTGGCGCTCCACGGCCTGTGCTTCGGCTGCTTCATCTTCGTGGCGTTCATGATCGTCGACGAGAACACTTCGCCCGACATCCGTGCCACCGCGCAGAACCTCTACAACCTGGTGATCATCGGCATCGGCATCATCGTCGGCAGCCTCTTCGCCACCAGCGTGGTGGCCAAGTACGCCACCGGCGGCGGCGACCAGCCCATGGACTACGTGAAGCTCTTCACGGTGCCCATGTGGATGGCCATCGCGTGCTACGTGTTCCTGTTGTTCTTCTACCCTCGCGGGAAGAAGGCCTGAGCCACCGCGGGCGACCGCCCGCGCATGCCAGTGATTGAAACAGCCCGCCCCAGCGCCTGCCGGGGCGGGCTTTCGCATGGTGGTTGACTTGCCTGCGCTGCGGGCGCGCTGGCTCAGCCCGTCGCGCCCATCGCGCGCTGCTCGCGCTCCCAGTCGGGGTGGAACTTGAGCTTCGCCTCCTCGCCCGGGATGACGAGCGCCGCGACGGGCGTGCCTTCCTTGAGCGGGGTGCCGTCGAGCGCGGTGATCTCGAACTTCGGCTGGTTGGCCTCGTGGAGGCCGAGGGCCTTCTCCAGTTCCTGCTGCCGCTCCACCGGGATCTTGGCCCAGCTCTCGCGGCCGCGGCACTTGGGGAACGCGCTGCAGCCGAGCCACGGGCCGCGCTTGCCGGTGCGCAGGTTCATCATGGTGCCGCACTTGGGGCAGGGCAGGTCGGTGAGGTACGGCTTCGGCGACGGGAACTTGATGCCGCCCTTGCGGTCGACGTTCAGGATGAAGTCCGTCTCGCGGTTGATGCTCGTCAGGAAGTCGCCGAAGCGGCCGGTGCGCAGGATCATGGGCGCACCGTCCACCGGGCACTTGATGTCGACCTTCTCGGGAAGCATCGGCTTGCCCTGGCGGTTGATCGGCGCGGCGTAGTTGCACGCGGGCTCGAACTTCGGCTTGCGCGCCTTGCCGCTCTTGGTGGGCGGCTGCTTGACCTCCACCTTCTCGGCGAAGCCGCTGCAGGAGAGGAACTTGCCGGTCTTGCCGAGGCGGTACTCGCAGCGGCGGCTGCAGATGGGGCAGGCGTAGGGCGCGAGCTCCATCTCGCCCTTCACGTGCTTGCGGTCCATGAGGCCCGCCACCACGCTCTTGAACGGAACGTAGAACTCCTTGAGCATCGCCTGCCACTTGAGCTTGCCCTCGGCGATCTCGTCGAACTCCTCCTCGATGCGCCGGGTGTAGCCCACGTCCATGAAGCTGCCCTTGAACGGCTCCTCCAGGAAGCCGCACACGGCCATGCCGATGTCCGTGGCGTGGAACGCGCGGCTGACCTGCTCCACGTACTTGCGCTCCTCGATCGTGTTGATGATGGAGGCGTACGTGGACGGGCGGCCGATGCCCTGCTTCTCGAGCTCGCGCACCAGGCTGGCCTCGTTGAAGCGGGCCGGGGGACTCGTGAACTTCTGCTGCGGATCAAGCCAGAAGGGTGCCATTTCCTGGCCTTCCTTCATGGCGGGAAGCTCCTGGTCCTCGCCCTCGCCGCGGATGCCGGTGACGGTGTAGCCGTCGAAGGTCTGCACGCGGCCGGTGGCCTTGAACACGGCGCCGGTCGCCTTGTCGCTGCGCTCGAGGAGCACGCTGGTGGAGTCGTACTGCGCGTCCGTCATCTGGCACGCCACGAAGCGCTGCCAGATCAGGTTGTAGAGGCGCCACTGCTCCTCTTCGATCACGCCGCGCAGGCTCTCGGGCGTGCGCCGCACGTTGGTGGGGCGGATGGCCTCGTGGGCCTCCTGCGCGCTCTTGTTGCTCGAGCCGTAGAAGCGTGCCTTCTCGGGCAGGTACTTCTCGCCGTACTTCTCGGAGATGAACGAACGCACCGTGCCGAGCGCCTCGCCCGAGAGGTTCGTGCTGTCGGTACGCATGTAGGTGATCAGGCCCACCGGCCCTTCGCCCGGGACATTGACGCCCTGGTAGAGCATCTGCGCCACCCGCATGGTGCGGTCGGTGCCGAAGCCGAGTGCGTAGCTCGCGCTCGATTGAAGCGTGCTGGTGATGAACGGGGCGCGCGGCTTGCTGCTGGTGCCGCTGCGCTCGATGCTCTTCACGCGGTAGCGCACGCCGGCGCCGATGGTGCCGCGCACCGTGCGCTGCCAGCGGGCGAAGCCCACCGGATCCACCTCGTGGCGGATGTCGGTCCGCGCCACGGGCGCCGTGATCTCGACGCTCACGCCGTCGAGGCCCACCGCCTCGGCCACGGCCTTGACGCGCGCCGCAAGCGATTCGCCGGCGTCGTACCAACGCGGCTCCTGCGGGATGGGCGTCTTGGTCTTCTTGTCCTCTTCCTTCTTCCGGATCACCCAGTCGGGGATCTCGATCGAAGGCTTCTCCTTGCCGAAATCGGGGTGATCCTCGTACTTCGGCACCTCGCGGCCCAGGTCAAGCGGCTTGCCGCCGACCTGCACCAGCTCGCACTCGATGCCGTTGCGCTCGGCGAGCCACGCCGATTGCTCCTTGACGGTGGGGCCCTTGTGGCGGTCGTCGCGCCGCGCCATGAACGTGCTCCAGTCCTTGGCGAGCGCCGCGCCCTTGGCGGCGTCGGGCGTCATGGCCGCCTCCACCTTCCAGTACTCGTCCGGCTGGAAGGCGCGGATCTCGCGCTCGCGGTCCACGATCAGCTTCAGCGCCACGCTCTGCACGCGGCCCGCGCTCAGCCCGCCGGCCACCTTCTTCCAGAGCACCGGGCTCACCTCGTAGCCCACGATGCGGTCGAGGATGCGCCGCGCCTGCTGCGCGTTCACGCGGTTGATGTCGATCGGGCGCGGTTCCTCGAACGCCTTCAGGATGGCGGTGCGGGTGATCTCGTCGAACTCCACGCGCTTGGCCTTCAGCGGGTCCACGCCCAGGAGCTCCGCCAGGTGCCACGCGATGGCCTCGCCCTCGCGGTCCAAGTCGGTGGCGAACCAGATCTCGCCGGCGCCCTTGGCCAGCTTCTTGAGCGCGGTGACCTGCGCCTTGCGGTCCTCGCTCACCTCGTAGGTGGGCTCGAAGTCGTTGTCGAGGTCCACGCCCGGCACGGGCTGCTTGGAGCCCTTGGGTCCGCGGGGCGGCAGGTCGCGGATGTGCCCCTTGGAGGCCTCCACCTTGAAGCCCGAGCCCAGGTACTTGGTGATGGTCTTGGCCTTGGCCGGGCTCTCGACGATCACCAGCTTGTAGCTCCCCTTGGGTGCGGGGGCGTCATCGCCGTCATCGGAGGCGGCGGTCTTGGCGGGCTTGGTGGGGCGCTTTGCCATCGGTGTGGGGTGTCCCTGACGTCGGGGGGCCTGGCGAGCCGGCATCGGCCGGTCCGGAGGCTCCATCGGCCGTCACGGGACATCTATATGAGGAGGGGACGGGGGTCCGTCAAGGGCGGCGGACGCTTGGACCCAGCCCGGCGGGGTGGCGCGGCGGGTGGATTTGCCCTGATTCACGGCCCCGGCGTTCCCCGTAGGGGAACGAAACGCGGGTTCAGCGCTCCCGGGCACGGGCCGGGAAAAATTTTTCAATAACTTCCCGCGCCGCCTCCTCGGTGGTGCGAAGCGGGCCGTCCACCCACACCGCATCGCGGATCGCCTTGAAGCGCCGAAGCCACGTGCGCTGCTGCCGGGCGTACTGCCGCGAGCGCACCTTGATCTCCTCCTCGGCCTCGGCAATCGAGATCTCGTGCGCGAACGCGCGGAGCACCTCGCGGTAGCCCACCGCCTCGATCGCCTGGCGGTTGATCGGGCCCTTGGCCAGGAGGCGCATTACTTCCTGCTCGAGCCCGCCCTCGATCATGGCGCGCACCCGCAGGTTGATGCGCTGGTTGATCTGCTCCACCGGCCATTCGAGGCCCACCACGTGCATGCCGGCCGGCATCTCCCGCGGCGTGTCGTTCCACTGCTGCTGCAGTTCGCTGATGCGCTGGCCGGTCAGCATCCACACCTCGAGCGCGCGGATGGTGCGGCGCCGGTCGTTGAAGTGGATGCGCGACGCGGCGATCGGGTCGTGGTGCTCGAGGTCGCCGCGCAGGATCTCGGTGGAAAGCGCCTCGAGCTGCGCGCGGATGGCCGGGTCGCCGGGCGGCCCCTCGAACATGCCGTCCATCAGCGACTTCACGTAGAGGTTGGTGCCGCCCACCACCACCGCATGGCGCCCGCACGCGTGGATGGCGGCGATCGCCGCGTGCGCGCCCTCGATCCAGTCGGCCACGGTGAACGTGCCGCCGTGCGGATCGGCCACGTCGATCATGTGGTGCGGCACGCCGCGGCGCTCCTCGAGCGTCGGCTTCGCGGTGCCGATGTCCATGCCGCGATAGACCTGCATGCTGTCGGCGCTCACGCACTCGCCGCCGCCAGGAAGTTTCCGGGCAAGCTCCACCGCGAGCGCGGTCTTTCCACCGGCGGTCGGTCCGAGCACCAGCACCGTGCGCGGCGCGTCGGGCGGCAATGTGGGTTCGTGCGTGGCCATTTCCGTATAGTGGGAGTATGACCGATCACGCCGCCACCGCGCCTGCCCGTACCTCGCTCCGCCGTTCCGTGGACAGCTTCGATCCGAAGGGCAAGCGCGTCTTCGTGCGTGCCGACTTCAACGTGCCCACCGACAACGCGGGCGCCATCACCGACGACCGCCGCATCCGCGGTGCGCTGCCCACCATCGAGTCGATCATCGCCCGCGGTGGGTCCGTGGTGGTGGCGAGCCACTTCGGCCGCCCGGCCGGCATCGGCTACGAGGCCAGCGAGAGCCTGCAGCCCGTCTTCGTGCGCCTGCGCCAGCTGCTGGTCGGCAAGGCCGAGGTGCTCTTCGCCGGGCAGGTTCCCACCGACGACGCCGCCCGCGCCGCGGTGGCGGCCCTGAAGCCGGGGCAGGTGCTCCTCCTTGAGAACCTCCGCTTCGAGAAGGGCGAGAAGAAGGGCGACCCCGCCTTCGCCGCAAAGCTCGCGGCCTACGGCGACGCCTACGTGAATGACGCTTTCGGCGCCTCGCACCGCGCCGACGCCTCCATGGTGGCGCTGCCTCGGGCGATGGCCGCCGAAGGCAAGCCCGCGCTCGCCGGGCGGCTCCTCGAGAAGGAGCTCCGATTCCTGGGTGCGGCGCTCGAATCCCCGCGCCGCCCGTTCGTGGCGATCGTGGGCGGCGCCAAGGTGAGCGACAAGCTCGCCGCCATCTCCAACCTCCTCGACAAGGTCGACATCATCGTCGTCGGCGGCGCCATGGCCTACACGTTCCTCCGTGCGCAGGGCGTCACCACCGGCAACAGCCTGGTGGAGCCCGACATGGTGGAGAAGGCACGCGTCATCATGCACGACGCGCAGGCGCGCGGGCGCACGATCCTCCTTCCCGTGGACCACGTGTGCGGGCGCAAGCTCGAGGCCGGCACCGAGACCACCGTCGTCGTCGGCGGCATCGCCGACGGCTGGATGGGCCTCGACATCGGGCCGCGCTCGCAGGAACTCTTCTCCGAGGCGTGCGCGTCGGCGGGGCAGGTGGTGTGGAACGGCCCGATGGGCGCGTTCGAGACCAAGCCCTTCGACGCGGGCACCATGGCCGTGGCACGCGCCGTGGCCGCCGCCACCGCCACGGGCGCCGTGACCATCGCGGGCGGCGGCGACACTGCGGCCTCGCTCGACGTCTCGGGCCTTGGCGACGCGCTCACCCACGTCTCCACCGGCGGCGGCGCCAGCCTGGAGATGCTCGAAGGCAAGCGTTTCGAGTCCGTCGACGCGCTGCTTCCTGCCTGAACGCCGCCATGGCGCGGGTTTCCCCCCGCTCCCGGCGCAATCGGCGTCGGGTCTCGGCCGTCTATCATTCCGGACACTTGGAGCAACACACCATGCGAACCACCATCGCCGCCGCCATCGCCAGCCTTGCCCTCGCACTCTCGTTCTCTCCCGCCGCGCACGCGCAGGATGAGAAGAAGTTCAAGGTCGGCGTCGAGCCGCCGGCCGGCTTCGCCGACCACCTCGAGTTCATCCAGGGCGACAAGGTCGAGACCTTCAGCAAGGACAAGGTCTACGTGGTGGAGTTCTGGGCCACGTGGTGCCCGCCGTGCAAGCGCTCCATCCCGCACCTGACCGAGCTCCAGAAGGACTACGGATCGCGCGGCCTGCAGATCATCGGTGTGAGCGACGAGCCCGTGGACCTGGTGAAGAAGTTCGTCAAGGAGAAGGGCTCCGCCATGGACTACACCGTGGCCACCCAGAAGAAGGACGACACCTTCATCGCCGAGAAGTGGATGCAGGCCACCGGGCAGAAGGGCATTCCCTGCGCCTTCGTGATCGCGCGCACCGGCAAGCTGGTGCACATCGGCAACCCGCTCGACCCGAATTTCGACAACGTCATCAAGATGACGCTCGCCAACCGCTACGACCCCGAGCTCCTGAACCGCGTCGAGCCGTCCATCGCCGCCGCGCGCAAGGCTGCCAAGCTCCGCAACTACAAGGAGGCCAGCGGCCTCTACGAGAAGGCCATCACCGAAGGCCCGTCCACGCTCATCCAGTACGGTTTCGAGAACTGGCGCATGCTCAACGAGCAGGCCAACGACACCGCCGGCGCCAAGGCCTACATCAAGGGCCTGATCGACCGCGTCTCCACCGACAAGTACGCGCTCATGGAGTGCGCCAACTACCTGGCCACCGACACCGGCGGCCAGAAGCGCGACCTCGACGCCGCGCAGTACGCGGTGGACAAGCTGAAGTCCGTCTCCGGCGCCAAGGATGACCCCGAGGCCCTCTCCGCCATGGCCGCCGTCTCCGCTGCCCGCGGTGACTTCGCCGCTGCCGCCGAGATCCAGTACGACGCGTGGATGACCGCGGCGCCCGCCTCGAAGCCTGCCTTCAAGCGCGCCCTGGACGTCTACGAGGGCCAGGCCAAGGTGGCCAAGCCCGCCGGCAAGTGAGCATCCGCTCCGTGGACGCTCCGCAGAACCCATACCTCTCCGATCGACGGCTCCTGGTGGAGCCGTCGATCCTTTCCGCGGACTTCACGCGTCTTGGCGAGGAGTGCCGCGCGGCCATGGCCGCGGGCGGCGATGCGCTGCACGTGGACGTGATGGACGGCCACTTCGTGCCGAACATCTCGCTTGGTCCGGTGATCTGCGAAGCGGCCCACCGCGCTGCTCCCGGTGCGTTCCTCGACGTGCACCTCATGTGCACCGACCCGGGCCGCTGGGTCGATCCGTACGCGGATGCGGGGGCAGGGCACATCCAGTTCCATGTGGAGGTGATGCCGCGTCCCGCCGCGCTCGTCGAGCGCATCCGTGCCCGCGGCATGACCGCGGGCATCGTCCTCAATCCGGACACGCCGGCCTCGGTGTGCGCGGACGCGATCCCGCTTGTCGACACCGTGATGCTCATGAGCGTGCATCCCGGGAAGTCGGGACAGAAGTTCATTGCGTCGGTGCTCTCGAAGGCACCGGAACTCCTCGCCATGATGCGCCCCGGCCAGCGGCTGATGATCGACGGCGGCGTCTCGCCGGCCACGGCCCCGGCCTGCCGCGCGGCCGGCATCTCGGTGCTCATCGCGGCGTCTGCCATCTACGGCACGCGGGACTACGCCGCCGCCATCACGGCCATCCGCGGCTGATCCCATGGCCGAAACGCAGCTCTGGCTCTTCCGACCGGCAGACACCTCCTGGGACGCGGCGCAGCGCCTGCGCGGCAAGGTGGACCTGCCGGCGACCGAGGAATCGCTCGCGGAACTGCGCCAGCGGGTGGCGCGCCTGGCGGAGGGCCCGACGATCCTCCTCCATCCTGCGGACGAAGCGGCCATCGAGAGCTCGCGCGTCATCGCCAGCCGATTCGCCTGCTCGCTCACCGCGGTGCCCGCGCTCGCGGACCCGGACCTGGGGCTCCTCGAAGGCCTCAGCCTGGCGGAGTTCGAACGACGCTTCGAGAGTCGCCACGCCGAGTGGCTGGCATCGCCGCTCACCGTGATCCCGCCGGAAGGCGAGGCCATGGCCGATGCGCGGGCGCGGATCCTCGATGCCCTTGCGGAAATCCTCGTGCAGCGTGCCGGCCAGCGCGTCGGCATCGTGCTGCACTCGATTGCGCTTGCCATCGTGCGCGATGCCCTCGCGCGCGGCGACGGTTCCCGTCTCTGGGAGCGCGTCGAGGGACGGAGCTGGTGCACGCAGTACGTGCTTCCCGCGGATGCCGGCGTGCTTCTCGGGGACTGACGCGGCGGCTACACTTTCCCCTCGCGCAGCCCACGCCGCGCCAAGGAGCAACGGATTGCCTGAACCCACCTGGACAGCTACGCAGGTCGCCGCCAAGAAGGCCGTTCCGGACGGTCTCTGGACGCAGTGCCCCGAGTGCGAGGAGACCATCTTCCGCAAGAGCCTCGAGGCCAACCTGATGGTCTGCCCCAAGTGCGACCACCACATGCGCGTCTCCGCGCGCCAGCGCATCGACCAATTGCTCGACCCGGGCACCTTCGAGGCCCTCGACGCCGACATGGCGCCGATGGACCCGCTCGGCTTCGTCGACCAGAAGCCCTACATCGACCGCCTCCGTGACACGCAGCGCAAGAGCGGCGAGATCGACGGCGTCCAGACCGGTACCGGCTTCATCAAGGGCCGCAAGCTGGTGGTGGGCGTGATGGACTTCACGTTCATGGCCGGTTCCATGGGAAGCGTCGTCGGCGAACGCCTGACGCGCTGCATCGAGCACGCCACCGACCACAGCCTGCCGCTCGTCATCGTGAGCTGCTCCGGCGGCGCGCGCATGCAGGAGTCGGGATTCTCGCTGATGCAGATGGCGAAGACCAGCGCCGCGCTCGCGCGTTTCGACGACGTGGGGGGGCTGTACATCTCGGTGCTTGCCGACCCGACCACGGGTGGCGTCACCGCGAGCTACGCCATGCTCGGCGACGTGATCTTCGCCGAGCCCAAGGCGCTCATCGGCTTCGCCGGTCCGCGCGTCATCCAGCAGACCATCCGCCAGGCGCTCCCCCCGGGCTTCCAGACCGCGGAGTTCCTGGAGAAGGCCGGGTTCGTGGACCGCATCGTCCACCGCGCCGCCATGCGCACCGAGATCAGCCGCATCATCGACTACTCGGGGAAGTGACGGTTGCCTGATTCCGCTGCACCCATGAACGCTCGTCGGGCCGTCGTTCGCGAGTTGGCGTGGGCGTCGGCGCTGGCGGCCGTTGCCGGCGTGCTCTTTGGCTGTGCGTACCCGCCGATCGGCTGGAGCGTGCTGGTGGTGGCCGCGGCCATTCCCACGGCATGGATCGTGGTGCGCGGTTCCGCGAGCGGCCTGCCCGGCGCAGCGCGCGCGGCGCTTCCGCGGCGCGTCGTGTTCGCCATCGCGCCGGTGCTCTGGATCAAGTGGTTCGTCCTCCACTACTGGTTGCTGCAGGTGACGGGCGCGGGCACCTATGCGCTGGCCCTCTACTGCACGTTCCATGAACTGCTCGGGCTCTGGCTCCTGGTGCAGTGCGCGCGCGGGCTGCCGGCGTGGATGCCGTGGGCGCTGCTCCTGCCGCTCGCCCTCGGTGCCGAGGAGGCATTCCGCACCTACGTGCTGTTCGACGGCTATCCGTGGTTCCGCTGGGGGCAGCCGCTCGTCGAGCATGTGGTGCTGGTGCAGGGTGCGGACCTTGTCGGCGAGATCTTCGCCTCGCTCCTGGTGCTTGCGCTTGCCGGCGCGTGCGTCGATGCATGGTGTGCGCGGCGCGGTGCGCCTCGCGTCACCGGCGGTGGCAATGTCGCCGTGCCGCGCTGGGGCAACACCGCCCGCGCGGGCGTTGTCTTCGCGCTCCTCTTCCTGCTGGCCTCCTTCGCCTACGGCTCCTGGCGCCTCTCGCAGGCGCCGGTCGGGCAGGGCCCCGGCATCCTCCTGGTGCAGACCAACCTGGCCACCAGCAACAAGGTGGGCTGGGCGCCGCGCGAACAGGTGAAGGACATTCCGGAATTCGCAGAGCTCACCATGCGCGGCGCCATCGACTGCGCAGAGCGCAAGCTCCCCGTGGCGCTCGCGGTGTGGCCGGAGACCATGCTGGCGGGCTACGGACTGGAGCCCGAGACCATCGCGCTGCAGGAAGCGAACGCCTGGTTCCCGGGCAACCGCTTCCAGCGCATCGCGTCGCTCCTCTCCGAGCGCCTCCAGGTCCCGCTCATGGTGGGAAGCCCGGCGTTCATCGGCCTGCGCGCCGACGGCGAGCGCTTCGCGTGGGACAAGCAGTTCAACAGCGCCTACCTGGTGAATCCCGGGCCGCCGCCGTACCCGCGCTACGACAAGATCTTCCTGGCGCCCTTCGGCGAGACCATGCCGTACATCTCGAGCTGGGACTGGCTGGAGCAGCAGCTCCTGGCCGTGGGCGCGGCCGGCATGACCTTCGACCTCGACCGCGGCGGCGAGCCGGTGCGGTTCGAGATCCCGTGGCAGGGCCGCACGGTGCGCATCGCGCCCGCCATCTGCTTCGAGGATGCCATGTGCTGGGTGCCGCGCGACCTGGTCTATCCCGCCCGCGGGGGCAGGGCGCGTGCGGCGGACCTCCTGGTGAACATCACCAACGACGGCTGGTACGGCTGGTTCGACGGCGGCCGCGCGCAGCACCTGCAGATATCCCGGTTCCGCTGCATCGAGACGCGCACACCCATGGTGCGCGCGGCCAACACCGGTCTCTGCGCGGGGATCGACTCCTCCGGCCGCATCGTGGCCTCGCCGCCGACGCCGCAGACCGCGGCATGGCTCTGGGCGGCACCGCCCCTGGATGGCCGCACGGCCCCCTTCGCGGCATTCGGGGAAGTAGCATCGATCGCACTCATGCTCACCGCTTCCGCCATCGTGCTCTTCCGGTTCGTGCGCACGCGATCCACCGCGGCGGCCACGGTGTCGATGCTCGCGCTTGCTGCGATGCCCGTGATCCTCGGCGCGTGCGATTCCGCGCCCACCACCAGCGAACAGCCGTGGTCGAGCCGCTCGCAGAGCGTGCAGTCCACCGGCGACGCCAAGCTCTCCGATTCCGGTCGCCCCACGGTGGCGCCGCTTCCGGTGGAGTCGAGCGGCAGCGCGCACACGGCGGCGGTCACGCTGCTGCGCGGTGCGGCGGTGTCGCAGGTGCCCATCTACCGCGCCAACGCATGCGAGGCGCTCGTGTCCTCGCCCGAGGACCTGAAGGCCGTGGTGGTGCCGCTCCTCTCGGATCCGAACCGCGGCGTTCGCTTCGTGGCGTGCGTCTCGATCGGCCGCGCGAAGCTCACCGACCTTGCCGATGCCGTGCAGCCGCTCCTCGTGGACGAGAGCGGTTCGGTGCGCGCCGCCGCCATCTACACGCTGACGCGCCTGGGGCGTCGCGTCGACCCGAGCCCCTTGGCCGCGATGGTTCGTTCCGACGATCCGGAGATCCGTTCGAACGCGTACCTGATCCTCGGCGACATGGGCAATCGATCTGCCGTCCCGATGATCCGCGACTCGCTGGGCAAGGGCATG
>JBIIJH010000066.1:0-13079 GCA_044233905.1 Phycisphaerales bacterium
AGCTTGCCGCCGAGCTCGGCATCGGGCACAAGGTGCTCTTCACCGGGTTCCTCCGCGGCAAGGACATCCCGCGCGTCTTCAGCATGGCCGACCTCTACGTCATGCCGAGCGTCAGCGAGCCGTTCGGCATCGCGCCGCTCGAGGCGCTCGGCCACCGCGTGCCGGTCCTCATCAGCCGCCAGTCGGGCGTGAGCGAGGTGCTCACCAACGCCCTCAAGGTGGACTTCTGGGATGTCGACGACATGGCGAACAAGATCGTCGCCGTGCTGCGCCACCCGCCGCTCCAGCGCACGCTGACCGACCACGGCTTCGACGAGGTCCGGGGCATCACCTGGGACGGCGCCGCGGAGCGCTGCGTCGAGGTGTACGGGCAGGCGCTCGCGGCGGTGGGCCGCGCTGCACCGCGCTGAGCGGGTGCCGCCGCGCCGCGCGCAGCCCGAGACCGCGCCTCAACACCCAGCCACACGCATTCCCTGCGGTTCCACGCCATTGTCGCGGCCTATACTCCGCAAATGGCGTTTTTCACGCGTAAGAAGCCCACTCCCGTCCGCACCTCCGCACCGGCCGCCGCCCCCGCTGGCCGCGCCGCGCCGCGTGACCCCGCCTTCGAACGCCGCGTCCAGGAGATCGGCGCCGAGTACCTGCGCAACGCGCGCGAGGCCGGTGCCGGCGTCTTCAGCGGCAGCCTCTCGGTGTTCAAGGACAAGCTCATGGACTGGGCGATGCAGGACGAGGCGTTCCGCGTCCAGCTCTTCCGCTTCGTGGACTGCTTCCCGACGCTGCGTACGAACGACGCCATCTACGAGCACCTCACCGACTACCTCTCGCAGCCGGGCGTGAAGGCGCCGCCGGGCTTCGAGCTCGGCATGGCGGCGGGCGGCCTGGCGAAGGGCCTGATGGCCAAGACCATGGCCGGCCAGATCGAGGGCATGGCGTCCAAGTTCATCGCCGGCACCGACGCGGCGAGCGCCCTTCCCTCGCTCGAGAAGATGTGGAAGAACGGCCTCTGCTTCAGCGTGGACCTCCTGGGCGAGGCATGCGTGAGCGACCAGGAGGCGCGCCTCTACCGCCAGAAGTACCTGGACCTGGTGGAGAACCTGCCCAAGCGCGTCGCCAGCTGGCCGGGCAACCCCGTCCTGGAGAGCGACCACCTGGGCGCGGTGCCGCGCACCAACGTCAGCATCAAGATCAGCAGCCTGAGCGCGCGCGTCGACCCGATCGACACCGAGGGCTCCATCCGCACGCTGATGGCGGAGATCCTGCCGATCCTCGAAAGCGCCAAGAAGCAGGGCGTTCTCGTCAATTTCGACATGGAGCAGTTTGCGCTCAAGGACCTCACCATCGAGCTCTTCAAGCGCTGCTGCGAGGCCGTGGACTTCGAGGCCGGCCTTGCCATGCAGGCCTACCTGCGCAGCGCACCGGACGACGCGCGCAGCGTGGTCGAGTGGGCCAAGCGCACCGGCCGCGTGGTCACCGTGCGGCTGGTGAAGGGCGCGTACTGGGACTACGAGACCATCCATGCCGAGCAGCAGGGATGGCCGGTGCCGGTGTGGAGCCGCAAGTGCGACACCGACGCGTGCTTCGAGCGCGTGGCGCAGTACTTCATCGAGAACACCCCGCGCAAGATCGGCGAGGGCGGCGTGAAGCTCGCGCTCGGCTCGCACAACGCGCGCTCCATCGCGGCCGCGCTCGCCACGCTCGAGAAGCACGGCCTGCCGAAGTCGGCGATCGAGCTGCAGATGCTCCACGGCATGGGCGATCCGCTCAAGGCCGCGGCCATCGCCATGGGCCTGCGCGTGCGCGAGTACGTGCCGGTGGGAGAGATGATCCCGGGCATGGCGTACCTGGTGCGCCGCCTGCTCGAGAACACCTCCAACGAGAGCTGGCTGAAGGCCGGCTTCCTGGACAACGCCGACGTCTCGTCGCTGGTGGCGAGCCCGTTCCGCGAGCACGATTCCGACCCCGGCGTCGAGCGCATCCGCCTGGCCCCCGAGCGCCACACCCTCTCCTGCGCCGCCGCCGGCGTGGGCGATGGACGCCCGTTCTTCACGGAGTCGATGCGGAATTTCTCCATTTCCTCGGTGCGCGACGCATACCGCGCGGCCATCGCGTCGACCGCCGTGCCGAGCGTGGCGAACGATTCCACCGTGACCGACGCGGCCCGCGCCGTGGCCGCCGCCGACGCCGCGTTCCCGCGCTGGCGCGACATGCCCAACGCCGAGCGCGCCGACATGCTGGTGCGCGCCGCGGCCACCATGCGCGCGCGGCGCGACGAGCTCTCCGCCATCGTCATCAAGGAGAGCGGCAAGACTTGGCGCGAGGCCGATGCCGACGTCTGCGAGGCCATCGACTTCTGCGAGTACTACGCGCGCGAGTCCACCAAGCTGTTCGCGCGCCAGCGCCTCGGCAACTTCGTCGGCGAGCTCGACGAGCAGTGGTACCAGCCGCGCGGCGTGGCCGCGGTGATCAGCCCATGGAACTTCCCGTTCGCCATCTGCTGCGGCATGACCGTGGCGGCGCTGGTGACGGGCAACACCGCGGTGGTCAAGCCCGCGGAGCAGACGCCCGCCATCGCCAAGGTGCTCTGCGACATCCTGTGGGCGGCCGGCGTGCCGCGCGACGTGCTGCACTTCCTGCCCGGCCCCGGCGAGACCGTCGGCGCCGCGCTGGTGCGCGACCCGCGCGTGGCGCTGATTGCGTTCACGGGCAGCAAGGCCGTGGGCCTCGACATCATCAAGGCCGCCGGCGAGCCGCGCGAGGGCCAGGAATTCGTCAAGAAGGTGGTCTGCGAGATGGGCGGCAAGAACGCCCTGATCATCGACGAAAGCGCGGACCTCGACGAGGCCGTGCTCGGCGTCCGCCAGAGCGCCTTCGGCTTCCAGGGCCAGAAGTGCTCGGCGTGCAGCCGCGTGATCGTCCTCGACAGCGCGTACGACGTGTTCCTCCACCGTCTGGTGGAAGCGACGCGCGCGCTGGTGGTGGGCGATCCGCGCGAGCCCGGTACCGACGTCGGCCCGGTGATCGACGCGGAAGCCGCGGCGAAGATCCGCTCGTACATCGAGATCGGCGCCAAGGAAGGCAAGCTCGAGCTGACGCTCCCCGTCCCCGCAGGACTCGAGGCGAAGGTGGGCATGCCCTACGTCGGTCCCACCATCATCAGCGGTGTCCGCGCGGACGCACGCGTTGCCACCGAGGAGATCTTCGGGCCGGTGCTCGCCGTGATCCGCGCCAAGGACTTCGACGAGGCGCTGCGCATCGCCAACGCCCCCGCGTACAAGCTCACGGGCGGCATCTACACGCGCAAGCCCATGAACCTCGAGCGCGCCAAGCGGGAGTTCCGCGTCGGCAATCTCTACGTGAACCGCGGCATCACCGGCGCGCTCGTCGGGCGCCAGCCCTTCGGCGGCTTCGGCATGTCGGGCGTCGGAAGCAAGGCGGGCGGCAGCGACTACCTGCTTCAGTTCGTGGAGCCGCGCGCCTGCTGCGAGAACACCATGCGACGGGGCTTTGCGCCCGGGCTGTGAGGCGGGCGTGACGGATCGACGGGACTCGGCAGGCTGCCGTCACGGGCTCGCAATGCACGGGCGTCGGCCCGCGTTGACCCGGCGATGATCGCACGCTGCTCCATCCATCTCCGCCGCGTGACGAGCGCCATGGCGATCGTCGCGGCCGCCACCTGCCTGATGGCGGCCACGATGCCGGCCCCCACGGAACCTGGCGAAGGCACCCGCCGCACCTGGACCATCGAGGGCACCGAGCGACAGGCGATCGTCCATCTGCCATCCGGCGCGCCACGCCCCTGCCCGCTGATCCTGGCGTTCCACGGTCACGGCGGCAGCGCCCAGCGCGTCTCGCGCTCCATGCACCTGCAGGGCGAGTGGCCGGGCGCCGTCGTCGTCTACGCGCAGGGGCTTCCCACCAAGAGCCCGCGCGTCGACCCCGAGGGCAGGAAACCCGGCTGGCAGAACCGCGCGGGCGAGTACGGCGATCGCGACCTGAAGCTTGTCGACGCGATCGTCGAGTCGCTGCGCAATGAGGGCTGGGTGGACGACACGCGCGTCTACGCCACGGGACACTCCAACGGCGCCGGCTTCACATACGCGCTCTGGCTCGCGCGACCGGAGATGCTGGCCGCCGTCGCGCCCGTGGCCGGCGGCTCGCTCGCTGCGCGGCAGCTGCAGCCGATGCCGTGCATGCACATTGCGGGCCGGGCGGATTCCATCGTGCCCTTCGCCGGCCAGGAGCGGGTGATGGACGTGGTGCGCCAGGTCAACGGGTGCGAAGGCACGGGGAAGCCATGGGCGACGGACTGCACCCGCTGGGAGTCGCCGCTGGGAACGCCCTTCGTGGGAATGGTCACCGACGGCGGCCACCAGTACCCGGCCGAGGCCCCGGCCCTGATCGTGCGCTTCCTGAGGGAACACTCCGCATGGATTCCCTGCGGCCCGCCGGCACCCGGCGAGCGGTGGCCACGCGCGATCCGCGCGCGCAGCGCCACGTAGGATCCTACTCCCGTCCTCCGCATCTCCGCGGGGGACCCCCACTTCGCCGAAGGGCCACGCCACATGATGACCATCGCCGGACTTGTCGTCCTCGCAAGCGCTTCGCTTGCCACCCCGTTCATGACCTTCCAGGCACCGCCCGCGGCACCCGCGCAGGGTGTCGGCTCGGGCGGCGCGCCCGCCGCGCAGACCGCGGTGGTCGCCTCGGAATGGCCGCAGGTCGCCACCGCCGAGGGCGTCACCTTCACCATCAACGAGCCCTCGTACACGGCCATCGCCGGCAACACCGTGACGCTCCGCGCCGTGGTGCAGGTGAAGCGCGCGACGGGCAGCCCGACGGCGGGCACGCTCGAGATGACGGCCGTCGTCACGTCCTCGGAGACCCCGGGCGAGGTGGAACTCAACGAGTTCACCATCAACAAGTGCGCGCTCGACGACGGCACCGGCGCGGCCACGCAGGCCGAGTTCGCCAAGCTCCTCGAGGGCGTCGGCTTCACTGCCACGCTGAGCACGATCGTCGAGGGCATCGCCATCGACTCCTCGCGCGACGTCAAGGACCTCTCGAACGCCGTGCCGGTGATCAAGGTCACCGAGCGCGCCACCGTCCTGATCTCCGTCAACGGCGCGCCTCGCTTCGGCCCCTGCGGGACGAGCGGCTGGAAGCGCGTGGTCAACACGCCGAACATCCTGCTCAAGTCGCCGTCCGGCGCGTGGTACACGCGGCTTTCCTCGCAGGAGTGGGTGAGCGCCGCCACCATGGAAGGGCCGTTCAACGCCGCGCAGACGGATCCGCCGCAGGACGTCATCACCGCGCTCGGCAAGCCGAAGGCGCCGCCCACCGACGTGAAGGACACCATCGAGCTGCACCGCACCACGCACGTCCAGGGCCCGCCGCCGGATGTCTACATCGCCATCCGTCCCACCGTGCTGGTGTCCATTTCCGGCAAGCCGGAACTCGCCGATGCTTGCCCCGGCGTGCAGCGCGTGACCAACACGGCTGAGACCATCCTCCGCAGCGGCAACGAGTGGTGGATCCTCGGCTCCGGCCGCTGGTTCGCCTCTGCTGATCTCCTGAAGGGACCCTGGGCCTACCAGGCGGCGGACAAGGTTCCGGCCGCGTTCGCAAAGCTGCCGGCCACCGGCAAGATGGGTGCGGTGCGCGCCAGCGTCCCCGGCACCACCGAGGCGAAGGCCGCAAGCCTCACCAGCAACCTGGTGCGCACGCTCACCCTCACCCGCGCCGATGCCAAGTGCATGCCGGCCTACAGCGGGCAGCCGCACTTCTCGCCGATCGACGGCAGCACGCTCTCGTACTGCACCAACGCACGGCAGCCCGTGCTGAAGCTCGATGCGGCCTACTACTGCTGCGACGACGGCGCGTGGTTCACCGCCACCGACCCGAACGGCCCGTGGACGCTGTGCGACTCGGTACCCGAGGCCATCTACGCGATCCCGGCCTCGTGCCCGGTGTACCCATGCACGTACGTAGAGATCTACGGCAGCACGGCGACCGCAGTGACCTTCGGATCGACCGCCGGCTACTTCGGCACCTACATGCAGAACGGCACCCCGGTCTACGGCACGGGCTACGACTACAACGCCAGCCTGCACGCCTCCACGGCGGACCAGGATGCCATGGCGGCGAACGACCCCAACTACGTGGCCCCTGCCTATCCGGCCACCTACGGCAACCAGGCCGAGTACTCCCCGGATGACGGCACCTATGCGCCGCCGACCAGCAACGAGTACATCGATGACTACCCGGACATGTACTCCAACGTCTACAACGACGGCTACGGTGGCTATGGCTGGTGCCCCTACTGGGGTTCCGCGTACGGCTACGGCTATGGCTACGGCTATGGCTGGGACGACTGGGGCCGCTGGCACCGCCGGTGGGATGACAACCGTCGCACGGCAGCCGCGGCGCGCGCAGCCAACGACCGACGCAACGACCTCGGCGGCATGGGCCGCGCAAACGCGAACGCGGCCGCAGCCGACCGCGCACGCGCGGGCGCCGGATGGCGCGGCGGAGCGGGCATGGACGCGGGTATGCGTGGCGCCGGTGGCATGGGCATCGACCAGGGCATGCGCGGCGTCGGTGGCATGGGCATCGACCAGGGCATGCGCGGCACCGGTGGCATGGGCATCGACCAGGGCATGCGTGGCACCGAAGGCGTGGACCGCGGCATGGGCACCAACCGTGGCATGGGTACGCAGCCCGGCATGGGCAACAACCGCTGGGGTGCAGCCAACAACCGCGGCGGCGGCGGCTACGGTGGCTACCGCGGCGCATCGGGCTTCCACAGTGCACAGCGCATGAGCGCGCCGAACTACGGAAACCGTGGTGGCGGCGGCATGCGCGGCGGTGGTGGCGGCGGTCGCCGCTGAGTCGGCGAACATCTCGCACGGGAACCCGCAGGTTCCGGCCAACACGCGTTGGCCGGAACCTGCTTTCTTTCCCGGGCACGGTGCTCGCGCGGCCGCACCGCACCGCTCCTCACCCCGCATGCCGATCAAGCACGCGATACTGCACCGCCTCCGCCACGTGCACGGCGTTCACCTGCGCCACGCCGTCAAGATCCGCAATCGTGCGTGCCATCCGCCGCACCTTGTCGTAGGCGCGCGCACTGAGCCCCAGTTGCCCGATCGCCTCGCCGAGGAGCGCCCGCCCCGCGGCATCCAGTTCCGCCGCCGCATCGAGCGCCTTCCCACGCAGGTGCGCGTTGAGCACCGGCCCCTGCCGCGCACGCTGCACGGCACGCGCGGCCATCACGCGCGATCGCAGTTCGGCGGTGTCCTCGCCCGCGGGCGCCGCGGCCAGCCGCTCGAAGGGCACGGCCCGCACCTCCACGTGCAGGTCGATGCGGTCGACGATGGGGCCGCTCACGCGCTCCATGTACTTCTCCTGCTCCCGCGCGCCGCGAGTGCCCGCGCCGCGGTTGCCGCGCGCCGTGGGATTCATGGCCGCCACCAGGATGCTCCGCGCGGGGAAGCGCGCGCTGCCATGCGCACGGGCCACCGTGATGAACCCATCCTCGAGCGGTTCACGAAGCGCCTCCAGCGCGCTGCGGCCGAACTCCGGGAGCTCGTCCATGAAGAGAACGCCGTGGTGCGCAAGCGTCACCTCGCCCGGGCGCGGAACCCCCGCGGCACCGCCCCCCACGAGCGCCACGGTGCTTGCGGTGTGGTGCGGCGCCCGAAACGGCCGCTCGGTCACGAGCCGCGGCGCACCTGCGCCGGCCGCGCTCCAGATCCGCGTGACCTCGAGCGCCTCGTCCGGCTCGAGGGGCGGCATGATCCCGGGCAGCGCACGCGCCATCATGGTCTTGCCGCACCCGGCCGGGCCGATGAGGAGCGCGTTGTGCCCGCCCGCCGCGGCGATCGTCAGCGCACGCTTCGCAGGGCCCTGTCCGCGGATCTCGCGGAAGTCGACCGCCGGTGCCGTCACCGCAATCGCCCCGCGCACGTCCACCGGCTCCGCCTTCGGCAGGACGCACGCGCCGCGGAAGAATGCCACCACTTCGGGCAGCGCCCCCGCGGCGCGCACGTCCATCCCTTCCACCACCGCCGCCTCGCGCGCGTTGGCAGCCGGCACCACGATGCCTGCCAGACCCAACCGTCGCGCCAGGAGCGCCATCCCCACCGCCCCGCGCACGCTGCGCAACGATCCATCGAGCGCCAGCTCGCCCGCCAGCATCCACGCGCCCACGTCCGGTGCGCGATCGGCGCCTGCGCCGCCGCTTCCACGCCCATCCGCCGCGTCCGGCGCCGCCAGGAGCAGTGCCACCGCAATCGGCAGGTCGAACGCCGGCCCCTGCTTCCGCAGGTCGGCGGGTGCCAGGCTGATGGTGGTCCGGTGCCGCGGCGGTTCGAATCCGTTGGCCGACATCGCGCTCTTCACGCGTTCGATGCTCTCGCGCACGGCGAGGTCCGGCAGCCCCACCAACGCAATGCGTGGCAGCCCGCGCGACTGGAGCGAGACCTCCACGTCGCAGCGGACCGCATCGATGCCCTGCAGGGCGAAACTGGGAATGGTCACGAGCATGCACGCGATCCTCCCGCACCCGGCGGATCCGCCCCGGAAGCGTCGCCCTTTTTCCTGCCAATCGTTACGCTTTCCGGATGGATCCGCAGACCATCGCCGAGTACCTGGCTTTCGGGCTGTTCGGCGGCGTCATCGGTGGGCTGCTCGGCGTGGGCGGATCCATCGGGATCATCCCGCTCGCCACCATCTTCATCTCCCCCGACAAGCAGCAGCTCCAGGGCGCGGCCATGATCACCAACCTGGTGGTGGCAGCCACCGCGTACCGCCGCTACAGCCGCGCCGGCCAGATCGAATGGACGTACGCGCGACGCATCCTGCCCGCGGCCCTCGTCTTCGTCCTCGTGGGCGTGGCCGTGAGCACGCAGGTGGATGCCGGCGGATTCCGCGTCATGTTCGCCGTCTTCCTGGCCGCCATCGCCATCCGCGAGTTCATGCTCCTTGCAGGAGGCCATGAGCACGCGGAGGAGCACGCCCAGGAGCTCACCGCCGCGCGCGGCGGCGGCATCGGCTTCACGATGGGATTTCTGAGCGGCCTCCTGGGAATCGGCGGCGGGGTGGTTGGCATCCCGCTCATGCGTGCGTGGGCCCGCATCCCGATGAAGCGGGCGGTGATCACCAGCATCTGCACCATGGTGCCGCTCACCCTGGTGGGCGCCACGCTGAAGTCGATCACGCTCTGGAACACGCCGCTGGAAGGCGGCGGCACCGCGCTCTGGCCCACCTTGGTGATCGCCGCATGCCTGGCGCCCACCGCCATCGCCGGCAGCTGGCTGGGTGCGAGCATCAACGTCCGCGTCACCGGGAAGGCCGTGCGCTGGGTCCTTGCCCTGTACCTGCCGCTTGCGGCGGTATGGATGACTTGGCCGGTGATTGCGCGTTGGCTGGCAGGGAATACCCACTGAATCTGCACCCCCCACCGGCCAACGGAACGCCGGAGCTCCCGTGACATACTTCGAGCGCCGATTCCGCCTCTGCCCGGCCGAGGCGTGGGTGTTCCCGCGTCGGCGATGTTGCCACACCAACCTGGAGTGCATGCGCCCATGACCCGCCTCTTCCCGCGCCACGAGTCCGCCCTGTTCGCAACGGCCGCCGCGCTGCTGGTCTCCTCGGGCGCAAGCGCAGCCGTCTACCACTACTCACTGGGCTTCGACAACGGCTTCCTGGCCGCGGGCGAGTTCACGACCAAGGCCTCCGCTCCCGCGTCCTTCATCGAGAAGAACCCGGACATGATCAACGAGACGACCACGGCCTGGAATCCGGCCACCCTGCAGGACGCGCCGTACGCGGCCACGTACCTCGAGTCGCACTCGATGCGGGTGTCGCAGGGCGGGCTGCTGCTCGGGGAATCGCAGACCGTCATCGCCGGCATCTGCACCGACAAGTTCCTGTACCTGAACTTCACCGACGCTGGCACCCCCACCATCGCGGCCCTCGACTTCTCGACGGTGACACCCGGTGCCACGTCGTACTACTTCGTCACCAACGGCACCAACCCCGCCGGCGACGCAGTGGCCTTCGGAAGCACGGGCTACAACCTGTTCCTCTTCGACGTTGCCACACTGACGGGCACGTACATCGGCACCGCGACCTCGTTCTCGGTATCGCTCGTTCCTGCGCCCGGTGCGCTGTCGCTCCTGGCGGTTGCCGGCGGTGCTTGCGCCGCCCGTCGCCGCCGGGCGTGATGAAGGCGCGCCGCTAGACTCGCGGCATGACCCGCGTCCTCCTCGTCGAGCCCGATCCCGCCACGCGCGACCGCCTGGCGCTCGCGCTGCGGCAGGCGCGGTTCGAGGTGCGCTCCTCCGGCGACGCCGAGGGCGGGCTGCGGCTGGTGGCCGAGGCGTATCCGGAAGTGGCGATCTTCAGCACCGAGCGTTCCGGCATGGAGCTCGCGGAGTTCTGCTCCACCGCGCGCACGATCGCGGCGTCGGGAAGGCTGGCGGTGATCGCCCTGCTTTCCGCCGAGAGCCAATCCGCCGTCGACATCCGCGACGCGCTCCTGGCCGGCGCCGATGACGCGCTGGCCGCCCCCACGGATCCGCACGCCCTTGTCGAGGCCGTCCGCGGCCGAGAGCGGCGCTTCCCGAACCCCGTGCCCACGGTGGTGGCGGACGCCGGCGCGCACGCCGCCATCGAGGCCGCACTGGCTTCCATGCACCGCCCGGCGCTCCTCTGCACGCTGGAACTCGAGGACGCCGCCGCCATCGCCTCGGTGGAAGGCTTCGAGGCGCTCCGCGAGCTCGACGAACTCTGGCGCACCCGCATCCGCGCGCTCATCCCGGAGCAGGCCGTGCTCTTCCCGGGGTCCCGCGGCGAGGCCATCGTGCTGATCCCCGGCTCCGCCGCCGAGCCGCGTGGACTCCTCGCCGCCCTCGGCGGCACGGGCCAGCCCGCGGTGCAGGTGGGCGCGAACGAACTGCGCATCCGTGCGGCGATCGGCGTGCTCCGCATCGCGGGCGGCGAACCGATGCCGCCCATCGAGATCGCGCTCGCGCGCAGCCGCCATGCGCTCCGCCTCGCACGCACCAGCTCGCAGCCGCGCATCCACTTCTACGCGGAGGCCCAGGCCGAGCACGCGCTCCGCGACGCACAACTGGCGACCATGCTGCAGCGCGCGCTCGAGCAAGGCGCGTTCCGCCTCGTGTACCAGCCGAAGGTCAGCATCCTCACCGGCCGGATGGTGGGCGCCGAGGCGCTCATCCGCTGGACGCTCCCCACCACCGGCGAAGCAGTGCCGGCCAGGCGCCTGCTGGCCATCGCCGAGGACGCGGGACTGCTCGACGAGATCGGCAGCTGGGCCCTCCGCGAGGCGTGCCGCCAGTGCGCTGCGTGGTGCCTGGCCGGCTGCGAACTTCCGGTGAGCGTCAACATCGCCGCCAGCCAGCTGCGACGCGGCGACCTCGAGGATGAGGTGCGCATGGCCTTGACCGAGTCCGCGCTTCCGGGCCGCCTGCTGACGGTGGAGGTCGAGGAAGGCGTGCTGCACCAGGCGGGCGACGCCGTGCGCATGCAACTGGAAGCGATGCGCATTGCCGGCGTCCAGGTGTCGATCGACGACTTCGGCACCGGCATCGGCGGCTTCGACGTGCTGCGCCGCTTCCCCATCGACGAACTCAAGGTGGACCGGTCGGTGGTGGCGCGCCTCCCCGGCTCCGCCGAGGACCGCGCCATGCTCGACGGTGCGCTGCGCCACGCGCGCATGCTCGGCGTCGACTGCGTGGCCGAGGGCGTCGAGAACCCCGCACAGTGGGCGTTCCTGGCCGAGCGCGGCTGGCACGCCGCGCAGGGCTGGCACATCTCGCATCCGCTCGCCGGCGACCAGGTGCCGGCGTTCGCGCGGCGCGATCCGGGCAGCCTTGCCCCAGTCACCACGTCGGAGGCGTGAGCGTGCGAGGTGCGGTGCGGCGCCCGCTCAGCGGTCGATGCCCGCGAGGTCCAGGAAGAACGCCTGCTCCCGAGCGGCCTGCTGGAGCCTTTCGAAACGACCGCTCTTGCCGCCGTGCCCGGCCTCCATGTTCACGTGGAGCAGGAACGGGTTGCTGTCCGTGCGCAGCCTCCGCAGTCGGGCCACGTACTTGGTGGGCTCGTAGTACTGCACCTGCGAATCCCACAGCCCGGTGGTCACCAGCATGGCGGGGTACGCCTTCGCTGACAGGTTGTCGTAGGGCGAGTACGAGAGGATGTAGTCGTACGCCTCCTTCGACTCCTTCGGGTTGCCCCACTGCGTCCACTCGTTGGTGGTGAGCGGGATGGTCTCGTCGAGCATGGTGGTCACGGCGTCCACGAACGGCACGTGGAGCGCAATGCCCTTGTAACGGTCGCCGGCCTGGTTCGCCACCGCGCCCATCAGCAGGCCGCCCGCCGAACCGCCCGTGGCGAAGACGCGGTCGCCGCAGAAGCCGTCCTTTCGCAGGAAATCCGTCGCATCGACGAAGTCGTTGAAGGTGTTCCGCTTGTGCATCAGGCGGCCGTCCTCGTACCAGTCCTGGCCCATGTCGGCACCGCCGCGCACGTGCGCCGCGGCGATCAGGAAGCCGCGGTCCATGAGGTTGATGGCGCCCATGTCGAACTCGGCGTCGGTGGGATTGCCGTACGCGCCGTAGCCCTCGATGCGCACCGGCGAGCGGTCGAACTTCTTCCACGCCGTCTTGCGCCAGGAAAGCGAGACCGGGATCCGCTTGCCGTCGCGGCTCGGCGCCCAGACGCGCGCGGTGGCGTAGAGCGCGCGGTCGTAGCCGATCACCGGCTGCACCTTCCGCACCGTGCGCTTGCCGGTGGCCATGTCCACGTCCATGGTGGTGCGCGGCGTGATCATCGAGGTGTAGCCGATGCGCACCGAGCCGTTGGCGGCATCGAGGTTCTCGCCGAGGCCCATGGAGAACGCGGTCTCGTCGGCCGGCACCACGAAGCCGTCGCCGCCCGACCACGGCATGATGCGGATGCGCGCGTTCGCCTCCACGCGCTCGAGGACGGCGATGCCGCCATCGAAGGCCAGCGCCTGGTCCACGGCCGCCTCGGCGCGGTGCGGGAGGATG
>JBIIJH010000193.1:0-4181 GCA_044233905.1 Phycisphaerales bacterium
GGACGCCATCCAGCTGTTCCCAGCGCATGCAGCGTGCTGCCCGATCACGCGGCACGCCTGCCGCTCCGACACCGGCAGCACGTCTGTCACGCGCTCGATCGCCCGGCGCCTCCGCGCCGGGCTCAGAATTCCCCCTTTGCCACCTCTTTCAGGATCAGGATGTCCAGCTCCTTCTCCGCCACCAGGCGCTTCAGCCGGGCGTTCTCCTTCTCCAGCTCCTTCATCCGGCGCACCGCGTCCCGGTCCACCGCCCCGTACTCCGCCCGCCAGCGGTGCAGGGTCACCTCGGACACCCCCAGCGACCGCGCCACCTCAGCGATCGGCGTGCCCTTTGCCAGGGCCTCGTCAGCCTGCCTGAGCTTGGCGACCACCTCCTCGGGACGGTGCCGCTTCCTGTTCGTCGAACGCTTCATCGGAGACTCCTCTCGGCCACTTGGGCCGCGAAAGTCTCTCATAGCGGGTGGACCTGTTCAGCGCACCCCTGTCAGCCGCCCGAAGCTCACAACCCCTCTCAGAAATCGGCCCCCGTCGCACCAGCGACGGGGGCCGGGCGTTCCTCCGCTCGACGACGCCCCATGGCTCGCGGGCGTCTCCGTTCGGTCGCGTCAGCGGCGCGTCGAGCCGTGAGGGTCGGAGTGGCGACCGCGCTTCGTCAGGACACCCACCGGACCAGGATCCGTCCGTGCATCGGTGGATCCTTGACGGTGAGACGGTAGTGGCGGAACTCGGCGAGTGGCTCGCCCAATGCTTCCGCAGCGAGCGACAGGAGCTCATCCCACGGTACGCGCAGGGCCGCGGTGCCTGCGGGCGCTGCACCCGGCTTCGGTACCTCGACGACTGAATCAAGCGAAAGGCGCTTGGCTTCCACCCGATTCGACGGCGAATGCCCGTCGCCCGCGGCTGGCCATGGGTCCGGAGGGCCGTACAGCGCGCCGACCGGGTCGGCGTGCATGGGCACGCGCTTGTGGAGCAGCACGTCAAAGGTCGCGACCTTGGTCGGCACCGTGACGATCATGCTCAGGTGCGGGTGCTCGCCTCCCCCGGCCGGCGTCGTGACGCGTCCGCATCGCAGCCCGCGCTGGGCGAATGCCGCGCGGATGCCGCGCGCGTCGGTGGATCCGGTGTCGACGAACGCCACGAGGTGGTCGGACGATCGGCTCGGCCGAAGGGCCGTGCCGACGGTTCCCGGCGTGCACAGGTGATCGATGGCCCAGTGGACCTTCGAGGGACGCAGCTGGGCAGAATGGAAGCCCGGGTTCCCTGAGTTGAGCTGGCCTTCGAAGATCGGCCATTCGGCGCTCGGTCGCAGCCGATGCAGGCCCTCGAAGAGAGAGATGCCGACGGTGTCGACGACGCCGTCCCGGTCCGGCGGCCCGACGGCGATGGCCGAGCACGCCGCGCTCGCTCGGATGCCATAGAGGATCTCCGCCGCCTCGCGTGCCTTCCGCCGGGCGGCACGCATGCGACGGGCCTCGACCTCGGAATCGAGCGCTCCCGAGGCGATCGAACGCAAGAGCGTGGGGTGCAGCTTTCGCGCCTGCATCTCGGCACGCAGCGCTCGAACGGCGCCCTCGAGCGCCACGATGCGCTTCGGTGGGCATCCGCGCCGCACAAGGCCTTCGGCCAGCAGCTTCCAGCCCCTTTCGCCGGGCATCGCCCGGAGCGCGGCCGGGACGTCCGGCGCGAATGCCATGTTCCAGATGGACCAGCCGAAGCTTCGGGTGAGGCCCAGCGCGCGGCCGCAGGCACGCGCGCCGGATTCGTCCGAGGCGATGCCGTCAAGCGCTGCGCGAAGCGCGGATTGGACAGCGGACACATGCTCTGCGAGCCTGGGGAACTCCTCGTCGAACGGGAATCGGCCTGCCATGGTGGGCCATGGATGGTAGGAGGTTCGGTCATGGAATTCGGTTCAGCCTGCGCGAGGTGAGCCATGCCTGCGTCCACGGGTGGACGCTCCACCATGGCCGTCCCGATCAATGACCCGGCCTACGTGCCGCCGTCCATGCGTGGACGGGTCCTGTGATGGGCTCACCATGCACTTTCCGTACTTTGAAGTGCACGAGGATCCCGGTTGTTCCGGGGCATTCCGATGCTCAACCAAACGTTAGGAGTTACTGTGAAGCTGTATTCCCTGCCCGTCCTGCTCGTTGCCGCCGGCGCGACCGCGTCCCACGCAAGCGTCACCCACGTTTTCGAAGATTTCTCGACTCACACGGCCGGAGGTCCTGGCCAGTACTACCTGAACGGGCGAGTTCCCTCCGTCAGCACCAACGGTGCAGCGTGGCAGGAAATGGGCTGGGGGAACTGGGCGTTTGTGTCGGCGACCGGTTCGCCGGCCAACAACTTCGGCGTGCTGTGGGGTGGCTCAACCATCGGCGCGGCAGCGATCGACATCCGCACCCCGGGGCAGGAGGTTGGCCGATTCGTCACGATCTCCTCGAAGATGGCCCTCGGCGCACCGGGCTACGGTGTGGCTGCCCACGACGCCCGGCAGGGCGGCGGTGTCCGACTGGGCTTCTGGTCTGGCGTTGGTCAGCACAACTGGGACCTCTTCTCCGGCCTGGTGATGGATAGTGCCGGCAGGCTCAACACTGTCTCCGACACCACGTGGGATGGTGGCGGTGAGGGTTGGGCCCTCGGTACGGCGGTCGCGTTCGCTGGTGGGGCGTTCAATGAGTACCAGTTGAGGACGCTCTCGATGACCGTCGACACGACGCTCGGCACGATCACGAACATCAGCCTCGAGGGGTCGTCCGCGGACTATTCGTCGCTCTACGGAACCCAGGTGTTCACCGTGGGCAACACGAAGTACGCGGGCGTGGCACAGCAGTTCGACTACAACTACTCCGCGTCGAGCTTCGACGACTTCACGGTCTCGAGCGTGCCCGCGCCGGGCGCGATCGCGCTGCTCGGCCTCGCGGGTCTCGCGGGACGTCGACGCCGCTGACCAAGGCGGTCGCCGGCCCCGGTCCGACCGGGGCCGGCGAAGGCGTCGAGCCGCCCGCGCATTGATCCTCGAACTCGCATCATTCTGACGGCGCGGGCTCCCGGGCTCGCGCCGTCTTCATTGCTTGCATGCCGCCCTGCCCCTCACGGCTCGACGCGCGGTACGCCGTTTCGCTCGTGGCGGTACCTCGAGATCGCCTCGTAGGCCACCTTGCGCGCGCGGTTGATGCCGCCGAGCGGCCGCTGGTCCTCGAGCGCGTGCCACGGGGTGAACGAGAGGTTCTCGGCGATCTTCAGGTCCTCGCCCGAGGAGAGGTCCTGCTTCGGGATGCGCAGGAGCGCGACGCGCACGAACGGCGAGTCGGTCTCCTTCCACTCGGTGAGCGCGTCCTCGACGGGCATCTTCACGGGGTCCTTCTGCAGCTGCACCAGGAACTCGAAGACCACCTCGTCCGCGCCGACCTGCTTCACCATCGCCTGTCGCAGGTAATCGGGGCTCTTCTGCACCGCGGCGGGCTTCACCGGCGCGACGACCGGCCGCGCGGAGAACTTCATCGCGCCGGCGCCGAGCCGATAGGGCGTCTGGCTCCAGTAGCGCGACTGCAGCGGGTTCCAGAACGGCGAGCCGTTCAGCCCCTCGATGGCGCGCAGCACCGGCGCGAACTCCTCGTGGAGGCCGCGTGAATACCACCTTCAACCTGTCTCAGAAACCGGATCCGCTACAGGGCGATGCGGGCCGCGGCGAGTAGTCGGTTGGGGCGGTCAGTCGGCGCTGGCCTGCCAAGGGGTGAGTCTTCGGGCTGGCATTTCGCACCCTCCATGCGACCCGGAACCTCGTTCTGAGTGCGCCAGAGGGGTATCTCGCTCCCTAGGAGAGCCGAACCCCAACTCGCCTGTTCGAAACCTGTTCGGTTCGGACTACTTCAAGAGTGGTTGCGAACAGCAGCCCTCGCCAAACGCACGAGAGACGCGTCCTCCACGAGGGCGCGTCTTTCGCTTTCTGCGCAGCGTTTTCGAGGGGCGGGTCAGGGCGGCCGATCGCCCGTTGTCTCGGGGTCTTAACCGCCGGGTCGCCCGACTCCCCCCGCTGGCCGACCGGATGGGCCGAAAGTCTCTCCGGGTCTCTCGCGGCACAGGGTGCCGGGTTAAGAGTGGGTCGGGACCGCTGGAGCGGTCACTACCCCCGGGGTCGGCCCCGCTGGTTCGGTCCCGAACCGGTGCAAACGACGGCCTTA
>JBIIJH010000067.1:0-12971 GCA_044233905.1 Phycisphaerales bacterium
CCGCGCCGATCACGCGGTCGCCGATGGCGCTCACGCCGATGATCTCGGCCGCGGTGCCGGTCAGGAACACCTCGTCGGCGCGGTACAGGTCCTCGAGCACCATGCGGCGCTCCTCGACCGGAATGCCGGCCGCCGGGGCCAGCTCGTCGATCACGAACTGCCGGGTGATCCCGTGCAGGATGCCCGAGCTCGTCGGCGGCGTATGGATCCGGCCGCCCGTGATGGCGAAGATGTTGTCGCCCGTGCACTCGCTCACCTCGCCGTCGGTGTTCAGCATGATGGCCTCGAGCACGTCGGCGTCGATCGCCTCGATCTTGGCGAGGATGTTGTTCAGGTAGTTGAGGCTCTTGATGGCCGGGTCCAGGCACTGCATCGGGATGCGCGGCCGCTTGGCGACGATCACCTTCATGCCGCTCTTGTAGAGCTCGTGCGGGTAGAGCTGGATGGTGTCCACCACGATGATCACGCCCGGACGCGGGCACTTGAAGGGATGCAGGCCGAGCGTGCCGACGCCGCGCGTCACCACCAGGCGGATGTAGCAATCCGCCATGCCGCAGGCCTCCATGGTGTCCTTCATGGCCTTCGCCAGCTCCGCGCGCGAGTACGGGATCTTCAGGCGGATGCGCTCGGCGCTCTCCTCGAGGCGCTTCAGGTGCGAGTCCATCTTGAAGATGCGGCCCTTGTAGCCGCGGAGGCCCTCGAAGCAACCGTCGCCGTAGAGCAGGCCGTGGTCGTAGACCGAGACCTTGGCATCGGCAGGATCGACCAGGTGGCCGTCCATCCAGATCTTGCGGGGACGCGAGGCATGCGACGCAGCTGCGGGCGTGACGGCGGCGGAAGTCATGGGGCGCAGTGTAGCCATGGCCTGCGGGCCCCCTGCCCGGCGGACGGGCCCGGATCAGGCCCACGCCCCGCTCATGTGCCGTGCGACTTGCGGTGCCGCGCGGACGGAATGCCCAGCTGTTCGCGGTACTTCACCACGGTGCGCCGCGCGATGGTCACGCCCCGGTCCTTCAGCCTGCCGGCAATGGCCTCGTCAGAAAGCGGGTGCGCGCGGTCCTCCCCGTCGATCACGTCCTTCACCATCTGGCGCACCGCTTCCCAGCTCGCGCCCTCGCCGTCGGCGGTCTCGACGCCGCCCGTGAAGAACTTGCGCAACTCGACGATCCCGCGCGGCGTCTGCATCCACTTGCCGCTCACGGCGCGGCTCACGGTGCCGGTGCTCAGGCCGAGCGACTGCGCCACCTCCGACATCTCGAGCCGCCGCAGCGCCTCGGGCCCCTCGTCGAACCACGGCCGCTGCCGCGCGATCACCTCCTCCACCACGCGCATGAGCGTGGTGCGGCGATGGTGCAGCGCCTCGATCAGCCATTCCGCGGCCTTGACGTTGGTGCCGACGAACTCCCGCGTCGTGGCGTCCACCGCGCCGTCCTTCGCCATGCGCTCGTAGACGGGGTTGACCCGCAGCACGGGCAGGATGCCGTCGGCAAGCGCGGCCACGTAGCGGTCCTGGTCGGCGTCGTACTCCACCACCACGTCGGGCAGCACCGGACGCGTGTCGGCATCCACCACGTCGCGGCCCGGCGAGAGCCGCAGGCGGCGGAGCGCATCGCGCGCGGCCTGGATGCGCGCCAGGGAAAGATGCGCCCGCTGCTCGATGCGCGGCAGGCGGTTTTCGAGGAAATCGTCCCAGTGGGAAGCAAGAAGCGTGCGTGCGTCCTCGAACGCGGCGCGCATGGCGGCATCCAGCTCGGTGCCGTCGCGCTCGCCGAGCGCGGCCTCCACCTGGAGCAGCAGGCTCTCGCGCACGTCGCGCGCGGCGATGCCGGCCGGTTCGATCGCACCCTGCACCGCATGCAGCGCGCGCGTCATCAGTTCCTCGCTCCAGCGGCCGCCGTGCGCCTCGCGGATCGATTCGAGCGTGGAGTCAAGCAGACCGTCCGCATCGAGCGCCTCGATGATCGCGGCACCCGGCGCGCGCAGTTCCTCGGCCACGTCCGCGAGGCGCCAGTCGTGGAGCAGGCGCTCCGCGAGGTTCTCGCCGCGGCTCGGCGTGTTCGCCATGGCCTCCATCTTGCCGTCGCGCTCGCCGTCACCGCGCCGGGAGCGGCCGCCGTCGCCGTCCATCATCTCGCCGTAGGAGCGCTCGAGCTCGCGAAGCCGCTCGAAGCCCTCTGCCGCGGCATCGGGCTCGGCGATCGGCCGCTCGCTCTCGGGCCGCTGGAGCTCGAGCTCGAACCCCGGCTCCTTGGCCTCGAGCGCCACGTTCTTCTCCAGTTCCTGCGCCAGCCGCTCCTG
Source organism: Phycisphaerales bacterium (assembly GCA_044233905.1). Lineage (GTDB taxonomy): Bacteria > Planctomycetota > Phycisphaerae > Phycisphaerales > SM1A02 > UBA966. The sequence continues at coordinate 2,299 of JBIIJH010000067.1, forward strand.
CAGCTCGGCGGCCGGAAGCTGCAGCACCTCCATCGACTGGATCAGCCGCGGGACCATCCGCATCTGCTGCCCGGTGCGCATCTGCTGGGTGTGGCCGATGCGCATCTCAGAGTTCCTGCCTGCAGGCGATGGCGTCGGCCAGCACGGCCTTGCTCGCGTATTCGATCTGCCCGCCCGCCGGCAGCCCGCGCGCGAGGCGCGTGACCTTGATGCCGCGGCGCGTCATCTCCGAGGCGATCTGCAGCCCGGTGCTCTCGCCTTCCATGTCGGGATTCATGCCGAGGATCACCTCGCGCACCGCCACACCGCGCGCGTTCGCGGACGGCTGCTCGACGCGACGCACCAGGTCCTTCACCGTCAGGCTGTCGGCGCCGACGCCGTCGAGCGGGTCGATGCGGCCCATGAGGACGTGGTAGACGCCGCGGTACATCCCGGTCTGCTCGAGGCTGATCAGGTCCTTCGGTTGCTCGACCACCAGCACCGTGGAGGCGTCGCGCGCCTCGCTGCGGCAGATGGGGCACGGGTCGGCATCGGTCAGGTTCCAGCACGTGGAGCAGTGGCGGATCTTCCGCTTCACGTCGCTGATCGCCTGCGCGAGGCGCATCGCCTCGGGCTCCGGGCTCTTCAGGACGAAGAACGCCAGCCGCTCCGCGCTGCGGCGCCCGATGCCGGGCAGCCTGCCGAACTCCTCGATGAGCCGGGTCACGCACTCGGGGTACGCGGAGTTGGGTCGTTCGCTTGCCACGGATTGCGTTTCAGGTGCGGCAGGTTCAGAGATGCTGGAGCAGGCCGGGCGGTATCGGAAGCCCCAGTTCCTGCGCCGCGGCGGCCACGTGCTGGCCCGCCTCGCGGCGGGCATGGCGGATGGCGTCGTTGACGGCCTCGGTCACCGCGGTCTGCAGCGCGGCGCGCGCCTGCGGCGAATCGGCGACCATCGACTCGGGATCGATGTCGACGGACACGAGCTCCAGGCGCCCGTTCATCACGGCGCGCACGCGGCGGCACGGCGAGTGGCCGGCACACTGGACGCGGCCGAGCTCCTCCTTCACCTCCAGGAGGCGGGCCTGCACGCGCGGGAGGTCCTTGAGCAGCCCGGCGACGCCGGCCGCAGCCTTCAGCTTGTCAAACATCGTGTTCTCCGTGCAGCAGGGATTCGAGCGGGTCCACGTCGTCGCGGCCTTCCTCGCGCGCGGCCTCGGCCGCCTGCGCTCCTGCCGCTGCCGACGCGGGCAGCGTACCTGCGGCCTCCACGCGGACGATGGTGGCGTCGAAGAGCGCGGAGACCTCCCGCACCAGGGCGTGCGTCACCACCGGATCGTCGCGCAGGCTGGGTGCGCGGCCGGGAAGCTGCGGCGCGACGGCGGGCGCCGCCACCACCTCCACCTTGCGGGGCGCAGGGTCGGCATCGACGCGCACGCGCATCGTGCGCCCGGCAGCGCGCGTGGCGATCGACACCATCATGTCGACGATGGCCGTTCCAGCCGCGCCGCTGCCCGCGCGCGCGCGGCGCACCACGAGCACGCCGTCGGCGAACGAGACCGGCGCAAACGAATCCACCATCGCCTGGTCGCGCGGCGAGGCCTCGGCGAGTTCCGAAATGCGCTTCCAGAGCGCCCCGATGTCGACGGGCGACGCGGCAGCCGGCGCAGGGGCCGGCAACTGCGGCGCCGGCGTCACATGGGGCGCGGCGCTTTTTTTGCGGGTAACCCCGGTGGCGCACCGGCAGCGGAACCGCCGGCGGAAGCGACCTCTCCCACGGGCGCAAAGCGCGCCGCAAGCGCCATGCGCACCACCGCGGCGTCGAAGAGCGTGCGCGGTGCCCCGCTCTGCTTCACTGCGCGAAGCACGGCGTCGCTGACGGCGATCAGGTGCGCGAGCGTCGCCGGCTCGAAGCTCTTGGCGTCGCGTGCCGCGTCGGCGCGCGCTTCCTCCGCCAGCTCCACCAGCTCGCTGTCGGCGCCGCAGACCGCGGCCACCATCAGCGTGCGGAACCGGTCGGCCATGAGTTCGAGCGCCTGCTCGATGCTGGTGCCGCCTTCGAGCAGCGCCGCGCAATGTTCGAGCGCGGACCGCGCGTCGCCGGTGCCGATCGCCGACACCAGCGCAGCAACCACCGATGCATCGGGCATGCCGAGCACCTCGGAGAGGAGCTGCGCGGTGATGCGGCCGTCGCCGCTCGCGGCCACCAGGCGATCAAGCAGGCTGAGGCCATCGCGCATGGAACCGTTGGCCAGGCGCGCCACCTGCATCACGGCGGCGTCGTCGGCGGCGATCGATTCCTTGGCCAGCACGTCCTTCAGGTGTCCCGCGATCTTGGTCGCGGCGATGTTCCGGAAGTCGAAGCGCTGGCAGCGGCTCTGGATGGTGGCCGGCACCTTGTGCGCCTCGGTGGTGCACAGGATGAACTTCACGTGCGCCGGCGGCTCCTCCATGGTCTTGAGCAGCGCGTTGAACGCCGGCGTCGTGAGCATGTGGACTTCGTCGATGATGTAGATCTTGTAGGCGCTGCGCGCGGGCGCGATGCCGGCGCCCGCGATCAGGTCGCGCGCATCGTCGATGCCGCGGTTGGACGCGCCGTCGATCTCGACGACGTCGATGTCCTCGCCCCGCATGATGGCGTCGCCGATCTCGCGTGCCTGCACCTGGCCATGCGCGTTGAGGGCACGCGCGAAGATGCGTGCCATGCTGGTCTTGCCCACGCCGCGCGTGCCGCAGAACAGGTACGCGTGCGCGGTACGTCCGTTGGCGATGGCGTTCTGCAGCGTCCGCGAGATGGACTCCTGCCCGACCACCTCGTCGAAGGTGCGCGAGCGGTACCGGCGCGCGAGCACCGTGTACGACTTGGTGGCGGCCGACGCTGGCTCCTCGAGACCCGGAATGAGGCTCGACGCGGGCTCCTCTGCCGGAGCGTCCGCGTCCTTCTTCTTCTTGGTGCTGCTCGCCACGGTGAACTCGTCCTGCGCGGGGCGCAAAAAGGAAGATCGGCGGCTGGGAGGACGGCCAGGCTTACCGGCGCTCGGCCGACAACGCTTATGGCTGCTGCGGTCAAGCCCTGACCAGGTTCACGGGCCAACCGACGACGGGACCCGGCCGTCCTCCTCGCCGCCGAGGGACCCGAATAGTAGCCGATCCCGGGGGCCCGCCGATCCCTGCGGACTACACTCGTCCCGGCATGACCGAGTCCGCCAACGATCGCCCGGCCGAGGACGCCCAGAAGCCATCCGCGCCCCCGTCGCCGGGCCGGCGCAACCGCCTGGCGGCTGCCGACGCCCGCAGCCAGCGCATCCTGATCCTGGTGCTCCGGGCCATCTTCGTGGTGGTGCTCATCTCGGTGGTGGTGCTCACCGTGGCGAGCAACCGCACCAGCGCGCTCGACTTCGGCTTCAGCACCGTGGTCGGACTCCTGATCTCCGCCGCGGCGCTCGGGCTCATCATCATTACGGTCGACGCGCTGACCCCCAACAAGCGTCTTGCATGGGTGGTCGGCATCTTCGTCGGCATCATGATCGGCCTCATCGGCGCGGTGGCCGTGGGCAGCGTCATCGACCTCGTGGCAGGCGCGTGGGACCTGAAGGAATCGAGCGCCGTCTACCTCGGGCTCGTCAAGGTCACCATCGGCATCGTCCTCGTCTACCTCTCCGTCTCCGTGGTGCTCACCACCCGCGACGACCTGCGACTGGTGATCCCGTACGTGGAGTTCGCCAAGCAGGTGCGCGGCGCGCGGCCGCTCCTCCTCGACACGTCGGTGCTCATCGACGGCCGCTTCGAGGACCTCGGTCGCACCGGCATCCTGGACGCGCCCGTGGTGGTGGCACAGTTCGTGATCGACGAGCTGCAGGCGCTCGCCGATTCCGCTGACGGCACCAAGCGCCAGCGCGGCCGCCGCGGCCTCGACGTGCTGCAGCGGCTCCAGGGGAACCCGTGGATCGACCTCGAGATCGAGGACTTCCGCAACGAGGGCCGCTCCACCGACCGTGCGCTGGTGGAAGTGGCGAAGGCCGAGCGCTTCCGCATCGTGACCACCGACACCGGGCTCGAGCGCGTGGCGCAGATCAATGGCGTCGCGTGCCTCAACCTCAACGCCGTGGCCACGGCCATGCGCACCGGGCAGGTCACCGGCGAATCGCTGCGCATTGCCGTGGTGAAGCGCGGCGAGAACCCGCACCAGGGCGTGGGATTCCTGGAGGACGGCACGATGGTCGTCGTCGACCACGGCGCGCGCCGCATCGGCGAGACGGTGGAGACGGTGGTGACGAACACCGTGCAGACCTCCGCGGGAAGGCTGATCTTCGCGCGAATGTCGGAGGGCACCGAGGGCACCGCTGCAGAAGCCGGACCGGCGGACGAGGTCAGTTCCGACCAACCCCGCCCCACCGAGCCAAGCACTTCCTCGATGGCACGCGCCGCCACCACGCAGCCGCGCACGCCGCCCCGCCCCGGGCAGGAGCCGAACGAATCACGCCGCCCGCGCAACCCGCGCAGGTGATGACGGACGATTGAAGGGAATCACGCCGCCGGCAGCATCGGCCGCGGCGCAGGGCCGGCGCAGGAGATGCGCGCCAACGCACAACCGCAACGGGCGCACTCAAGCGAGAGCGCATCGCACAGGGATCGAATCATCGAGGCAGTGACTTCGTCGTCCGTGGAGACGACGATCGCCGTCGTCGCGCCGGACACCGTGCATTCGATGCGGACCTCGGTGCCGAGGCCCCACGCAGTCATCAGCATCACGCCGCCCTGCTGCCCAAGCAGCGAACGAACCGCGCGCCGCAATTGCGTGCGGAACGACGCGCGCACCGGGGCGGCGATCGGCATCTCGAACCGCGGGCCGATGACGAACGAACTGGTCAGCTGGACGGACATGGAAGCACCTCGCGCGCGGCCAGGCGAGCGGCCGCAGGTGCTTCATCGGCAGCGACGTGCGCCGTTCCTCAATCTGCGTCGGTGCGATTCACGGGCAACGTCCGGTCTGCCGGGACGGTTCCGGAAACGTCGACGTCCGGGGTGCGGGCCGACGCATCCGTGGCCGTGCGCTTGCCCGCCTCGAACCATTCACGGAACGTGCCCCGCGCGGCGCGGAGCGCATCTCCCACCTCGCCCTCCTGGGCCAGGGCGTGGTCGAGCGCCTGGCGGGCATCGGCCACGAAGCGACCGATGTCGGCGAGCGCCGAGGCGATCACTTCCTGCTGGGAGGAAGGCGGTTCTTCAGGGATACCGTGCTGTTGGTCAGGGGTGGTCACGCGGCCTCGTTGGCAGCACGATAGTCGCCAACGTCACCGAGCTCCAGCTCTTCGAGGAACGATTGCACGGCTTCCTGCAGTTCCGCGTGCTCCGGGGCGTCCAGCGTGGAGAGCGCCGCCGTCACCTGCTGGACATGGGTCACCGGCAGGGCCTGCAGGATGGTGGCGGCAGCCGACGCATCGAGCGCCACCACCAGGCGTGCCGCACGTTCCACGTCGCCACCGTCGATCCAGGCACGGACCACGGTTGCGGCCTCCTCCGGTGCGGTACGCACGGCATCCGATGCCTCGGATCCGGGAATCGGTTCCTCGTCGAAGGCCGGCATTCCGACGTCGGCCGCCAGCGCAGCAGCACCGGCAGGAGCCGGGCGCCGCCACGCCCACCAACCGAGCGCCACCACACCGGCAAGCGCAACGAACGCCCAGCCGATGGGGAATCCCTGCGCACCACCGGCAGCGCCGAGCGGCGTGCCGCGCTCACGGGCAGCTGCCTCGTCCGTCTCCAGCCGCGCCGGATTGGATGCCGAGTACGCCTGTTCCGGGCGCGCGGAAACCACGCGTTCCGATTCGGAGTGCGGCGCAACAACCACCGACACCGCGCACACCTGCGCGCCCGGCGCCGACAAGAAGAGATCGAGTCGCTCGGCGATGCGCATGCGCTCCATGTCGACGTATCGCGCCACATCGCCCTCGGTCTCGTACTCCGCACGCGTGATCGCGACGCTGTGCGGAAGCTCGACGGCCGCCACCATCGCCCCGCCCTCGCCCTCGTGCACCCGCACCGTGACACCGGGGATGTCCGAGAGGAGCGCCGTCACCAGTTCGGACGCCCGCTCCTCGCGAGCGCGCGAGACGTCGGCACGCATGCGGGCATCGGCATTGCGCACGGTACGCACGCGGCCGCTGCCGGCATCGATGATCGCCACCGACTCGGGATGCATTCCGCCGCATGCCCCGGCCACCATCACGGCCACGGCATCCACCAGGTCCTGCGGCATGGCGCCGCTGCGCATCGCAACGGTGACCGACGCGCCCGCGCCGCCGGAGACGCCGGGGGCGAAGGATCGCGGCGCGTCGCTCACCACCACGCTCGCGCGCTCGACGCCGGGCTGCATGGTGATCGACTGCTCGAGCGTCTTGATGGTGGCGGCCAGGCGGCGGGCCCGGGAGCTCTCGCCGCTGGCGAACACGGATTCATCCTCCAGCGCTGCTGCCACGGCATTTCCCGAGGAACGGGGCATGGCGGCATCCGCAGCGCGCGGTGCATCCGAGGCCTGCACCCAGAGGGCACCGCCACGGACCTCGCATGCGATGCCGGCACGGGCCAGGTTCGCACGTGCAGCCTCGACGCTGCCCGAAGGCACCGCGAGCGCCACGCGCGCCGGAGCGTCCGACGGACGCAACGCAAACCACGCGCCGCCGGCAAGTGCCACCGCCGCAACCGCGATGGCAGCACCGCGCCACTGCGGCGGGATCGACCTCGCCGGCGCAGGCTCTCCGTACTCCACGATCTCTTGGCGGCCGGCATCGACGTTGTCGTCTTCGATCATGTCCATGGTGTTCCCTTGTGACAGGCGTTCGCTTGTTGCACGCGCCTCAGGCGCGGATGTCGCGCACCTGCGCGTAGGCCTCGAGCATCGCGTTGCGGACCGCCTGCAGCATCTGGAACGCGGCATCGGCCTTGCGCGTGGCGAGCAGGACGCCCTCCACGTCGGAGGATTCGCCGGAGCGCACCAGGGCGGCGGCACGTTCGGCCTCGGCACCAAGCGCACGCGCCTCCTCGAGGCCGGCCTGCACGCGCGCGAGCAGCGCTTCCGAAGGCGGCATCGCCTGCGCGGCGATTGCGCCGGACGTCGGCGCAGCAGCGTCAGCCGCATGCGCGCGCGTCGCATGCATGGCCGCCCCGGCCTGTCCGATCGATGCGATTGGATCCGTCACCCTGCGCTCCGGGAAGACTTGGGATGCACGCGCCCCGCATCCGTGCGGAGCGACATGCATCACCTGTTTCATGGATCGGCAGGATCTGCCGGAGGGCTGCAATTTCTGCGCGGCCGGTAACGCAGCGCGGCGGGCGGCTACAGGTGCTCGGGCACCAGCCCGGCGTCCTTCCACTGCCGGAGCTTCATTCCAAGGGTCCGGACGCCGATGCCCAGCGCCTTGGCCGAGCGATCCCGGTGCCCGCCGAAGCGCTCGAGCGTGGCCACCACCACCTGCCGTTCGATCGTCTCCAGGGTCACGTTCCCGTCGCAGGCCACCGGCGTGGGCTCGGCGCTCCGGGAGCGGAACACCTCCAGCTCGCGGGTGAGCTGCTCGACGCGCTCGATCAGCGCGCGGTGCGTCCCCTCCACCCCGGCAGCCACTTCCTGGAATGCGTTGACCAGCTGCCCGAAGGTCGGAACGGCGACCGCCGACCGGCTTTCGCCGGACGCCGTCAATCGCATCGCGCGTGCGTCCATTCCGTCGTGCACCGCCGTGATCCTCTGGCCTGTGGGCGGATCCGTCCACCCGCCTCGGTCATCGGCGTTCGGTGTCGGGCGACTTGAGGCGCAGCGCGCGACGCAGCAGGAGCCCGCTGCCGATTCCAAGGAGCGCGAAGCCAAGCGCACCGCCGCACGCCCACGCCGAGGCATCGCTCTTCTGCGGCTGAAGCACCACGGCCGGACCCAGCACGCCGCCCACCGGGTCGATGCGCCGGATGGCCGCCCCGCCCTCCCCGGTCGGGACGAAGATCGCGAATGCATCCCCGAGTCCCAGCACCGCGCTCGCGCGGTCGGGCGCCTCGAACGAGGAGATCCGCAGCGCCGAATCGCTCCGAAGGATGTCGATCGCCCGCATGCCGCGCTCAAGCCGCATCAGCACAGCCGGGCGGCGAGCGCCATCGATGAAATCGAGGAATCCGCTTCCCTGCGGGCGGAGATCCTGCACAGACCACGTGCCGTCCTGGTTGCGAACGCGGACCCGCGCGTCCGGTCCCACCAGCGCCGGGCTTCCCGCCACGGTGGCCAGGCGCATGCCGGCGGTGCGCGGCGGATCGGCCACCGGCGACCATCCGCGCGGACCGAGCACCTCGAGCGGCGCGCCGGCGCGCAGCGCAAGCAGGCCGTCGTCGAGGGCCGCAATGCCCAGCAGCTCCCCGTCACCCGGAAGGCTCGGATGGATCAGCACGGTCCCCGAGTAGAAGGCGCCGGTGGCAGGATTGCGCTCCATGCCAAGCGAGTAGACGTCGCGCCGCCCGCCTGCCTGCGCCGGCGCGAGCACCATCCACAGTCGCGGGCCGGCCGCCGCCAAGGCTTCCACCGCACGCGGCAGTGACATCGCCTCGCGCACGCAGTCACAGCCCATGTCGACCGAGTGGTGCAGGAGCACGCGCTCCGTGCCCGCCGCGCGCGTGCGCTCCACCACGATCCACGCATTGCGCCCATCGGACGCGGCCGGCATGGCGCGATCGCCGGCGTGCGCGGCGGGCGCCAGGAGCAGCGCAAGCGACACCAGCAGCCATCGACCGCTCACTTTGATTCCTCGACCTGCTCCGGCGCAAAACGTGCGCGCAGCGCATCCATGTCGTACAGCCCGGGACGATCCACCGCCTCGGCATCCGCGCGCGCACTGTCGAGCGCGATCGAGAGTGTCACGCCGCGGCCCTCGTGGGAACCGGCGATCCGACGCGGAATGCGCGGCCACGCGCCCTGCGCCGCACCGACCGTCTCCACCGGCATCATCTCGCCGAACTCCACGCGCGCCGTGGACCCGTCCGGCCACCGCAGGCGCACCGCACGCGGGGTCAACGTGGCCGGGTCGAACCCCGCGCGCGCCACGATGCCGACCGCGTTGGCGGCGTCGTCGGCCAGGTTGAACCACACCAGCCCATCCTCCATCTGCGCCACCGCCCCCGCAGCCGGCAGGAGCGGCAGCAATCCCATGTAGCGGGGATTCGCCGCGAGCGCATCGTTCGCGCCCTGCGACTGCGCGCCGGTGCCCATGGCACCCCACTCCATGCGCGAGGGCTTCGCCTTCGGAAAGATCGACCACCAGCGCCTGCCGTCGGTCCCGAGCAACGCGTAGCGGTCCCCGAACTTGGAAATGCTCGCCGCGCAACCGCGGGCAGCGGACCAGCGCACGTCGGCATCGCCCTGCTCGAAGTGGTTTCCGTCGTCGTCCTTCCAGCGGATCTCCGCAACGCCCTTGGCGTGGAGGAACTGCAGGCCTCCCACGCGTGCGCGCTCGCTGGCGGCCACGGCGTCCGAGGCGGGCCCGGCGGTCGGCACCGATGCGGGCGGAATCGAGGCGGTGGGCGAATCAGCCGCGCGCGGTGCGCACGCCGCGAGCAGCGCAACGGCGATCAACGCCGCCGCCTTCGTCGACGCACCCACGCAACGCTCCCGGCGTCCCGCGCTCACAGCTCGCTCTGCATCACCTCGCCGAGGTGCTCGGAGAGTTCCTGCAGGTCCTCGTCGCGGATCCGGGGGTTGAGGACGCGGATCGGCGGGATCGTCTCGTCCATGCCGCGCTTCTGCACCAGCCAGTGCTCGGTCTCGCCCTCGCGATCGACCCGCACGTGGCGGAGGAGCTTCTTGCGGAGGAGGATCAGGCACATCAGCCAGCGGTACGCCACGCGCTGGGCGCGGTCGTCGCCCTCGAGGCGATCGAAGAGCTCCATGAGCGTGTCATCGTCCACGAGCAGTCGCTTCTTGGCGTCGGGCTCGGGTGCGGTGGTGCGCCAGAAGCACACCAGGCCCTGCGGTCGGGCACCGGCCTTCCAGGCCTCGACGGCGAAGTCGCGGCGCACGAACTCGTGCCCGCTCTCATCACCGGCGGGCGCGTCGCACAGGGTGGCGACGATCGGCTCCCCGGGGACAAGTGCTCGGCCATCAGAGGCGCAGGCGGCGGTGAAACGACCAAGCTGGAACGAACCGGGGACGCGTGACATCGGAGGCATCGTAGTGGGGAGCGGCGCCCCCGGCCCGCACCTATACTCGCGCCACGATGCTTGAACGGCTGGGACAGGTCTTCCGCGGCAATGAGCCGGTCGCGATCGCGATCGAGCTGGCGGTGATCTGGGCTGCCGTGTTCCTGATGCTGCGCTTCCTGCGCGGCACCCGAGGTGCGGGCGTCCTGAAGGGCGTGATCGTCATCCTGGCCACCCTGATCCTCGGCCTTCGCTTCGCGGAGACCGGGAGCGATACCTTCGCACGCCTGCGATTCGTGGGCGAGGCCCTCGTGGGCACCCTGGCCCTGGCGCTGGTGGTGATCTTCCAGCCCGAGCTGCGGCAGGCGCTCATCCGCCTGGGCCAGACCGGCTGGTTCCGCGGCACCGACCCGCGCTTCGCGGAGATGGTGCCCGCGGTCGACGAGGCCGTCGAGTTCCTCAGCCGCAACCAGTTCGGTGCGCTGATCGTGATCGAGCGCGGCGTGCCGCTCTCCGACATGACCGCC
>JBIIJH010000068.1:0-12867 GCA_044233905.1 Phycisphaerales bacterium
CGGCGCCCGCGTGGTGCACGTGGGTTTTGACGATCCGCCGCGCCTCGCGAAGCATGCCAGGAACGAGGAAGAGGCCCTCTCCCACTACCGACGCGTCCGTGATGAGATACGGGCATTCGTCGAACGACTGCCGGACGCGATCGCGGACGAGCGAGATGCCGAAACCCCGGACCACCGACACGGAGACCACCCATGACGACTGACAAGAACGCTCCCTGCTGCGGACCCGGCGGATGCACGCCTCCTGACGATGCGCGCACCAACGACGAACTGCGCGAACAGGTCCGCGATGGATACACGCGGATTGCGCAGACCGGCTCATGGTCCGCGTTGCAGGTGGCGCAGGCGGCGCCCGCGGCGGTGATGGTGAAGATCGTGAAGGCCGGACAGGCCGCGGCCCCCGCGAGCGCGTCCTGCAGCCCCACGGCAGGAGGCGGGTGCTGTGGCCCCGCCACGTTCACGCCCGAGCAATTGGCCTCCGCCATCGGCTACTCGCAGGCGGAACTGGCCGTGGCGCCGGAAGGCGCGAACATGGGGCTTTCGTGCGGGAATCCCACCGCGGTGGCGTCGCTGCGACCGGGCGAAGTGGTGCTCGACCTGGGTGCCGGCGGCGGATTCGACTGCTTCATCGCGGGTGCGAAGGTGGGAGCCACGGGGCGCGTGATCGGCGTCGACATGACGCCCGAGATGGTGAGCAAGGCGCGTCGGAACACCACGTCGTACGCGGCGCAGACCGGGCTCACGAACGTGGAATTCCGGCTCGGCGAGATCGAGCACCTGCCGGTGGCGGATGCCAGCGTGGACGTGGTGATCTCCAATTGCGTGCTCAATCTTTCGCCGGAGAAGGAGCAGGTGTGGCGGGAGATTGCCCGCGTCCTGAGGCCCGGTGGCCGGGTGGCGGTCTCCGACCTGGCGCTTCTGCGCCCGCTCCCCGAGGCCGTGCGCGTCGACCTGGAAGCGCTGGTGGGGTGCGTGGCGGGCGCGGTGCTCGTTGACGAGGTCCGTGCGCAGGTGACTGCGGCGGGCCTGATCGAGGTGCGGGTGCAATCGAAGCCCGACTACGTGGATGCGCTCACCAACTGGGAAGACCCGCTCTACCGCAAGATCGTCGAAAAGCTGCCCACAGGCAGCAAGCCCAGCGAGTTCGTGACCAGCATGGACGTGATGGCCGTGAAGCGGTGAGTGGATGCGCTGCGGCGGCGGGCGATTGCGCGGGGTGGGCGACCGAACTGCACGCCATGCGACTGCGCTAGGCTGACACCGTGCTCCTCCGCCGCGCATTGTTCGCCTGCATCGGGCTCCTGGTCATTGGCCAGGCGCTGATCTGGTGGCGGGCGTTGGCGTGGTACCCGCACCTGCCCGACAAGATCCCCATGCATTTCAACGGCAGCGGCCGACCGGATCGGTGGGATGACCGAGGACCGGCATGGTTCCTCCTGCCGGGAATGAGCACGGCGCTCCTGGTGCTCTTCGCGCTCATCTCGCACTTCATCGGGTACATGGTGGTGCGCATGCCGATGCTGGTGAACATGCCGAACAAGGAGCTCTTCGTGCGGCTCTCGCCGGTGGGGCGCCTGCGCGTGGTGGCACCAACGCGGGTGTTCCTCCTCTGGACGATGGCGATGATGACCTTCCTCTTCGCCTACATCGTGGACGGCAGCGCACGCGTGGCGATCAAGGAAGCCGACACCCTGCCCTGGTGGCCGATGCTCCTCTTCATGGGCGGCATCTTCGGCGGACTGGTGCCGTTCCTGCTCCTCACGTCCCGGCTCATCGGCCAGGTGGCACGCGAGGAAGGCGTGCTGGTCAGGTAGCGGAACCGGCGGCCGCGCGCTTGCCGACTCCGGTGTCCTGCGCCATATAGACCGTGCGCGAGGGGAACGCGAAGCCCGAGCCGTGGCGGGTGACGATGTCCATGAAATCAAGGTTCACGCGCTGGATGGCGTCGCGATAGACGGGCATGTCGAGCGTGCGGAACGTGGCGCGCACCTCGATGTTCAGCGAGCTCTCGCCGAAGGACATGAAGTGGACCATCACCGAGTCCGGGTCCACGAGCGAGTCCTGGCGCAGGCGTGCGCGGAGGTCATCGACGATGGCCTTCATGGTGTCCTGCCCCGTCTCGTAGCGCAGGTTGAGCACCACCATGTGGCGGAAGCCGTCGCGGGCGCTCAGCTTCTCGACACGCGCCTGCGCCAGGTCACCGTTGGCGACGATGAGGAGCGTGCGGTCCGTGGTGCGCAGCTGCGTGGAGCGGACGCCGATCCGCTCCACCGTGGCGATGGTGCCGTCGAACTTGCAGGTATCGCCGACGTTGAGCACGCGGTCGGCCACCACGGACGCGCCGCCGAACAGGTTGGCGAGGGTCTGCTGCGAGGCCAATGCGATGGCCGCGGTGCCGATGCCGAGGCCGGCGATCACGGCGGAGAGGTCAAGCCCGAAGATCTGGAGCGATGCCGCGATGCCCAGGAGCCAGACGATGCCCGTGGCCACCACGCGGCTGACGCGGACGATGGCCGCGCCGTCGGCGATGCCCCGCTTGGACATGCGACGCTCGACGCCCACACCCAGGACGCGCAGCCAGCGGACCACGAGCCATGCGGCCACGAAGACGAGCGCCGCGCGTGAACCAAGCACCAGGTTCTCGCGTGCTGGCGCGCTCAGGATCAGGAATGGCTGCGCCAGCCGCATGCCGAGCACCGAGAGGAGGAAGAGCACCGGTGTCAGCATGGTGATGATCGGCTGCGTGGCCGCGCCGAACATCCGGGACGCGCCGTGACGGATGAGCGCGGTGATGCCCCACCCCGCAAGCAAGCCGGCAAGGGCGATGAGCACCAGCACGATCCACTGCCAGAGCTCGATCTCCGCGACGCGGACATCCACCATGAAGGCGGGGAGCGACGCCACCCACCAGGTGCCGAGCGCCTTGGCCATGGGAGGGATGCCCTCCACGGTGCTGGCCGCGAAGAGCCAGCGGTCCTCCACGCGCACCATCTCCACCTCGAGGACGGCATCGGCACAGTCGACCACGCCGATGGTGGCGCTGGCGCGGTTCTCCGCATTGGCCTCGCGACCGGGGAGGCTCGGGAAGTCGAGCCAGAGCCGGTGGTCCATGATTCCCTTCAACGCACGCGCCAGTTCCACGGGATCGGTACCCGCGGGCCAGCCGGCTGCGGGAATCTGCAGCATGTCGGCGGCGTCATCCCACTCGCCGTCGCGGGCCAGCACGATGAAGGTGTACGCGGCATTCCGCGGCGTGTCGCTGCCGCGGGCCACGGCCTCCGCTTCCGGGATCTGCATCACCGCTTCGGCATCCTGTGGCGCGGCGGCGGCTGGACGCACGGGAGCGAACGCGCCAGCGAGGGCGAGCACGACGATGGCGAGGGCGCGGGAGGAGAGTGCGATGGATCGATGGAAGTTCATGGCAGATGAATTGCGAGGAGCAACGATCGTATCAACGTGTAGGGGGTGGCCCGGGGATGAAGCGTTGGTGAAGCGAGATCAACGGCACGAAATTGCCGCGATCGGCGGCCCGCACCGCCGCGAGGTACTCCTCGCGCACAGCGCTGGCAGTACCGATGGTGGCCTCCGGCCATTCGACGGCCCGCCCGCCATGGCGCCGCAGCCAAATGTTGGAGAGCATGCGGGACCAACGGCCGTTTCCATTGGGAAATGGGTGAATCAGGACTGACTGGTGGTGCAATCGCACCGCTTGTTCAAGAAGCGGCATCTGGGAGCCGTACCACGCGCGAAGATCATCCGCCAGCGCATGCAACTCGGTCTCGATGAGGTGCGGCAAGGAACCGACGTTGGTCTCTCGCCTGCGGAACGTGCCAGCCCAGGACCACACTTCGCCGAACATCTCCACGTGGAGCGTGCGCATCCATGCCACATCGAAGCGCGCGGCCCGGGGGCTCGGTCGCGATGCCAAGTACTTGAGCGTGGCCGTTCGAATGTTCTCTGCCTCCGCGGCATTCAGTTCGGCAACGGTGCGCAGGTGCATCAGCCGGAGCCCGGAGATGTCGTCGATCGGCGTCTGGCCGGGGATGGGCGGAACATCGAACATCAGTGCCCCCACAGCCGGCGCCTGGAGCCCGCCATGAGCTCGTGGTACGAACGTTCAACGAGCCGTCGGTAGGCATCTGCATCCACTGCCTGACTCTCCAGGGCGCTGGTGCCCTGCACCAGCCGCGCCACTTCCTCGGCCTTCGCACGAGCTTGGGCGCGCAGCAAATCGTCCGTATCGACTTCATCCACGACAATCGCTGCGCCGAGCGCTGCTGCCACGGCAGCGACGTTAGCGAAGGACGCCTCTTCAAGGTGACCGCCGAGGATGCGCTTCACCGTCGGTTCGGAGACTCCGCTGCGCGCAGCAAGCGCCGGAAACGTCAACCCGAGCGCGCGGCGGCGGATGGCAAGGTGGGTGTGCGAGATCGGTGCGCTCGGGAGCATATTCGTATCATATACGATTTGATTACGGCGGCAATCGCTCGTTTGTGATTCTCTTTTGCATTTATACGTCCATATAACACCGGAGCCGCTACCCTTCCGCGCCATGCGCGTTGCCCTCGTCACCTGCACGGAAATGCCGCGGCCCGACTGGGATCTTCCGATCCTGGAGGCGGCCTTCGCCGCACGCGGTGGCGCAGCCCGGACCGTGGCGTGGGATGAGGCCACCGTGGACTGGAGCGCCTTCGACGTGGCGCTCATCCGCAGCACGTGGAACTACGTGGCGCACTTCCGCGCGTTCCGTTCGTGGCTCGACCACGTGGCGGCACGCACGCGGCTCATCAATCCCCTGCCTGCCATCCTCTGGAACCTGCACAAGCGGTACCTGGCGGAGTTGGCAGCGAGCGGTATCCCGGTGGTGCCGACCGTGGTGGTGCCGCACGGCACCGAGCCATCGTGGGACGAACTGTTCGAGCGCTTCGGCGACGTGGTGGTGAAGCCCGCGGTGAGCGCGGGCAGCTTCGCCACCATCCGGGTGGCGCGCGGCGATGCCGCGGCCGCACACGCACACCGCGCAGCGCACCCGGACCGCGACATGCTGGTGCAGCCGCTCCTGGCAAGCGTGGTGGCGCACGGCGAGAGCAACCTGGTGCACTTCGGCGGTCGCTTCTCGCACGCCATCCACAAGGGCGCGCGGTGGGCGGGCCAGGCCGAGCAGTCGCGGGGGCTGGCGGAACCGGCGACGGATGAGCTTGCATTGGCGGAGCGCGTGCTGCACGCCGCCAAGGCGCACAGCCATGGGCCGCTCGCCTACGCGCGCGTGGACATGGCGCGAGGCGCGGACGGGCAACCACTGCTGATGGAACTGGAGATCGTGGAGCCTTCGCTCTACCTGGATCGCGCTCCGGACCGCGCGACGGCCCTGGTTGATGCGGTGTTGCGGCAAGGCGGCAAGGCATCCTCGGCCACACGCTCCGAGTGAATCCGCTCACAAAAGCACAACGCCCGCGGCATATGCCGCGGGCGTTGATGTTCAGGCGTTGGAAACGCTGATCACTTCTTGCCGTCGGCCGCCGGGGCGCCCGCCGGTGCGGCCGCGGCTGCACCGCTGACCTTGGCGATGGCTGCCTTCGGGTCGGCCTTCACGCCGTCCACGCAGCCGGGGCAGCAGGTGCGGACCAGCGTGCAGTTGACCACCACGTCCGCGGCGCCGTCGCCGAGGGGCTTGCCGCTGATGGGGCACGTGGTCGCCTTGTAAGAGGCCTTCTGCGCCGCAACGACCTGCTTCTCGTAGTCGGCGGCGAACCTTGCCGGGTCGCTCTTGAACTTGTTGATGCACTTGCCGCAGCAGAACTTGTAGACGCGATTCTGCCAGACGACCGTCTTGGCATCCGCATCGATTGCATCGTCCTGCATGACGAGGCAGGCCTTCAGCGGATAGGCGGGCGAGGCCTTCACGATGGCATCGTTCATCTTGGGCAGGTACTTCTCCGGCTCGGACTTGAAGGACGCCGCGCACTTGCCGCAGCAGAACTTCACCTGCGTGCCGTCGAGGGTCTTGTCCTTCATGCCTTCCAGGACCACCACCTTCGCGTCCTTGCCGAGCTTCTCGCCGGAGACCGGGCAGGTGTCGAGCGGGTAGGCCTCGCCCGAGAACGTGGCGGGACCGGCAGCGGTCATGGCCAGTCCGGCGGAGGCGACGAGTGCGGCAAAGGCGAGTGCAAGGCGGGTGCGCATGGCGATGGATGCTCCAGGGCGGTGGTCGAGGCCTGCCGCCGATCGGCAGGAGCATCCATGGTAGGCCCTCAGCCGCCGCCGAGCCGGGAATGCGCCGCGTCGGCCACCGGCGTCAGCACCGCATCCGGCACCAACGCGCAGGCCAGCATCACGGCGTTGATGTCGAGGTGCGAGCCCCAGCCGGTCAGCGCCTGGGCGGCGGGATACCGCCAGGTTTCCTCGATGCGCTCCACCACGGGCATGTACCGCTCCACGGCCGGTGCATCGCCGAGCGCACGCAGGCCGAGTGCCAGGCCGAGTTCGCGGAATGCCAGGCGATCTTCCAGTGGCTCGAACAATCGACGGCTGCCGGCGAATGCGGCAAGCCCGCGCAGGGCGTCGCGATGGAGCCGAGGCAGCAATCCATCGGTGGTGACCTCGCCCGCCACCGACAGCTCTCCCAGCTGCGCGGTCTCCATGAGCAGGCCGCCGAGGCCGAGGGGATCGGCGGTGGCCCAATCGGGAATCTCCATGCAGATGCGCTGCATGTCGGCGACGGCCATGTCGAGGCTGTCGAGCGTGGAGTTCCCGTGGCGATCCAGCGCGCGCACCGCACCGAAGGCCACCAGCCCGTCGAGCGGATCAAGGTGCCCCATCGAATCGACGAGCGGGCGCGAGAGATCGATGCTCATCTTCCAGTGGATGCGCTTGCTCCCGCGTGGGCCATGCTCATGCACGAACCCCGCGTGCGCCGCACAGCCAAGGTCAACAGCCATGCGGATCCAACGGGCATCGCCGGTGAACACGGTCAAGCGATGCAGCGCGTGCATCCACCGCGTGAGGTAATGGAAGTACTGGCCGTCGCGGCGCCATTCCAGGTGTTCCTCGAGCGGCTGCCCGGCGGCGCGTTCGGGAAGCATCTTGCCGATGCGCAGTCCGCCCGCCGTGGGCCGCGCGCGTCCGGCAGACTCGCCGAGCCCGCTGATCCAGCCGTCGCGCGCGTCGTCCGGGCGATGGCGCCCGAGGTGGTGGTGGACCAGGTCCACGGTGCGTAGCGCACGGTCAAGGTGCAGTTCGTCTCCCGTGGCTCGCCACAGGCCGAGCCACGCCATCACGGCGTAGGCATCGGTCCAGAGGTAGCGGCGCGCGGGGTCACCGGCGCTGCCGATGCCCGTGCGGACCGCGAAGGCGTCCATCAGTCGGCCGGCGTCGTGGAGACGGTCGTCGCGCATGAGGTGCAGGATGGCCGCGCCGCGGAGGCGGATCTACGGGGCGGATTCCCCGTGTTGCCGGGACCTGCCGCACGATGCACGCAGGCCGTCCGATACGCTCACCGGATGCACACCGTGTTCGCATCGCCGCTTCGCTACACGCAGGGTCCCGGGGTGACCGCAACGCTGGGACAGGAAATGGCGGGGCTTGGCCTGCGTGGACCGGTATGCATCCTGGCGGGGAAGTCGGCACGGCGCGACTTGGAATCCACGTGGGCCGCAACGTTCGGCGCAGTGAACATGTCCTACGGCGTCTATGCCTTCGGCGGCGAATGCAGCGTCCCGGAGATCGCCCGCGCGCGCGCTGCCGCGGAAGCGATCGGCGCCCAGGTGATCGTCGCCGCCGGCGGCGGCAAGGCGCTCGACACCGGCCGCGCGGTGGCCGCGGAACTTTCCGTGCCCGCGGTCATCTGCCCCACCATCGCATCCACCGACTCGCCCTGCAGCGCCATCTCCGTCATCTACACCGAGTCGGGCAAGGTGGAGTCCGCCCGAAAGCACGACCGCAACCCGGCGCTGGTGCTGGTGGATTCCTCGGTGATCGCCGCCGCGCCGCTGCGCATGCTGGTGGCCGGCATGGGCGATGCGCTCTCCACCTGGTTCGAGGCGCGCGCCTGCATCCGGAGCGGAGCGCGCAACATGGGCGGCGGTGCATGCACGCACGCGGTGGCGGCGATCGCCGAACTCTGCTGGCGCACGCTGCAGGAAGACGGCGTGGCCGCCGTGCAGGCGATGAAGTCCCCGGGCCCCGTCCCGGCGCCCGCGCTCGAGCGGATCATCGAGGCGAACACCCTGCTCTCCGGCCTGGGATTCGAGTCGGCAGGGCTGGCCGGTGCGCATTCCGTCCACAACGGCCTGTGCGAGGCACCCGAGGTCCACGCCTATCTGCATGGCGAGAAGGTGGCGTTCGGCACGCTCTGCCAGCTGGTGCTGGAACAGGCACCTGCGGAGGAAATTGCGCAGGTGCTGGCGTTCTGCCGGTCCGTCGGACTGCCGACCACGCTGGAAGCGATCGGACTGGCGAACCTCGACGATGCCATGCTTGCGCGCATCGCGGCGCGAAGCGTGATCCCCGGCGAGTGGATCCACAACGAGCCGTTCCCGGTCACCGCCGACATGGTCGCCAGTGCCATCCGCGAGGCAGACCGCATCGGCCGGCAACGCGCCTGAGCCGTTCAGCGCTGCGCAGTCACTCCTTGACCACGATCTCCGTCGTCTCCGTGACCGCGGGCGAACCGCCGCCCGCCGGAATGGTCGCCTCCACGCGATGGCGACCCGCCGCCAGCCGGATGCCGCGCGCCCAGCGATGGCAGCGGTTCACGCCGTCCTGGAGCGGTGCAACCTCGGCGCCATCGATCATGAGCTTCACCCCCGGGCGGTTCGCGTAAACCGGAAGGTCAAACGCCGTGCCCGCCGTGCGCGGGATGCGCAGGTCGGCCACGTGCACCGCGGGCTCGTCGCTCCAGTTGACGCGGTACCAGTGGAACGCATCCTTGCGCACGGCGCGGTCGTAGGTGACCAGCCCCTTCTGGTTGCGGCCGGGCACCCCGCCCCGGTTCCAGAGCGGCACGGTGAAGTCGAAGAGGTTCCAGACGTACGAGCCCCACATGGCGGGGTATCGCTCGATGATGCTCCACTGCGCCTCGTGGTAGCGCGTCTGCACGATCTCCGGGAAGTACTGGCCCTTCACCGGATCCGGGAACGGCTCGGGGATGGCGGCCGATTGCTGCGCGACATTTCCCTCGGCACCGTACTCCGCGATGCACACGCGGTCGTCGGGGCGCTCCGCGCGGATCTTCTGGATCCATGCCTCGAGCTTCAGCGGATCGCTTCCCTCGTACCAGCCGATGTAGCGGTTGAAGCCCTGCAGGTCGGCGATGTACGTGGTGGGCTGCACGGGCGTGCCGGAACCGGTGACCGCCACCGTGGGGCGCCACGGGTCCTCCAGCTTGGCGCGGTCGTGGAGTTCGCGGGTCAGCGCCGGCGCCTGGTCGGTGGCGCGCTTGCCGTAGACCTCGTTGTGCAGGCCCCACACGAAGATGGACGGATGGTTGCGCGCCTGGCGGATCATGTCCACCAGCTGCTCGTGCGCATTGGGGCCTTCCTCGCCGGTGACCGCGTTGACGAAGGGGATCTCGGCCCACACCAGGATGCCCAGCTCGTCGCAGAGGCGGTAGATGTTGTCCGACTGCTGGTAGTGCGCAAGGCGCACGCTGGTGGCACCGATCTCGCGGACGAAGGCCATGTCCTCGGCCTCGTCCTCGGCGGTCATGGCATTGCCCTTGCCCTGCCGTTCCTGGTGGCGGCACACGCCGCGCAGCGGATACGGCTCGCCGTTCAGGATGAAGCCCTTCGCGGGATCCACCTCGCAGGTGCGGAATCCCCAGCGCTCGGCCACGCGGTCGACCACCATGCCACCGGACACCACTTCCACCGCCACGCCGTAGAGGTACGGGTCGCGGCGACCGTTCCAGCGGTGCGGCTTCGGGACATCCACGCGGACCGTGGTGGGCACCACGGTTCCCGGCTGGAGCGCCACCTCGCGTGCCTCCGATGCCACCACCACGCCCGCGGCATCGGTCACGTTCACGCGCATGGTGATGTCCGCGGCGCGCGCGCCCGAGTTCTGCAGCTTGGCAGTGACGTCGAGCGTGCCGTGCGCGGCATCGAGCGCGGACTGCGCCAGCGCCACGCCGCTTGAACCGTGGTCGCACGCGGTCACGTGGACCGGGTCCTGGATGATGAGCTGTGCGTGCCGGTACAGGCCGCCGAAGATCGTGAAGAGGTAGTCGTTGACGGGCAGCACGTCCTTGCGCGCGCGGTTGTCCACCTTGACCCGCAGGATGTTCGGCTTGCCGAAGGCGATCGAGTCGGTCAGATCGAAGGCGAATGCGCCGTAGGAGCCGCGATGCTCGCCGACGCGCTGATCATTGACGAACACCTCGGCCACGGAGCCCGCGGCCTCGAAGCGCACCACCACGCGGCGGCCCTTCGCGGCTTCCAGCGTCCCCAGGTTCCGCTGGTACCAGCCGATGCCCGCGTACCAGCCCGAGCCGGTCTCGGCGTCCGTGGCGTTCCAGCAGTGCGGCAGCGTCACCGTGCTCCAGTTGGTGACCTCGTCGAAGCGCGTCACGTCGGCGCGGAAGAACTGCCAGCCCTCGTCGAGCGGCTGGACGGTCCGGCCGGCAACGGGCGCCGGCGGGGAAACCGCGGCGGGAGCGAGCGTGAGGGCAACAACGAGCGCGAGCGCGGAAAGTGCCATGGGTGGCATCCTCCCACGAGTCCGTTCGGCTCGCCAACGACCGGGGCGCCGGCCCCGGCTGATCACATGGCGGCGGCGGTTTCCTGGCCGATGATCGCGTTCAGCGTGGCGCTCGGGCGCATGGCGGCTTCCACGAGCTTCGGGCTCGGGTGGTAGTAGCCGCCGATGTCGACGGGCTTGCCCTGCGCACCGTTGAGTTCCGCCACGATCTTCGCCTCGTTGGAGGTCAGGTCGGCGGCGATCGGCTTGAAGTGTGTGGCAAGCGCCGCGTCCTTCGTCTGACGGGCCAGGGCCTGCGCCCAGTACATGGTCAGGTAGAAGTGGCTGCCGCGGTTGTCGAGGTCACCCACCTTGCGGGCCGGGCCCTTGTTGTTGCGGAGGTACTCGCCGGTGGCCTCGTCGAGGGTCTCGGCCAGCACGGCGGCCTTGGCGTTGCCGGTGCGCTGCGCCATGTGCTCGAAGCTGGCTGCGAGCGCCATGAATTCGCCCAGCGAATCCCAGCGCAGGCTGCTCTCGGCCTGGAACTGCTGCACGTGCTTCGGCGCGGAACCGCCCGCGCCGGTCTCGAAGAGGCCGCCGCCGTTCATCAGCGGCACGATCGAGAGCATCTTCGCGCTGGTGCCGAGCTCGAGGATCGGGAAGAGGTCGGTGAGGTAGTCGCGGAGGACATTGCCCGTGACGGAGATGGTGTCCTTGCCGTCCTTCATGCGCGCCAACGTGTAGCGGCACGCGGCGGCGGGGTCCATGAAGCGGATCTCGAGGCCCGTGGTGTCCTGCTCCGCCAGGTACGTGCGCACCTTGCTCATGAGCTCGGCGTCATGCGGGCGGTACTGGTCGAGCCAGAAGATGGCGGGCGTGGCCGAGGCGCGCGCACGGGTGACCGCGAGCTTGACCCAGTCGCGCACGGCCGCGTCCTTCACGCGACAGGCGCGCCAGATGTCGCCCTGCTCCACGGTGTGGGCCATGAGGATGTTGCCGGCGGCATCGACGATGCGGATGTTGCCCGAGGCCTTCGCCTGGAAGGTCTTGTCGTGGCTGCCGTATTCCTCGGCGGCCTGCGCCATGAGGCCCACGTTCGGGACGCTGCCCATGGTGCGCGGGTCAAGCGCGCCGTTCTCGCGGCAGAAATCGATCACCGCCTGGTAGATGCCCGCGTAGCTGCGGTCCGGGATCACCGCCTTGGCGTCCTGCGTCTTGCCCTCGGCGTTCCACATCTTGCCGCCCTCGCGGAGCATGGCCGGCATGGAGGCGTCGACGATCACGTCGCTGGGGACATGGAGGTTGGTGATGCCCTTGTCGCTGTCCACCATGGCGATGGCCGGACCGGCGGCGTACACGGCCTGGACGTCCTCCGCGATGGCGGCGCGCTCGGCCTCGGGGAGCGTGGCGATCTTCGCCACCAGGTCGCCGAAGCCGTTGCTCACGTCCACGCCGAGCTTCGCCAGGGTTTCCGCGTGCTTCTCGAAGACGGGGCGGAAATAGGCGCGCACCGCGTGGCCGAAGATGATCGGGTCGGAGACCTTCATCATGGTGGCCTTCATGTGCAGGCTGAAGAGGACGCCCGTCTCGCGGGCATCGGCCACCTGCTGCGCCAGGAAGTCGGTGAGCGCGGAGCGGCTCATGAACGTGCCGTCGACGATGTCGCCGGCCTCGAACTTGAGGCCATCCTTGAGCACCGTCACCGCGGCGTCGGCGCCGACGAACTCGATGCGCGCGGTGGTGGCCGCGGCAATCGTCACCGACTTCTCGTTGCCGAAGAAGTCGCCCGCCTGCATGGAGGCCACGTGGGCCTTGCTGTCGGGGCTCCAGGCGCCCATCTTGTGCGGGTTCGCCTTCGCGTAGTCCTTCACGGCCTTCGGCGCGCGACGGTCGGAGTTGCCCTCGCGGATGACCGGGTTGACGGCGCTGCCCTTGATGCGGTCGTAGCGCGCCTTGGCGTCCTTCTCGGCATCGGTCTTCGGCTCGTCCACGTAGGCGGGGAGCGCGTAGCCCTGCTTCTGGAGCTCGGCGATGGCGGCCTTGAGCTGCGGCACCGAGGCGCTGATATTCGGGAGCTTGATGATGTTGGCCTCGGGCGTCAGGCACATGCGGCCGAGCTCGGCGAGGGCGTCGGCGATCCGCTGTTCGGGCTTCAGGAGCTCGGGGAACGCGGCGATGATGCGGCCCGAGAGG
>JBIIJH010000069.1:0-12732 GCA_044233905.1 Phycisphaerales bacterium
GGAGATCTTCATCCCGCCGGGCCCGCGCCTGGGCACGCTGGTGGTCGAGGCCAAGGGCGTCAGCAAGGCGTACGGCGACAAGCTGCTGCTTGACGACGTGAGCTTCTCCATCCCCGCGGGCGCCATCGTCGGCATCATCGGTCCGAACGGCGCCGGCAAGACCACGCTGTTCCGGATGATCATCGGCGCCGAGAAGCCGGACTCCGGCGAGCTGCGCGTCGGTGAGAGCGTGAAGCTCGCGTACGTGGAGCAGAGCCGCGAGACCCTGCCCAACGACAAGAACCTCTGGGAAGCCATCTCCGACGGCGGCGAGAAGATGCTGCTCGGCGGCGTCGAGGTCAACAGCCGCGCCTACGTGGCGCGCTTCGGCTTCACCGGCACCGACCAGTCGAAGATCGTCGGCAACCTCTCGGGCGGCGAGCGCAACCGCGTGCACCTGGCGCGCATGCTGAAGCAGTGCGCCAACGTGATCCTCCTCGACGAGCCCACCAACGACCTGGACGTGAACACCATGCGCGCCCTGGAGGAAGGCATGGAGAACTTCGTGGGCTGCAGCGTGGTGATCAGCCACGATCGCTGGTTCCTCGACCGCGTGGCCACCCACATCCTGGCCTTCGAGGGCGACAGCAAGGTGTTCTTCTTCGACGGGAACTACTCCGCGTACGAGGCCGACCGTCGTCGGCGGCTTGGCATTCCCGCGGACGCCGCTCCGCGAAGGATCCAGTACCGGGCGTTGACCAGATAACGCGAACTGCAGATTTCGCGGCGTGGCATGATCACTGGGAACGCGAAGTTCCGCCTTCTCAGGTGCGGACGGTCCCCTTCAGGGTGACCGCCGCCGGTGGGCCGTGTGGACCCTCCGCGCCAGTTCAGTCACATCCAGTCATTTCGGAGAGTTGAACCATGAAGACCTCGACCCTGATTTCGTCCGTTGCGATCGCGCTGTCCGTTTCGTCGTTTGCGTCGGCTGACGTTGTTCCGCAGTACGGCACGCTGAGCACCGGCACCTCTAACATTGCCTTCAACGTCGGCAACGGCATCGGCAACAACGACTTCTGGTACAGCAACACCGTTGTGAGCGGCAAGGCACTGACCCTCGGCATGAAGTCCATCAGCTACTTCGGACAGAACCCCAATACGCAGTACAAGGGCGACGGCACCTGGGAGGCGCAGGCTGGCACGAACGTCGGCCCGAACGGCTCGGCCAACGCCCCGACGTGGAACTTCATCTGGAGCGTGACCATGGACGGTATGCAGCCCAGCGCGAACGACAACCTGTACTGGTCGATGCGGATCACCGGTCCGAACGGCAACTGGGGAACCACGGCATTCGGCATGGCTGCGCTCTCCGGAGATTTCCCGGGTACGCCCACTGGTGACTCCAACCCCGTCTATCAGAACGCCTGGGTGGGCAGCTTCGACTTCCTGCAGCTGTCGTCTGCCCAGTCCGGCACGACCGCTGGTCTCTGGGACGGCCTCGCCTTTGATCCGATGGCGAACGGTAACTACAAGTTTGAGCTCTCG
Organism: Phycisphaerales bacterium; assembly: GCA_044233905.1. Lineage (GTDB taxonomy): Bacteria > Planctomycetota > Phycisphaerae > Phycisphaerales > SM1A02 > UBA966. The sequence continues at coordinate 1,525 of JBIIJH010000069.1, forward strand.
GTGTTCCAGGGCCAGGCCAGCACCTCCCCGCTCTCCACCCTCACCATGAACGTGAACGTCGTCCCCGCCCCGGGTGCCGTCGCCCTCGTCGGACTGGCTGGCCTCATCGCCCGCCGTCGCCGCGCCTGAGCGGAATCACGACTCGCGGAACCATGCTCTCCTCGACCCCGGCGCAATTGCGCCGGGGTCGTTTCTATGCTGCGCCCATGCTCACCGCCCGCCTGATCGCCGGCATCCCGGCCACCAACAAGACGCTCTTCCACGCCGTGCGCTTCAACGTCGGCGACCCCGCCGCGTGCGTCGAGTTCATCCACGACGGCAAGCCGCCGCACCGCATATTCATCTGCCGTGACATCGAGATGGGTCGCGCGCGCCAGCACGCCCGCGCCGATGCCGTGGCGTGCCCGCGCGACTTCGAGCCCGCCGTCGGCCTCTCCGGCGACCGCGAGACCGCCACCGCCCAGGCCGTTGCCGAGTGCATGCGCCGCCAGCACGTGGGCCGCGTGGTGTCCGACCGCACGCTCCCCCTCATCTACGCCGACCACCTGCGCCAGGCGGGCATTTCGCTCGAGTACGACCCGCAGATGGGCGTCCTCAGCCGCCGTTCCAAGGATGCCCAGGAAGTGGAATGGCTCCACGCCGCGCAACGGGCCACCGAGGATGCCATGCGCATGGCCTGCGAGACCGTGGCCCGCGCGGCGCCCGATCGCAACGGCGTCCTGCTGCACGACGGCGAGCGCCTCTCCGCGGAGCGCCTGCGCTTCATGATCGACGTGCATCTCCTGCGCCTGGGGTTCGCGAATCCGCCGTCCATCGTCGCCTGCGGTCCGCAGGCGGCCGATTGCCATGAGCACGGCCACGGCGACCTGCGCACCGGGCAGCCGGTGATCGTCGACATCTTCCCGCGCTGCCAGAAGACCCTCTACAACGGCGACTGCACGCGCACCGTCGTGAACGGAGAGCTGCACCCCGAGGTGCGGCGCATGCACGCCGTCGTGGTGGAGGCCAAGCGCGCCGCCACCGCCGCGGTGCGCACGGGTGCCACCGGCGAGGACGTTCACCGCGCCACGCTCGGCGTGATCCACGCGCATGGGTTCGCAAGCGGCATGCCGCCGGCCGACGCGCCCGACTCATGGTGCGGCATGACGCACGGCACCGGCCACGGCATCGGCCTCGACGTGCATGAGCCGCCGCTCCTGGATTTCAAGGGCCCCGCGCTCGTGACGGGGGATGCGCTCACCATCGAGCCCGGCCTGTACGGCAAGGCGCACGGCGGCATCCGCGTGGAGGACATGGTGATCGTCGGCCCGGAGGGCGCGCGCAACCTGAATTCGCTGCACGAGGGCCTGGACTGGCGCTGACGCAGCGCGAAGGACTCAGTCCTCGGCGTCGCCGCGGCGCTTCTTCGGAGCCGGTTCGCCGAGTTCGGCGGCGATCTCCGGGTCTTCGATCGCTGCCTCGAGTTCCGCCTCGAGCTCGCTGGCAGTGGTGCTGCGCACGAAGCCCTTGGAGGCTTCCTTGCACACCGCGGCAAGCGCCTGGTGGAGCTTCTCGTGGTCGGGCACCGCGTCGAGCGCGCCGAGCAGGAAGTCGATCTGCCGGTCGAGCTCGAGGCCCGTGTCGAGCATCTCGATCGCCGCGTCGCCGAGCGCTTCCATGGCGCCGACGAACCACTTGTGGTCGGGCTTCTCCCAGTCCTTCGGCGGATCGATGCGCGCGCGCACGGTCATCTGGCCGATGGCCACGATCGGGCAGAGCTTCATGCGCGAGAGCGGTTCGCGGCAGAGGATGGCGATGGGAATCTCGCGGCGCAGCGCGGCGAGGCGCAGGCGGCGCGCATCGGCGCCCACCGCAGGCGGCTGCACCAGGTAGCAGCCCGGCTTGAGCGGCATGTCCTCGGTGATGTCCGACTGCAGGATGGTGATCTTCTTGTTGCCGATCGCCTCCTGGATGCGCTGGCGGCGCGCTTCCTGCAGGGGCAGGGCAACGCGCGCCAGGAGCGCGAAGTCTTCCTGGCTGCGGGCGAGTTCCATGGCGCGGTGGGCAAGGCGCTCGGCCTCGAACCACTGGGACCGGCGCAGCGCCGTCTCGGCGCGCTCCATGATCTCGTCCACCTTCTCATGTCGTGGCGAGGCGTTCATGGCGCAGAGCATAGCCGCGGGGGGCTCCCGCCCCACCAGCGGCGGTGAGGCCATTGCCGAACCGACGCCATTGGAGCGCACCGCGCCTGGCCCCCTCGCCGGAGGGGCAGTGGCGGCGCCATGCCGCCCGCCCCGCAAGGCGACGGGGCCAGTACGCCGGTGGGGCTGTTCGAAGTTTGACCGCACCCTCCGCTGCGCGCGGGACCCCTGTCCCGCGGACGGCCTCGCTCCACCCGGCTCCTCTCGGCCTCGACGACAACCGCTCGTCCGGGAGGCACCCGGGAGTATTCGGTTCTCATGCTGCCGGACTTCGCGCTTGTCGACGCCTCGGGCCAGGGGTCCCGTGCTCGCTGCGGGTGCTCGCACACGTGACATTCACGCAGCATGCATGCACACACCAGCGGCGGTGAGGCCATTGCCGAACCGACGCCATCGGCGCAGCGGGTGCCTGGCCCCCTCGCCGGAGGGGCACGGGCGGCGCCCTGCCGCCCGCCCCGCAAGGCGACGGGGCCAGTCCCCTGCGGGATCGGCATTGCGCGACCGCCACACCACCCGCCCGGCAAGGCGACCGTGGCCATTCCCCGGCTGCTCGTTTGCGCTCAGTCCCGCCGGCCGCGCCGATCATCCAGCCGCTGCGTCTCGAGCGACCGTCCATGGACGCCGCGGGCCTGCGCGTTCACCGCGTTGACCAGGATCTCCACCGACCGCACGCCCGGGTACTTGGCCATCAGGCCGCTGATCTTCTCGGCGAGCATGCCGCCGCGGTCGCGGAAGAGGCGCTTGTACGCCTCCTTCATGGCCTCGATGTCGGTCTCGGTGAATCCGCGGCGCGCCATCGCGATGTGGTTGTGCCCGCGCACCTCGGCAGGGTTGCCCTCGACGATCATGAAGGGCGGCACGTCCATGCTGACGCGTGCCATGGCGCCCACGAATGCGCAGGTGCCGATCACCACGAAGTGGTGGATGCCAGCGCCGCCGCCGACGTTCGCGTTGTCCTGCACCACGGAGTGGCCGGCCAGCATCACGTTGTTGGCCAGGATGCAGCCGTTGCCCACGATGCAGTCGTGCGCCACGTGCACCGTGCCCATGATCAGGTTGTCGCTGCCGATGCGCGTCCAGCCGCCGCCGTTCTCCGTGCCGCGGTGCACGGTGACGTGCTCGCGGATCAGGTTGCGGTCGCCGATCTCGCACCAGACCTTCTCGCCGGTGAACTTCTTGTCCTGCGGCGTGCCGCCGAGGTACGCGAACGGGAACACCCGGTTCTGGCGGCCGATGCGCGTGTGCGACTCCACCACCACGTGGCTCTGCAGGACGGTGCCGTCGCCGATCGAGACCTCGGGGCCCACGATGCACCACGGGCCGATCTCGGCGGTGGGCGCAATGCGCGCGCTGGGATCGATGATGGCGGTGCTGTGGATGGACATGGCTTGGCTCACTCGAAATCCCGGCTCACTCGAAATCCTGGTCGACCATCATGAAGCGGATCTCCGCCTCGGCAGCCACCTTCTCGCCGACCATGGCGCGCGCCTTCACGGCCGCGCTGCGGCTGGTGGCGCGCATGGTCTCGACTTCGAGGACCAGCTGGTCGCCCGGCGTCACCGCCTTGCGCAGCTTGACCTTGTCGAGCGAGAGCAGGACGGCCACCTTGCCGGTGTGCTCAAGCGTCTGGCTCAGGAGCAGGCCGCCCATCTGCGCCAGCGCCTCGACGATCAGGACGCCCGGCATGATCGGCGTGCCCGGGTAGTGGCCCTGGAAGAAGGGCTCGTTGATGGTGACGTTCTTCACGCCCGTGGCGCGGCGGCCGGGCTCGAGCGCCAGCACGCGATCCACCAAAAGCATCGGGAACCGGTGCGGCATCAGGCGGCCGATGGCGCGCGCGTCCATGGCGCGGCCTTCCACCAGCATGCGTGCCTGGCGATCGCGCTGCACCAGGCGCAGGAGCTTCATGCCCAGCTGGCGGTTCAGGCCGTGGCCGGAGCGGTTCGCCACCACCTGGCATTCCACGATGGTGCCAACGAGCGCAAGGTCGCCGATGGCGTCGAGCACCTTGTGCCGGACCGGCTCCTCGCGGAAGCGGTATTCGTTCTGGATGGGGCCGTCCTCGCCGATGACGAGCACGTCCCGCGGCGTGAGGTGACGGCACAGTCCGGCCTGCCACAGCGCCTCGGCCTCCTCCTTCAGGGAGAAGGTGCGCGCCGGCGCGATCTCGTTGACGTAGTCGTCGCGGGACGGGTCGAAGCTCCACGCCTGGTGCGGAATGCGCGTGGCGTTGGGCCCGTAGTCAAGGTCGTACATCACCCGCATGCCGCCGGCGCCCTCGGCCGGGATGGCGGTGATGGAGGCGTCGCCTTCCTCCACGGTGACCATCTCGGTCAGCCGGAACATGCGGCGCGGGGCGTCCTGCTCGGCCACGCCGGCGGCGCGGATGGCGTCGACGAAGGGCATCGCGCTGCCGTCGCCGCAGGGGAGCTCGGGGCCGCTCAGGCGCAGGAGCGCGTTGTCGATTCCCATGCCGCGGAGCGCGGACATGCAGTGCTCGACGGTCTCGATGGTGACGTCGCCCGCCTTCAGGGTGGTGCGGCGCGCGTTGGGCACCACGTTGGAGACGAGCGCGGGGATGATCACCGGGCGCTCGAGGTCGGTGCGCTCGAAGACGATGCCGCTGTCGGGCGGCGCAGGCAGGATGGTGAGCGTGGCTTCGCGCCCGAGCATGAGCCCCTTGCCGGACACCGATGCCTGTGCGGCCACGGTTCGCTGGCGCGGCGTCCCGCTGGGGACGGCGCGGTCGGCGGACCGAGGGAGCGGCAGTGGGGTGGCGGTCACGGCGGGGCGGGTGGCGGCGGGGCGTGCCTGCCGCGCCACGCGCGGCGGACTACTGGTCCTTCAGGAGCTTCAGCAATGGCTTGGCCGAGGCGGCAAGTCTACGGAGCGCGGCTTCCTCCCGCAACGCGTGCCGGATCTCCTGCGCGGGGTAACCGCCCCAGGTCTCCCCGGCGGGGATGCTGGACATCACCGCGGCACGGGCGGCAATCCGCACGCCGGCACCGATGTGGATGTGCGGCGCAAGGCCGCCGCCGCCGCCCATCTGGACGCCGTCACCGAGGACCGCGCTGCCGGCGATGCCGGTGTGCCCGCTGATCATGCACATGCGCCCGATCTGGACGTTGTGCGCGATCTGGCAGAGGTTGTCGATCTTGCTGCCGGCACCGATGCGGGTGGCGCCGAACTTGCCGCGGTCGATGCAGGTGCAGGAGCCGATCTCGACGTCGTCCTCGAGCACCACGTTGCCGAGGTGCGGCACGCGGAGCACCGAGCGTCCGTCGGGGCTGGCGCGGTAGCCGAAGCCGTCGCCGCCGATCGCGGCGTTCGGGCCGACGATGCAGCGTGCGCCGATGACGCAGCGCTCGCGGATGCTGGCGCCGGCGTGGATGATGCTGCGGGCACCGACGTGGACGTCGTCGTAGAGGACGGCGTTGGCATGGATGGATGCGCCGGCACCCACGGTGCAGCGTGCGCCGATCACGGCGCCGTGCGCAACGCGCACATCGGGCGCGAGCTTCGCGGTGGGATCGATGTGGGCGCTCGCGGCGATGCCGGGTGCGGGCAGCGGGTCGCCCGCGAAGAAGAGCTCGAGCACGGGGATCATCGCGATGTCCGCGCTGTCCACCTCGATGAGCGCGCGCACCGCCGGGTCATGCCCCGGGATCGCCACGCCACGCGTCACGATCGCCGTGCTTGCGCGCGAAGAAGGCCAACGGTTGGCATTGGCCAGGTCCACCACGAACGTCAGCTGGTCCGCCTCGGCGTCGCCGAGGGCAGCGAGCCCGCGCACCGGCAGGTCTGCCGGGCCGACGAGCGTGCCGCCCACGAGCGCGGCGATCGATCCCGAGGTGTGCACGGTGGCGCTCACGGCTTCGGTGCTGCCACGGGTGCGGCGGGCGGCGGCGGGACCTTGCCGCCACGGGACTTGAAGTCGGCGTTGGCCTTGCCGATCACCGCGTCGGTGATGTCCATTTCGCCGTTGGCGAACAGCATGCGGCGCATCGCCAGCTGCTGGCGGGTCGCCGCGAAGCCGGCAGGTTCGATCGGCGGGATCGAGTCGTTGATGATCACGTAATCGATGTTCGATTCCTTGGCCACTGCGGCGGCCGCCTCGCGCACGCGCACGTACAGCGAGCGCATGGCGTTGGCGCGCTCGGCCTCCACCTTCAGCTGGCCGAACTGGTCCTGTGCGCTCATGGCGCCGATGGCGCCCTCGACCTTCTTGAGGGTCTCGTTGTAGGGCGGGGTGCCCGGCTTGTAGCTCTCGAGCTCGCCGTTGAGGTCCTGGAGCGCGCGGCTCAGCTTGTCCTTCTCGCCGGCCATCTTCTCGCCGAGCTCCTTGATGGATGCCTCGGAGGACTTCTGCTCGTCGAGCGAGGTGAAGATGCGCTCGATGTCGACGCTGCCGACGCGGGCCGGGCGGTCGGGGAAGGCGGCGGCGGCCGCGAGCACGCCGACGGCGATGCCGAGGGCGACGGTGGCGAGTGTCTGGGGCGAGGTTCGCATGTCGGTGTTCCTTCGCATGTCGTTGTTCCGTGGTCTGGGGGGATGCGGCGCGATCACTTCGCGCCGGCAGCGGGCGCGGGGGCCGCGGCGCCTGAGGCGGGGGCGGCGGCCTTGGCGGCGCCGCGTGCATTGTTCATGCGCACCACCAGCGAGTCGGTGGCATCGGTGGACTTGGCCGCGTAGAGGACGCGGCGGCGGACGATCTGCTCTTGCGCCTGGTTCTCGAGCGGGGTCTTGGAGTCGCGCTGCAGCTGGATCTCGCTGACGCCGTCATTGACGAGCAGCATGTCCCAGCCCTCGGCCTCGGCCAGCTTCTGGCTCTCGGCACGGACGTTGCGGTACATGCTCTGCCACATGAGGGCGCGCTCGCGGTCCACCTCGATCTTCTTGAGGCGTTCCCACTGCTCCATCTGCAGCTGCTCGTAGGCCAGCTTGTCGCGCAGCTCCAGGCGCTCTGCCTCGCTTGCGCTCTCCATCTTCCGGGCCATCTCCTCGAGCGCCTTGCGCTTGGCGGAGTACTCGTCCTGGATCTTCTTGCCGAGGGCGGTGATCTGCACCTCCCAGTCGGCGCGCTCGTCGAGGCGCTCGATCACCTTCACCAGGTCGACGGTGGCCACGCGGGTCGGGCTCGGCGCCATGCGCGCGTTGGCGCCGGCGTTGTAGGAGGTGGCTGCGACGACCGCGCCGGCCGCGGCCGCGACGATCATGCCTGCGAGTGTTCGGTTGGTGCTCATCCCGGGAGTGTACGCAACGACCGGCCCGGACCGGCACGCCTAGAACGGCAGGTCGATCGTGAAGCTGAAGATCTGCTCCTCGTCGTTCTGCTGCTTCATCACCGGGAACGCGAAGTCGAGCGCGATGGGCGCCTGGCCGAACTGCGGGATGTAGATGCGCGTTCCCAGGCCGGCGCCCACGCGGTACTCGCTCAGCCAGCCGTCGTTGTTGACGGTACCGCTGTCCACGAACGCCACCACCGCCAGGAACTCGCCGATCACCGGCACCTCGTACTGTGCGCCGGCGAAGAACAGGAAGTTGCCGCCGATCGGGTTGCGCGTCGGGTTGTCGTAGAAGGTGCTGGGCGGATTGTCGCCGATCGACTGCCTGGACTTCGGGCTGACGGTACGGAAGGCGAAGCCGCGCAGGGTGCGTCCGCCGAGGTACCAGCGCTCGTAGACCGGAGCGTTCTCCGAGAAGATGTACGAGCACTGCGTGCGCAGGCGGAGGATCTGCTTGCGACCCAGGAAGTCCTCGTAGGTGGTGAAGAACTGCGTCAGGTTGATGCCGGCCTGCGGATAGTAGAAATCGCCGCCGAAGGCACCGTGGTAGCCGGCCTGCAGCTCGATCTGCGAGCCGCGACCCGGGCGCATCGGGTTGTCCACCTCGGTGCGCGTCAGCTGCGACATGATGGCGCTGTTGTAGGTGGGGCCGCGCTGCTCCCAGACCTCCACCGGTGTCGTGGAGTCGAAGTCGGTGAGCTTCACCATCTCCATGCGCGGATTCGCGGAGAAGCTCCAGAAGTCGCCGATGCGCGTGCTGATGCCGAAGATCGCGGTGGCTCGCTCTTCCTCCCACTGGTCGTAGAAGCGCGTGCGGTAGTTGATGCCCGCGTTGCCGCCCCAGTCGCTGTCCAGGAGGTGCGGGTCGCCGATGGACACGTTGTAGTTGCTGACCTCGATGCCGGGCGCGATGGACAGGTTGAAGGTCTGGCCGGCGCCGCGGAAGGCGCGGCCGCCGAAGAACTCGTCGGCGCTGCGCGGATAGTCCGCGAGGTCGAAGTTCTGCTGCTTGAGGCTGATCTCGCCGAAGAGGCCGCTGTCGGTTCCTGCGCCCACGCCGAAGTTCACGGAGCCGGTCTGCTTCTCCTTGATCTCCACCAGCACGTCTCGCGCGGACTTGTCCTCCTCGTCGGGGGCCTGCGGCGTCACGCGCGGGTCGCGGAAGAGTCCGGAGCGCTCGAGGCGCGTGGTGGTGTTCTTGATCTCGCGGCCGTCCATCGGGCGACCGGGCTGGAAGCGGACCAGCCGGCGGATCACCTTGTCGCGCGTCACGTAGTTGCCCTGCACGTCAACCAGGCCGGTGCTGAACGACCCGCCCTCGCGGATGGAGAGCAGGAGGTCCACCTCGGGCTCCTCGCCCACGCGGACCCAGTTGTCGGCCACGCGCGCGTCGATGAAGCCCATCACCTGGTAGGCCTGCTCGATCGCCTGCTTGGTCTTCTCGATCAGGTTGCGCTGGAACGGGTCGCCGCGCTGGATGATGGCCAGGTTGCCCACCTGCTCGCGGGTCATGACCCGCGGCGGCGCGCCCTGTTCGCCCTTGATCACGACATCGCGCAGGCGGTACTGGCGGCCTTCCGAGACCACGAAGACGATCTTCGACTCCCGCTGGTCGTTGCTCAGCTCGATGCGGCGATCCACGCGCACGTCCACGTAGCCGCGGTCCTTGTAGAAGCGGTCCACCGTGGCCACGTCCTCCACCAGGAGGTCCTCGTCCAGCTCGCCCTTTCGGAAGAGGAACACCCACGGCTTGGTCTTGAGCTGCGCCTCCAGCTGCTCGGCGGGGAACGCCTCGTTGCCGACGAACTCGATCTCCTTGATGCGGACGCGCGGTCCCTCGATGATCTGGAAGAGGATCAGGCCCTGGTCGATCTTGGTCTCGTCGACCTTGACCTCCACCAGGTAGTTGCCGCGCCCCTTGTAGAGCTCCTTGATGCGGAACACCGATTGCTCGAGCAGGAAGTCGTCGCGCGGCGCGCCGGTGGTCAGCGGCACCGCCTTGCGCAGTTCCTGGTCGGTGATGACGTAGTTGCCGGCGAAGTCGATGCTGTCGACGATCTGCTGCTCTTCCACCGTGTAGCCGACCTCCACCGAGCCGTCGGGCAGGATGGTGGCATCGGCGGTCACCTGGCCGAAGCGGCCGAGACGGTAAAGCGTGGAAACGTCCGCCTTGACCACCTTGGCATCGAACGGCTGGCCGGTCGCGATGCGGAGGTTGTTGCGGATCTCCTGCTCGCTGGCGAGCTTCTTGCTGCGGATCACGATCCGGATGGAGGAGACGGGCCGGTCTGCGAGCGTCTCGTCCTCGAGGTCGAGCGCCCATGCGCGCGCGCCGACGAGGAGCGCCATGAGGAGCGCCAGCGCGGCAGTCATGCGCCGGCGTCCGCCGCCGCCGGGACGGGGCGTCCAGCGGGGGGTTCGGTCTTCTCTTCGGGGCATGCTCGGGCCTCGAGGATAGCCGCGCAGCAAGCGCTTCGGCTACCCTTGCCGGACCATGACCACCGCAACCCTCGCCCGTACTCCCTTCCACCCCTGGAGCGCCGAGCGCGGCGCCCGCTTCGTGGACTTCGCCGGCTGGGAGATGCCGATGTCGTACGGCTCGATCATCGACGAGCACCACGCGTGCCGGACGGGTGCGGCCTTCTTCGACGTCAGCCACATGGGCCGCGTGAAGTTCACCGGCCGCCATGCGCGCAAGTTCCTCGACCGGGTCTGCACCCGGCAGATCCTGGGCATGGAAAAGGGCCAGGTGCGCTACTCGCTGGTCTGCAACGAGCGCGGCGGCGTCCGCGACGACGTCCTGGTCTATTGCTACGACGAGGACGACTACATGATGGTCGTCAACGCCTCCAACCGCCTGAAGATCCTTGACTGGTTCCGCTCCGTGAAGGAGCGCGAGAACATGACCTTCCAGATGGAGGACGTCACCGCCGACACCGCCATGGCCGCCATCCAGGGCCCCAAGGTGATGGAGCTGGTGGGCGGCTTCAGCCGCGAGATCCCCACGCTCAAGCGCTACCGGTTCGCCGAGAAGAGCCTGATGATCGCCAAGCTGACGGTGAGCCGCACCGGCTACACCGGCGAGGACGGGGTGGAGCTCATCATGGGCTCCACGGTGGCCAAGTTCGTGCTGCCGATGCTCCTGCGCGAGAAGGACGGCGTCCACGCCATGGTCCGTCCGTGCGGCCTGGGCTCGCGCGACTCGCTCCGCACCGAGGCCTCGATGCCGCTCTACGGCCACGAGATCACCGAGGAGATCGACCCGATCAGCGCCGGCCTCTCCTTCGCCGTGAAGCTCGACAAGGGCCAGGGCGACAGCCGCGAAGGCACCTTCATCGGCCAGGAAGCGCTGCAGAAGATCAAGGCCGAGGGCACCAAGCACACGCTGGTGGGCTTCGAGGTCGAAGGCCGCCGCGCGGCGCGCCAGGGCATGGGAATCTTCCGCGGCGGCGAGCACGCCGGCCACGTGACGAGCGGCTGCCTCAGCCCCACGCTCGACAAGGTGATCGCCATGGGCTACGTGCCCACCGAGCTCTCCGCCGAGGGCACGGAGTTCGAGATCGACCTCGGCAAGATGCGCACCGGCGCGAAGATCGTCAAGATGCCGTTCTACAACCCGGTCCGCGCCAAGTGAGCCGCCGGCAGTCCCCGTAAGCCCAAGGCATTCCCGGGCCGAAGGGCCAAGCAAGAATCAAAGTCGCCCGCGCAGATGCGCGGGCGACTTTCGGTTCAGTGGTTCGGTT
>JBIIJH010000070.1:0-12666 GCA_044233905.1 Phycisphaerales bacterium
GTGTGGCAGAAGCCGTTCACCGAGCTGCGCGCGCCGATCCTCACGAACCTCCGCATGGATCCGTTCGAGCGTGCGCGTTCCGAGCACGCGGTGGGCTACCAGCGCTGGTACCTCGAGCACATGTTCATGATCGCCCCGGCAGGTGCCTACGTGGGCCAGTGGCTGCAGAGCTTCCGCGAGTTCCCGCCCCGCCAGAAGCCCGGCAGCTTCAACCTGGAACGCGTGATGGAAGCCGTGACCAAGCCGCAGCAGTGATCGGACGCGCGGGCCGGCTGGCTCGCACCGTGGGCGCGTTTCGCGCCGTCACATCCGCATCAGCATCACCGCACCCACGCTGAGCGTGAAGTACGGCACCAGCGTGGCCGCGCCCGCGTAGTCCTTGGCGATGCGCTGCCCGAAGAAGAGCATCGCGATGCAGGTGGCCGCCACCTGTGCGCCGTACTGTGCGAACGTGGTGGATCCGGAGAGCACCAGCTGCACCGCGCCGACCGCGCAGAGCGCGCCGGCAAGCACTTCGGCGATGGTGATGGTGACCAGCATGTTCCGCACCTGCCCGCGGAACAACGTCTTGGCGAAGTGACCCTGGAGCCAGGAGAGGTTGCCGGCGAAGTCGGTGACCTTGTCGATGCCGGACTGCAGGAAGAGGATGGCCAGGAAGATGGCGGCCATGCATTGCGAGAACGGGATGGGGTTGAAGATATCGGTGGACATGGTGTGCGGGAAAGTTACCCGGCGCGTCAGTACCTGACCTTGTCGGTGCTGTCCCGCCAGTCGCGGAACGCCTGTAGTGCCTCGTCGCGCATGAGCTGGATCATCGGCACCGAGCGCTGGGCCGGGTCCTTCTGGAGTTCGCGGTAGATGAAGCGGTCGTCGAACTCGATCTCCGCGGCGTCGGCGGTGGTGTTCGCGAAGTAGATCCGCCCGATCCGCGCCCAGTAGATGGCCGAGAGGCACATGGGGCAGGGCTCGCAGCTGGCGTAGATGACCGCCCCGGAGAGGTCGTGGCTGCCGATGCGCGCACATGCGGCGCGGATCGCTTCCACCTCGGCGTGCGCGGTGGGATCGTTGGTGCGGGTGACGGCGTTGGCGCCTTCGCCGATCACCACGCCGTCCTTCACCACCACGGCTCCGAACGGACCGCCGCGGCCGGCGGAGACGTTCTGGCGCGAGAGCTCGATGGCGCGGAGCATGTGCTGCTGGTGCGGGTCGGCGGGCATGTGTTCAATGCATCGGCTCGATGCTGCCGCGCCTGCAGGATTCAACGCGCTGGCGCGCCCGGTACTCAGCCCGCCGTCTGTCCCCACTTGGAGAGCATCGTGCCGAGGTCCGCGCCGTCCACCGTGCCATCGCGGTTCAGGTCGGAGGCGCGCGAAGCGGGGTCTGCCGTCACGGGGCCCCAGTTGGAAAGCAGCAGTCCGAGGTCCGCGCCCGCCACGATGCCGTCGCCGTTGAGGTCGCCGGCAAGGCCGAGTGCCACGGTGACGAACTGCGTTCCGGGCACGCTGTTCATGTTCGGCGCAAGCCCCGGGTCCACGCTTCCTGCCGGCAGGCCGGGGAGCCACTGGTTGGACACGGCGCCGTCGGTGCGCTGGAGGAACGCCGCAAGCCCGATGCGTCCCTTGAAGTTCGCGGCGAGGCCAAGGTCGGCGAATGGAATGCGCAACTCGAAGCCGGTGGCGGCGGTGCCGGCATTCGCAACGCTCGCCGCGGTGATGCCGGCAGCGTTCGTGGAATCGATGGCCACCTCCACGTAGTTTGGATTGACGCCACCCGTGAGCGCACCGCGCCCGGAATTGAGCGTGCCCGCGCCGCGGAAGTCCTTGGCGGCCAGCGTGCCGGCGCCCGGAAGCGATACGCGGTCCACGTAGGTGGTGCCGCCCGTGGTGTTGACGTAGTACAGGGCGTCCGGGCTGAAACCAGCATCGAACGTCATTCCGTGGAGCGGCGCAAGCCCGGCGGGAGGCGAGGGGAGGTGCGACGTGACCAGCACGTTCTGGCCGGTGCCGGCGCCCGGATCCACGTCCACGAAGAGGTCGAGCGACGTGGTGTCGGCCGGGATGTTGCCGCTGATCGACACGCGCAGGGCGTCACCGTCGGCGCGCGCGAAGAGCTGGTTGAGCTCGCCGACGTTGTCGCCGAACGAGGCGGTGCAGGTCTGCGAGGCGAGGAGCGCCGCGCTGCCGGCGTCCGTGGGCAGCGCGCGTCCGTCGATGTCTGCGTGGGAACGGTCGACCGGCGGGGTGAGCGTGACGCGGCTGATGAGCCAGGTTCGTGCTGCCATGGACACGGGATATGCCACCGCGTTCGATGCCGTGATCGCCGGGAGCGTGCTGCCGTTCTCGAGGCTCACCGGCACCGTGCCCGATGTCGGCACGCCGAACGCGGACAGGTCCAGGGTGACGTTCGCGGTGCTGGAATTGAGGTTGATGGCCACCAGCACCGTCTCCGCGGGATCGCTCCGCACGAAGGCATAGACGCTGCCGGTGCTGGCCGCCACCGGCAGGTACGCGCCGCGGCGCAGCGCCGGGCTCGCCTTGCGCACCGCGATCAGCGCGCGATAGGTCTCGAGGATCGACCCTGCCACGCCCTTCTGCTCCTCCACGCTGCGCCCGTCGTTGTTGGCCGCATAGCTCGGCGGGATGCTGCCCGTGGTGATGGCTGCGTAGTTGGACATCGGCGCGCCCGCCACGGCCTTCCACTTGAACGGCTCCCGCATCGGGATATCGTTGGCATCGGTGATGCCGCCGGCCTTCGTGCCCTTCATGCCGATCTCGTCGCCGTAGTAGATGTTCGGCGGGAACGGCTGGGTGAAGAGAACCGCCGCGGCCACCTTCTGGCGCGCGGTGTTGCTGGCGAAGTCGGAGGCGAGGCGGTTCGCGTCGTGGTCGCTCGTCTGCGCCACGATGGTCTTGCCATTGGGTACGGCGGCCACGGTGGATGCCATGGCGCTGTAGAGGCCGGAGGCCGCGCGGTTGATGACTGCCGTACGCGCCGCGAACTGCCACGGCTTGGTGATGACCGCGTCGAACGCGTTCGGCGTGAGCAGGTCGTTCCCGTAGTTCCCCCAGTCGGAGGGCTCGCAGAAGATGAAGACGTCCGGGCGCACCCTGCGCAGCGCCGAGCACCACGTCTCCCAGAATCCGATGGTGGCGCCCCAGCCCTCGCCGCCCGAGGCCCACGCGTGGTCGAGGCGGAAACCGTCGACGCCGTCGGCGACGTTGCCGTCGCCGTTGGGGTCGAGCCAGTGCGCAGCCCATGCGGTCACGGTGTTCACGGCGCCGGGGTTGGTGAGGTCCCAGTGGATGAAGCCGACCGAGGACGCGTTCCACGTGGGGTAGAGCGATCCAACGTAGGACGTGTTGGCGGTGTTCGTGAACGCGAGCCACCGGTCGTACATGCTCGACGGATTGGCGTAGGCCGATGCGTAGAAGGGCGACGTGTGGCTGATGCCGTACGCGACGAAGTCGAGGATCACCTTGATGCCGCGCGCATGCGCGGCGTTGACGAAGGCCAGGAACTCGGGCTCCGTGCCGAAGCGCGGGTTGAGCTGGTCGGCGGGCCCGTGCTGGTAGCCGTGGTACGCGGGCGACGGGAAGATCGGCTGCAGGTAGACCATGGTGACGCCGAGGTACTGGAGGTAGTCCAGGCTCTCGGTGGCCGCGAGTCCGCCGAAATCGCCAAAGCGCGTCTGCACCGATCCCGTGGTGTCCAGGTTCGAGTCGCGCCAGGCGATCGGCATGATCTGGTAGATGACCTCGTCCTGCGGCGCGCGCACGATGGGCGGCACGTCGGCGAGCGCCCATGCGGCCGGCAGGAGTGCTGCGATGGTGGCGGCGAGGCGAGGGTGCATGGCGCAAAGGCTAGCCCGGGGCTGCGGCGGGCCAAGCGAATCCGTGCCAAGTTCGTGCGGATGATGCGAAAATCAGGGCTGAAAGGCCCTGTGGACGCCTCTCCGGCCTCAGCGCCGTTCCTTCAGCACCGCCGCGATCTCGTCGAGGCGCTCCGACATCGCGCGGAGGATCCGCAGCTGCTCCTGCGATTGGAGGCCGGCTTCGCCGGCATCACGATGGGCCGCCACGGATGCATCGCCCGCTCGTTGCGCGCGCAACGCATCGCGCGCCGCCAGGATCCGGTTGCGGAAGTCCTGCGCATCGATGATCCCCGTGAGCTGCATGTCGTGCGCCTGGCCTCCGCTGTGTCCCGCTGTCTCGAACTTGATGGTGCTCAGGTTGAAGCGGCGCAGCACCGGCCCCTCGACGAACGTCACGTCCTGGATGTTCTCGAGCGGAATGGTCTTCTCGACCTGGACGAGGATGCCCTTGCGGAACCGCAGCGCGCGGTCGGAGAGCTGGCACTGGAGCAGGTTGTAGTAATGCCGTGCCCACCATTGGCCCACGCCGCAGAACCAGAGCAGCGCCAGCGGGATGCCGATGATCGAGACGATCATCGTGAGCCCGATGGTGACCACGAGGTACGGCCGGTACAACGGGTTGAAGCGCGCGGTATGGAGGACGGTCGGTGCGGGAGCTTCCATCGGGGCCTCACGTTACTCCGCCGTCGAATCAGGCGGTCGCACGGCTCACTTGGCGCCGGTGCGTCGGCGCAGCTCCTTCTCGGCCTCCTTATAGGCGAGTGGCTGTTCGAGGTCGACCTTGTTGGTGTCGTAGTACTTCCACATCATGTGGCGCAGCTCGTCGTCGCTCGGCCACTCCTTGCCGTTCCAGTACGCGGAGGGGCCGCTCGGGGCGGCGGTCTTGGCAGTGGGTGCGGGAGCCGTCGCGGTGGCCTGCGCAGCGGGTGCGGCGGCGGGTGCGGCGGCGGGTGCGGCGGCGGGCGCGGCGGCCGAGGCGCGTGCGGCCGAGGTGCGTGCGGCCTCGAGTTCCTTGCGCAGCTGCGAGATCTGGCGGCCCTGCTCGTCGTTTGCGCTGCGAAGCGCGGCGGCGTTCGCGGCGGCGTCCGCGGCGGCGCGCTTGGCTTCGGCCAGCTGCGCAGCCGCGGCGTTGGCCTGCTTGCGCAGGTCGGCGTTCTCCTTGGTCAGGCGGTCGCTGCCGGCGCGCAGCGAGTCGAGCTCCGTGCGCACGGTCTTCGGCTCTTCGATGCCGAGCGAGCTGCGTGCCGAGGCGACCGTGCCGGTGCCGGGATCGCCGGTGACGAATGCCGCGAACACCTGCTGGTCGTCCGTCATCTTCTTCATCGATGAGGCGTCCTTGGCGGAGGCGTCCTCGCGGGCCTTGCTGCGGGCCTCGGCCTCGCTTGCCTTGTTGGCGTAGTGGACGGTGGACGCCACGAACGCGATGGAGAGGATGGCCAGGACGACGATTCCGGTGGTGCGCATGTTCATGGTGGTGGTGCCTTGTGCGGCATTGTCTTCGGACGGCGATGGGCCGTCAATCAACGTCCCGTGCAACGTTCGATGGATGTTTCACGGCAGGATCGGCTTGCCCGCCCGGGGATCGGTCGCGCGCGGGTGCACCCGCGCGGTGCCGCCGTCCGGCATCCGACCGCTGTAGCGCGACCCCAGGTGTGCCGCGGGGGCGGGGCAGTCCGTGGAGACGATCTGGGCGCCGCTCGCGTGGGCGCGGTCGCGGCGCTCGGTGCTGCCGCTGAGGGCCTCGGCCATGTTCTCGTCGGCGCGGGTGCGGACGATGCAGCCCAGTGCGGCGGTGCTGTCGATCTCCTTGGCGTCGGCGAAGGGATCGTTGAGGACGTGGAAGGACGTGTCCGGGTGATCGGTGCCGACGATGGCGAACAGCGCGCTGCCGCGAAGGCCGGGGTGCATGGAACGCAGGAATTCGTCGCAGCGGATCCCGCAGGTGATGACGAACATGAATCGCCCGCGCACCTCGTCCACGAGCGGCCAGCCGCGGCCGGTGATCGCCTCGCGGACGCTGGCGGATTCCCCGCGGACAAGATCCGGCGTGATCAGCCGGTCCTCGCCGATGGTGTCCCGGACCATGCGCTCGAGCTCCTCCACGTGACGGCGTTCCCACGGCGCGGGGTCGGCAAAGTCGATCGGACCGATGTTCGGCACGCGGACCTCCACGCACTCGATCATCACCATGACCGGCAGGTGCCCGGGATGCGCGGCGCTCCACGCGGACATGTCCTGCAGGCAGCCTGCGAGCGTCGGGCAGATGGAGTTCTGGTCGAGGTCCGGCACATGCAGCACCTTGAAGCCCGGCGGGTCGAAGCGCTCATCGTGCGTGCGGCCCAGAAGCGTGAGCGGCTGCGCGAAGCGGCCGCCCTCGTCGTCGACGAACACGTCGAGCTCGAAGGCCCGGATGCCGCCATCGAGCTGTTGCGGCATGGAAGGCAGCGAGACGTCCCAGGCAACGGCGAGCGCGTCGATCCACTCGAGCGTCGTGGCGTTGGAATCCACGTGGTACGAGTTGTGCGTTCCGGTCAGCTGGAGCTGGTTGAGGCGCAGCCCGGCGGTGGAGACGTAGGGCAGGTCGCCGGGTGAAGGGAGCCGGAGCGCCGGAGCCGGGCCGCGGTGGGCGGCAAAGGTCATCAGCAGCATGACGCATGGCGCAAGCAGGATTGCAGCGCGAAGGCGTGCAGTGCGAGACGCGGTCGGGAGGCTTTCGTACGGCGCTGCCATGGTGGACGGGTTCCTGGGGAGGGCGCGCATTGTCGCTCCTGACGCGCGCTCGTGATGTGTCGGAAATCGGGATTGTTCGGGGCAGCTTGCACCAAAGATGCCTCCGCAGCCGCGCTCTGACGCGATCGATGACTTCTCCACAACGCTCGGCGTCCGCTGACCACCCGCCGGCAGGGCCGGCCGCAAGCTCGCGTACCCTGCGGGGATGAAGCGCCTCATCGCCTCGTGCGTGGCCGGTTCCCTCGCCGCATTCTTTGCATGCGAGCCTTGCTTGGCATGGGGTGACGATGGCCACAAGATCGTGGCCACCATCGCTACGTCGCAGCTTTCCGAGCCGGCGCAGCGGGCGCTCCGCGAGCTCCTCGGCGACGAGACCGTGGCCGATGCCGCCGTCTGGGCCGACAAGGTTCGCAGCGATGCGCAGTACGACTGGATCAAGCCGCTCCACTACATCAACGTGCCGCGCAACGCCACGTCGCTCGACATGGCCCGCGACGGCAACGACGGCAAGCAGGTGGTGTCGTCCATCCTCAAGTACCGCGACATCCTGAAGGACACCACCAAGCCGAAGGAGGAACGCCTGCTCGCGCTGCGCCTCCTCATCCACTTCGTCGGTGACCTGCACCAGCCGTTCCACGTTTCGTACAAGGAAGACCTGGGCGGGAACAAGCTCACCATCCAGGCCTTCGGCAGGAAGTCCAACATGCACAAGGTGTGGGACTCCGAGCTCATCCAGCGGCGCCTGAAGGACACCAAGGGAGGCTGGGCCACCATGTCCGCCGACCTTCGGCAGTCCATCACGCCCGCTGAACTCAAGAAGTGGACCGCTTCGGCCGACCCGGCGGTGTGGGCCAACGAGTCGTTCTCCATCACGCGGACGCTCTACCGCGATGCGCCCAACGCCAAGACCGGCGTCGATGACGCGTATTTCCGCCAGTGGCTGCCCACCCTGAACACGTGCCTGGAGGTGGGCGGGGTCCGGCTCGGCGCGCTCCTCAATGACGCGCTCGCTCCGGGAAGTGCCAAGGATCTGAAGAGCGGGAAGGGCACCAAGGACGCGAAGGGCACTGCGCCGGCCACGTCTCCCGCCACTCCCAAGGGCGGAACCGCTGCGCCGAAGCAGGGCGACTCCCCGGAGTAAGCGGTTCTCGCCACCGTTCGATGGACGCCCCGGGGGCACCTTGCAGCCGGTGACCGTTATCTGCAATTGAAGATTTTTTCCGGATTGCCTTGGGCCGGGGGCAGAGGCACGGCCGTAGGGTCAGGTGTGTGGAACCGCCGGCAACGGCGGCAAACAGGAAAGGCGTGCAATGCCCCGCACCCTCGCCTCGCTGGTGAACCGTCTGGTCCTGGCCGCCTCCGCGCTCTGCGCTTCCGCGCCTGCAATGGCTGCGGACTTCGTCTTCACCGGGCAATGGACCGGTGGTGCCCAAGGCCAATTCACCGCAGTCAACGGCACCGGCCAGCCGGTCGATGGCTGGAAGCTCGAGTTCGACTGGGATGCCGACATCACCAGCATCTGGAACTCCTCCATCCAGAGCAAGGTGGGCAATCACTACGTCGTGGTGAACGCCGCGTGGAACGGCGTCGTGGCCGCAGGCGCGTCCATCGACGTCGGATGCGTCGCCAACATGGCGGTGCCGGGCACCATGCCCACGTCCATCGTCTTCAGCGCTGCCGGGAGCGGCGGCGGTTCGGGTGGCGGCGGATCCGGCGGCGGTGGTTCGGGAGGTGGCTCCGGCGGCGCCACCGTGCCGGCCATTACGAGTTCTGCCTCTGCCATCGCGAGCCTCGGTCGCCCCTTCAGCTACCAGATCACCGCGTCCGGCAGCCCTTCGTCGTTCGCGGCAACGGGGCTGCCGGCCGGTGTAGGAATCTCGGCGAGCTCCGGACTGATCTCCGGAACCCCGACCGCCTCCGGCACCTTCATCGTCACGCTGCGCGCCACCAACGCGGCGGGCACCGGAAGCGGCAACCTGTCGATCTCCGTCTCCTCGTGCGCCGCCGACGGCAACCGCGACGGCAAGGTGGATGGCAGCGATCTTGCCGGCATGCTGTCGGCGTGGGGTCAGGCCTCCAGCTACGACCTGGATGCCGACGGCACCACCGGCGGCTCGGACGTGGCCCTGCTGCTCGGCGCGTGGGGCGCGTGCCCGGATGCCGGCACCTCGGGCGGCTACGAGAAGATGCCCTCGGTCGAGCAGCGCAAGATCGTGGGTTATTACCCCAACTGGGGCATCTACCAGAAGAACTTCCCCGTCACCTCCATCCGCGGCGACCGCGTCAATCTCATCAACTACGCGTTCCTCATCCCGCTCGACCGCACCATGCCGTCGTCGTGGGACCGGATCGTCTCTTCGTACCGTGGCTGGAAGTACGCCAACTACGCGGCGTACCTGCAGCAGCCTGCGGGCACCACGCTGAGCGCGGGCGTCGGGCTGTTCGACGAATGGGCCGATGCCAAGGCCGACACCGCCGCGGAGGCCCTCACCATGAGCCCGGCCTACCGCGCGGGCAGCAACTTCGCGCACCTGCGTGACCTGAAGGCGGCGAACCCCAAGCTACGCACCATGATCTCGATCGGCGGATGGACGCTCTCCACCCCGTTCTTCTCGATCGCCCGCAGCGCGCAGAAGCGTGCGGACTTCGCCAAGAGCGCCGTGTACGTCACTGCCCGCTACGGCTTCGACGGCATCGACATCGACTGGGAGTACGCCGGCGGCGGCGGGCTCGAGCAGGCCGGGATCGGCGATCCGTCCACCGACGGCGCAAACTACCTGCTGCTCCTCCAGGCGCTGCGCGACGAGCTCAATCGCCAGTCCGCCATCGACGGCCGCACGTACTACCTCTCCATCGCGGCACCGGCAGGCAACGAGAAGATCGCCAACATCGACCCCACCGCCATCGCCGGCATCGTCGACTGGATCAACCTGATGGCCTACGACTTCCACGGCGGGTGGGAATCGAAGACCGGCATGAACGCCCCGATGGTGAACATCGACCCGAGCCCCACCATGTCCTCGTGGTCGGTGAGTGCGTCCATCGATGCCTACCTCAACGCCCCGGGTGGCGGCGTGCCGGCCGCCAAGCTGGTGGTGGGCGTGCCGTTCTACGGTCGCGGCTGGGACGGCGTCTCGCCCGGCCCCAACGGCGACGGTCTCGGCCAGGCCGGGTACGAGGCCTCCGCGCCCGTCATCGGCGGCTCCGAGTTCCCGTACGAGAGCATCATCGGCAGCGGCTACCTGTCCCTCGCCAACGGCGCGCTGGTCGGCTCCGGCGGCTACACGCGCTACTGGAACGACGTGGCGCAGGTGCCGTACCTCTACTCGCCCACCGCACGCCGCTTCATCAGCTACGACGACCCGCAGTCGATGCGCGTGAAGATGGATTTCGCCAACCAGCGCGGTCTCGGAGGCGCCATGTTCTGGGAACTCAGCGAGGACACCGTCGTGCCCGCCACCTCGCTCATGGACGTGATCTACCAGTCGCTCAAGCTGCCGTGAGCAGCGCATCGTTCACCCTGCAACGTTCACCCCGCAACGTTCACCCCGCATCGACACCCGATACATGAAAGGAAGCTGCACATGAAGCGCATCGCCACCTGCATTGCCTCGCTCCTCCTGGCTGCCGTCCCCGCCTTCGGCCATGGTTCCATGGCGGACCCCATCAGTCGCACCTACAAGATCTTCCTCGACAACCCGCAGACGCCGCAGGGCCCGGCAGCGGCCGCCGCCATCGGCGTGGCCGGCACGCAGGCGTTCTACGACTGGAACGAGGTGACCCGCAACGTGCCCGGCTACGACTACGCGGCCGTCATCCCCGACGGGCAGCTGCCGGGCGTGGGCCGCGAGAAGTATGCGGGGCTGAACCTCGCGCGCACCGACTGGTATGCCACTCCCGTGGTGGCCGGACCGCGCGAGTGCCGCTTCTATGCCACCACGCCGCATGACCCCAGCTTCTTCAAGGCGTACATCACGCGCAATGGCTATGACCCGCGGCAGCCGCTGCGCTGGTCGGACCTGGAGCCCGTTGCAGGCGCCGAGACTGCCCTCCTGCGCGGCTCATGCGGCGCGGGCAACACGGATTGCAACTGCGGCACCAACGGTGCGGGCCTCAGCTACTACATGACCCTGCAGCTTCCGCAGCGGGTGGGCCGGCACGTGCTCTACGTGATCTGGCAGCGCATCGACCCGAACAACGAGGTCTTCTTCTCCACCAGCGACCTGGATTACCGTGGCGTGGACTACGGCAACGAGGGCGCACCGCCGGTGATCCCCGCGGCGGCCACCTTCAGCTTCAGCAGCCAGTGGACGGGCGGCGGGCAGGGCGCGTTCACCATCACCAACGCATCCACCCAGACCATCCGCGGATGGAAGCTGGAATTCGACTGGGTGGCGGACATCAACAGCATGTGGAACGGCGTCCAGCAGTCGCGCGTGGGCAACCACTACGTGGTGACCAACACCGACTACAACGATGTGCTCCTGCCCGGCGCATCGGTGGTGATCGGCTGCACCGCCTCGTACGCGATCCCCGGACTCCTGCCCACCAGCATCGCTGCCGTCGGCAGCGTGCCCGGGGCACCGCCTGCATGCGACGGTGACTGCAACGGCGACCGCGTGGTGGATTCCGCGGATCTCGGGATCATGCTCGGAAGCTGGGGCCAGCCGTCCGACTTCGACTTCAACGGCGACGGCACCACCAACGGTGCGGACCTGGCGATCGCGCTGGCCGCGTGGGGCCCGTGTTAAGGGGCAGCCGACTCGAGCGTTGCTGAGCCGGACTCCGAGGTGGCGGTGCCTTCGGGCGCCGCCGCCTCGGGCGGCAGGGGCGGAGCCAGCTTCCCCACGAGCCAGATCGATCGCTCGAAGAGTGCCATGGCGAACTGGAGTCCGGTGCCGCCTCCGGCAGTCGAGGAGCTCACGATCTCGGCACGCATCTGCTCGACCAGGTCGCCTCGGTCCCCGGCAATCATCCAGAGCAGCGCGATGTCATCGGGCACCTGCTCGCGGGTGGCCTGCGCCAGCTGCATCAGCACCAGGTGAAGTCCCTCGGTCATGCCGAAGAGGAGACCGGTGCCGTTGGCAACCCCGGCGGACTGTTCCAGGCGCCGCTCGACGGCCACCGCGGCCGTGAACCGCACGAGTTCGTCGATGAGCTGGTCGATGGTGCGCTGACGGATGTCGAGGGCGAGCAATTCCTCGGAGTCCTCGCGATCGAGGCGCGACTGCGAGAGCTCGTGGAGCCCATCGCGGACCTCGGCGCCGAGCGCGTGGCACGACTCCGCGTTGCGTACGCATTCCGCGGCATCCCGCTCGCCGTCCGCGCGCACCGCATCCAGCAGGTCCGGGATCGCGTCGATGATCCGCTGCTGTTCTCGCTTGGCCAGGTCCAGGAAGCTTGCCGCATCCATTCCCGCGCCTTGGCCGATGAACTGCGGCGTGGCCAGGCTCTGCGCGGAGGTGAGCGGGCTGAGCCAGGCGAGCCATTGCTCCCAGCGTGAGGCGCATGCCTGCGCAACCACCACCGTGATTGCCTGCTGCACCAGGAACACCACCGCAAGCGTGCGGCTCGGATCCATTCCCATCGAGGAGCGCAGAAGGTCCAGGAGGTTGGGCAGGCCCCCGTACTTGGAGAGGGCCGCGCCCAAGGCAAGCAGTGCGCCGGCCGCGGTGTTGATGATGGCCTGGAAGTAGGCGAGCTGGCGGGGCAGGCCGCGTGCGGCGCCGCCAAGGACCAGCACGGAGAGGCCCACGCCCACGCCCGCACCGTGCACGATCATCGAAGCGTGCCAGGTGTCCAGGATGCCGTTCGTCGACAGCGTGACCGCAATGATCACGATCGCCGACGTCGACTGGATGACCAACCGTGCCAGCAGGCCGAGCAGGAACCCGAACGCAAGCGACTGGTCCACCTGCGCCGCGGCCTCGCGGAACCAGGGCTGCTGCGGGATCGGCCCGGTGGCCTCCTTCAGGAACTCGAGGCCGAGCATCAGGAGGCCCAGCATGAACGCACCGCGCCAGGCAGGCATCAGCGCGCGGCCGGGCTTGGACACCGCGAGCAGC
>JBIIJH010000005.1:0-40398 GCA_044233905.1 Phycisphaerales bacterium
CCCGTCGGGGCCGGTGGTGGCCGCGGCGCGCTGCTGGCGCTCCTGCGGGTCGCCCTTGAACGCGGTGTTGATGGCCACGGAGACGCCCTGCGCCTGCGCATGGCGGAGGCTGAAGACGCGCAGCTGGAGGTTCGAGTCATAGTCCTCGCTGTCCAGCTTCGAAAGCATGGAACGCAGGCCGTCCCACTCCTCCTTGGGCGCGCTCACCACCAGGCTGTTGGTGGCGGGATCGGTGACGATGCTCACGGCGCGGCGGCCCGGGGTGGGCGCATCCACGGCGTCGGGGCCATAGAAGTAGCCGAGCGCCTCGCGCACCTTCTGCGCCTCGGCGTTCTTCATGGTCACGAACTCGGTGACGCGCTGCACCTCCGAAGGCCTGTCGAGCTCGGAGATGAGCTGCGCGGCGGTGGCCAGCTGGTCGGCGCTGCCGGCGATGATCAGTCGGTTGGCGGCGCGGTCGGCATCGATGCGCACGCCCTGCGAGTCGTTGCGCGCGGAGAGGAGCTGGCGCAGCGTCCATACGGCCTCGTCGGCCTGCGCGTGCGTCATGACGAACGTCTTCACCTGGATGTCGGCGGCGGGGGAGCCGGTATCGAGCTTGGTGACCAGTTCCTCCACTTCCTTGAGGGCGGAAGCGGACGCGGTGACCATGAGCGTGTTGGTGCGCTCGTCGGCGCTGAACTGCGGCACGGAGAGCGGGCTGGCGCCGCGGCGGCTGCCGAAGAGCTGCTGCAGCGTGGCGGCCAGCCTGGTGGCGCGCGCCTGCGAGAGCGTGAAGGTGCGCAGCACCGGCTTGGTGGCCGGCTCCGCGCCCTTGGCGCCGGCCACGATCTTGGCGGTGGCGTCGATGATCTGGTCGATGTCGCGCTCCGGCGCGGCGATGACGAGCGTGCCGCCCTGCGGATCGGCGACCACCGAGGCGCGCCGGGCGAGTTCACCGGGCTGGCCGCCTGCGGGGGTCATCACGGAGACGGTCTGCAGCACCACCTCGCGGAGGGCCACGGGATCGGAGCCAGGCGGCAGCTGGATGACGCGCACCACGCTGCCCGACGGCGGGATGGCCTGCTGGGCCTGCTGCGCAAGGCGCTGCGCGCGCTCGACGGCGCGCTTGGAACCCAGGATCACCAGGCTGTTGGTGGCGCGGTCGACGGTGATGGTGACCTTGGTGTCGTCATCCTGGTCGATGTCGGCGGCCTGGTTCATGCCGCCCGTGCTCTGCGCGACGGCGGCGGCCAGGATGGCGGCGAGGAATCGCGGCGCGCGCGGTGCGGCATCGGAACGCGCGGAGGGCTGCTGCATGGGCTCGGTTCGGGGAGCGGCGGGCGCGGGCTGCGCCGCGGGGGCGGGCTTGGCAGCGGGAGCCGGCGCAGGCTTGGGTTCGGGCGCAGGCTTCGCTTCCGGCGCGGACTTCGGCTCCGGCGCCTGCTCCGATCCCTGCTGCGCACGCTTCATGAGTTCGTCGATCGTCACCACCTCGGCGCCGCCGCGGCCCTCGCGGTTGAGCGATCGCTCGAGCATGCGCGCCAGTTCCGTGGCATCGCCGCGGGACGGGTCGAGCGCCACGGTGCGCATCTCGCGGCCAGAGATGCCGGCGGCGGTGTCCACCTGCTGCACCACGGACTGGATCTGCTCGTGCTGCGCCGGCGTGGCGCGGATCACCAGGCTGTTGGCGCTGGTGTTCACCGTGACCACCGGTGCCGCGGCGCCGGAAGGATCGTTGGCGAACATCTGCGAGACGGTCTGCGAGATCTCCGCGGCTTCCGCGTTGCGGAGCGTGACGACGCGCACCTCGGGCGTGCCGCCGGCCGACTCAGGCGCGGCATCGAGCTTGCTGACCATCTGGTCGGCGATCTCGAGGACGCTCGGCGGTCCGCTGATGATCACGGCGTTGAGGCGCGCATCCGCAGCCACGCGCACCGGTGCGCGGTCGAGGCCGCGGCGCATGTACTCCTGGCGCAGCTGCTGCGGCATGTCGCGCAGGCTCATCATGGCGCGGTCGGCGAGGAGCTTCTCCACGAGCGGCGCAATGATCTCGGCGCGCGCGTGCTTCAGCATCACCGACTTCACCTGCGCGGTGTCGGCGGTGCCGTTCTTGTCGAGCGGGTCGATGAGCTTCTCGACCGCGTCGAGGTCGGGCGCGATGCCGGTGAGGATCAGCGCGTTCGAGCCGGTGGCCGGCACGATGGAGACCTTCATCGGGTCCTGCGTGGCGGGGCTCGGCATGGCCGCGGCCGCCTGCTGCAGCGCGGGCGCAAGCTGGTTGGCGTCGGCGAAGGTGAGCGGGTGCACGCGGACCTGCTGCGTGTCGGCGCCGGCCACCGCGGGGGCGGCATCGAGCTGCTCGACCAGCTGGTCGGCCACGGCAATGAGGCTCTCCGGCGCGCTGACGATGAGCGTGCCGGTGCGACGGTCGCTGGTGACCTCCACCAGGCCCTCGCCGCCGGGGAGCTCGCGGCGCGCGCGGGTGGCGAGCACCTGCTTGAGGAGCGCGCTCACCTGGTCGGTGCGGCCGCTCTTGAGGACATAGGTCTTGAAGCCGGCCTCGGGCACGCCCTGGAGGTCCTTGAGCACCTGGTCCACCTTCGCGAAGGCGGCCTCGTCGCCGGTGACGATGAGCGTGCGGCTCGCGGTCTCCACCTGCACGGTGACTTCCGGCGCCTTGCGGCCACCGGTGGTCGGCGCGGAGAGCGCGCCGCTCGCCGCGAGCGAGCGGACGCTGGCGCCCACCTTCTCGGGGTCGCCGCGCTCGATGCGCCAGGTGCGGACCTGTGCCTGCGGTGCGGCCTCGATGCGGTCGAGCTGCGAGACGATGGTCTCGAACTGCGCCTTGCGGTCGGCCGGGCACTCGACGATCACCGTGTTGGTGGCGGCGTCGGCGCTGACGAAGATGTCCTTCTGCTTCTGGAGGTGCGGCAGCGGGCGGCCACGCGCGTCGAGCGGCATGGGCGGCTGCGGGTAGAGCTTGTCGAGCGCCGCGGCCACTTCCACCGCACGTCCCACCTTGAGCGGGATGATCACGGTCTCGCGCTGGCCGTCCTTCTCGCCGCTGCGGTTGACTCCCTCGACGAAATCGCGGATCTCGGGGAAGACGTCCTCGTGCGCGGTGACGATGAGCGTGTTGGTGGCGGTGTCCGCGTCCACGCGCACCGGCTTCTCGCGGCGCAGGTCGGCGGGGCGCTGGTCGTAGCGCGCGGTGAGGAGCTGCGCCATCTGCGCGGCATCGGCGGCACGCACCTGGAGGAGGCGCAGCGGCGGGAGCTGCCCGGGCGTCACGGTGTCGAGCTGGCGGATCACGTCCTCCACCGCGGCGAGCTGCGCGGGCTCACCCACCACCCACAGGGAGTTGGTCTGCTCGATCGGCTCCACCGTCGGCGGCGTGAACGCGCGCGTCGGGTCGTTGACCTGCGTCTTGGCAACGAGGTCGCGCACGGCGACCGCCAGTTCCGAGGCCTTCGCCTGGCGCACGGCCACCATGCGGCCGGTGCGCTCCGCGCGGTCGAGCGTGTCGACGAGCGTGGTGATGGTCTTGAGCTGCTCCTCGGTGGCGGTCACGCGCACCTGGTGCAGCGCATCGAGCGCGTCCACCTGCGGTGCGGTGAACTGCGAGCCGTCCTTCGGTGCCAGGATCTGCTGCGACATCTGCTGCAGCGTGGGCGCCACCTTGGAGGCCTGCGCGTACTTCAGGTCGAAGCTGCGCGTGGTGCGGTCCACCACCGTGGCCTGGTCGGCAAGCTGGAGCGCCTGCTGGAAGCGCGCGATCGCCGCCTGCGTGCCGGAGACGGTGAGCGTGCGGCCGTCGGAGGCGACGGCGATCTCGAGCGCGCCGTCCGGGCTGCGCGGGTCCTGCTCGGTGGCCACGATGCGCTTGGCGGAGGCGATGGCCTCGGCGGGCTTGGCGCTCTGGACCTTGAGCACCTGCGTGCGGCGCTCGATGCGGCCGGCCTGGTCGAGGATGTCGACGATGCGGCGCACCTGGTCGCTCTCGCTGGTGAGCGCGCTCACCACCACGCTGCGCGCGTCGGGTCCGGCGGCGATGGTGACGGCCTTGCGCTGCGCGGGGGTCTGCAGGTCGCGGATCTTCGGGATGATGCTCGTGGCATCGGAGTTGCGGAGCGGGATCAGCGTGACCACCTGCGGGTCGGCGTCGATCTCGGGCCGGGCGGAGCCCGGCGTACGGCGGTCCCCGTCGAGCGCCTCGATGAGCGCGGCGCCCTCGGCCACGCTCTGCGCGGGTCCGACGATCGCCAGCTTGCCGACCTCGTCCATGGCCAGCACGGTGGGCTTCACTTCCTTGGGAAGCTGCGCGTAGAGCTCCTCGAGCCGCGCCTTCGCCTCGGTGGGCGTCACGCCGCGGAGCATCACGGTGCGCACGCTGCGCGTGACGGCCGCGGGCGCGCCGGGGATGCCGGTCGCCGACGCGCCGCCGACGGCGGGCACGTCGAGCAGCTCGATCACGTCGGCCAGCTGCACCAGCCGCGCGCGCACGCCGCGCGCCACGATGGCGTTGGTGCGCTCGTCGGCGGTCATGGAGAGCCCTTCCATCTTGCTCTCCTCGATCTTGGTCTTCTTGCCGTCGGCGCCGATCACGTACTCCACCTGGCGCTGGCCCACCAGCGAGGACAGGCTGGCAAGCAGGGTGTTGGCCTTGGCGTTGCGCAGCGGGAAGAAGCGCACCTCGTTGTCCGGCTCGGGCTGGTCGATCGAGTCGATCATCTTGAGCATGCGGCGCACCTGGCCGCCGGTCTCCACGATGATGAGCGCGTTCTGCGGCTCGAGCGCCGTCACCGAGCCGTACGTGCCCACCAGGTTCCCGAGCTGCTGCGCGATCGGCGCCACGCGCGCGGTCTTCAGCGGCAGCATCAGCGTGACGATGGTGTCGTCGGTGACGGTGGCGGGGAGATCGCCCACGAACGTGGGGATGTTCTCGCGCTTCATGTCCGCGAGCTTCTGCAGGTAGAGCTTGTCCTTCTCCACGCGGAGCATCACGTTCTGCGTCTGGAGCAGCTGGTTCAGCGTGGTGAGCGCCTCGGGCAGCGTGTACGCGCGCGCGCTGATGTAGTCGACGGCGCCCTTGGGCACCTCGGTCTCGCGGACCACCGGCAGGCCCGTGGTGCGGCTGAAGTAGTCGAGGATCTGGTCCCAGCTCTGGCCCTTGAACGCGAAGCGGATGCCGCCCGTGGTGGGTGCGGGCGCGTCCTGGATGCTCGGTGCGGCGGCCTGCGATGCGGCATCGGCGTGCGCGCGCGCGATGGCGGGCGCGGAGAACGCGATGGTCGCGAGGACGATGGTGCCGAAGTGCTTCTTCATGGTGTTCCTGTCTGCCCGCCTGCGCGGGCCTCCATCTCTCGTGCTTCCAGGCTGTCGCCGACGCGCACCCTGTAGGTGGCGCCGCCCGCCGCAATGCGCGCCGCGTCGGCATCGAGCCCGACGAAGGCGAATTCGGCGATCGATTCGTTGACGCGCAGCACGCGGGCCTCGCCCGTGGCTGCGTTGCGGAAATAGGCCTCGGTGCCGGCCGGTCCGTCGACCACGCCGGTGAGGAGCCACTGCCCGTAGGGGAACGGGCCGATGCCGACGTCCGCGAGTGCGGCGTCAGCGGGAGCCGCGGTCGCCTCGCCGGCGGCGGCAGGCGCGGGCGACGCGGCGGCAACCTGTGCCGCTCCGGCGGTGGGCGCCGGGACACGGAACGGGTTGCGCGCCGCGAGGCTCGCGTACCTGGAGAACGATGCGATCGCTTCCGCACTGGGCGCGCCGGGAAGGGACGCGGGCTCGCGGCCGGGGACGAACGCGGTGCTCAGGCGGATGGTGACGCGGACGCGGCTGCCGTCCTTCACCGGGTCAAGGCGCAGCGCCTCGACGCGCTTCAGCATGGGATCGACCGCGATGCGGTGCACCAGGCGCAGCACCTGGTCGGCGGCGCCCTCGCCCGCGAGCGTGGCGCGCAGTTCCACGAAGTCCGGCTCGTCGCGCTGCGCGCGCGTGAGGCCGAGGCGCACCATTTCCTGCCGC
Source organism: Phycisphaerales bacterium (assembly GCA_044233905.1). Classification (GTDB taxonomy): domain Bacteria; phylum Planctomycetota; class Phycisphaerae; order Phycisphaerales; family SM1A02; genus UBA966. The sequence continues at coordinate 6,010 of JBIIJH010000005.1, forward strand.
GCCGGCGACTTCCGCTCCACCGCTGCGTTGGTGGCCACCATGAGGTCGCGCACGCCGGTTTCCTCGGCGATGCGGTTGAGGCGCGCACGGAGCGCGGTGTCGACGGCGTCGGTGCGCTCGCCGAGCGTGCGGTTCACCGCGGCTGCCAGGCGCTTGTCGAGCTCGCCGCGCTTCTCGCGCTGGGCACGCACCGAGCGGAGGAAGTCGCTGCTGCGCTCGATGTCGGCGTTCACTGCCGCGCGATCGAATCCGGAGAGCGAGGTGACGCGGCCCGAGTGCACCAGCCAGCCGAGCGTGCCGGCAACGAGCGCCGCGCCCGCGAACGCGAGCGGCGCGCGCATCCGCACGGGGACGAGCACGTCGAACCGGCCGCGCAGGCGCGCGATGGTCTCGCCGGCGGCGCTCATCGTGCACCTCCGCGGCGGGAGACCGAGGCGTTTGCCGGGCGAGCGACGGGTGGGCCGTCCTCGCCTTCGATCACGAGCTCCACCGCGACCGGCAGACGACGTCCGGCCTTGCCCTCGGTGCTGGTGGAGCGCACGGTGAACTCACGCTTGGAGACGAGCGATTCGCGCAGCGCGTCGGCGGTGGCGCGGTCGGCGGCCTCGGCGGTGACGGCAATGCGCGCATCGCCCGGCACCTTCATGCTGCCGTCCTTCGCGAGCATCGCTTCGTCGGCCATCGCCTGGCCGTTCCAGCCGGCAAGCACCACACGCGAGGCATCGGGCGCGAAGCCGCAGAGGTAGAGCATGGAGTCGAGCCACGCGGGATCGGCGGCCATCCACGCATCCAGGTGACGCGCGCGCAGCTCGTCGCGGCGGTACGCGCGATGCTCGGCGAGGGCGCCATCGGCCTTGGCGCGCAGCTCGGTGCGGCGCGCGTCGATGGTGGCGCGCTCCTTGCGACCGATGGTCCAGCCGATGGCGTAGGCCAGGCCAAGGATCGCAACCACCGCGTAGGCGCGCATGCGGCGGCGCGCCGCCATGTCGGGCGCGCGGCGCGGGTCGGCGAGGTCGATGCACGCACGCTTGCGCGCACCCTCGAGGAGGAGGCCGACAAGCGGCCACGCCGCGCCGGGATCCTCGGTGCAGCGCACGTCGGGGTGCGTGTCGAGGCGCGAGACGGGCAGGCCGGTGTCCACGGAGAGCGCGGCCACCACGCCGAGCGCCACGTCGGCCGGGCCGATCACGTCGATCGCCACCGGGCGCTGGTCGGGCTGCTGCAGGCGGAATGCGGTCCACGAGCGGCGCGCCTCGGTCTTGCTCGCATCGTTGCCGGTGCCGGTGACCGCGGTGCCGCGCGTGGCGCGCAGTCCGTCGCGGCCGGCCACCAGCAATTCGAGAGCATCGCCGGTGAGGTCCACCGCCGCGTCCGGTGCGTCCGCGTCCACGCCGGGACGCGTGGGCAGCGTCTCCAGCAGGTACGCGATGCCGAACGTGCGCGGCGCGATGCGCTCCACGCCGATGCGCGCCGCGGCAGCCACCGCGCGCACCGATTCGATCTCCTTGGCCGATGCGGCCACGGCCCATGCATCGGCGCCCGCAGGAACGAAGTCCACCACCGCGTCCATGCCGACGGCCGCCTCGCGCAGCATCGCCAGGCGCACCATGCCGGCAAGCTCGTGCGACTCCGCGCCGGGAAGGGCGAGGCGCTTGAACGAGAGTCGGTCGCGGGCGATGGTCCACGTGGCGCGGCCCGCGGAGAAGCCGGCGGCGCGCAGCGTGGTGGCGACGAAGGCGCCGCGCTCGGCGTCCGGCGCATCGGCCACGTCGTCCGGCAATGCCACATCCACGGAGCGCACCACCGTGGCGCGCCCGCGTTCAATGACTGCCTCCACCGCGCGCAGGCGCCGGTGGCCGAGATCGATCGCTGCCTGTGACTTCAAGGTATTACTGGCCGGGATCACTTCGTCGGCGCCATCGTCCCGACAGCCCACCTGTCGAGGAACCGGATGACGCCGTCCGTTCCTGATCCCTACCGGAATCCCCACCACGGGATGCAACCGAGGAGTCCGATCCCGGTTCGTTCATCGGATCGTCCCACTGCTTCCAGTGGAACTTCGAGCTTGCGTCCCTGGCCTGCGCTTCGCGCCTGGCCAGTTCCGCTGCGTCACGCGCATCGCGCTCCTCGCGTTCGCGCTGGAACAGCGACTTCCATTCCTTCGAACGCGCCGCGCGCTCCTTCTGCTCGCGCGATGCAAGCGTCTCCCATTCCTTGGAACGGGAAGCGCGGTCCTTCTTCTCGCGATCGCCGAGCGTCTCCCATTCCTTCGAGCGCGTCTCGCGCTCCTTGCGCTCGCGGTCGGCGAGCGTCTCCCAGGTGCGGTTCGCGCTGCCCTGCTTCGGCTCCTCCGCGGGCTTCCACGCACGGCGGTCGTCGGCGGCGCGCTGCGCGTCGCGCCTGGCATCGTCCTGCGCCTGGCGATCCTCGATGGCGCGGCGGCTGGCCTCGTCGGCGGCGGAATTCCACGTCGGGCGCTTCCAGGCGCGGGGGTCCTTGTCGTTGTTCGCAAGCAGGTTTTCGGGTGAATCGGCGGCTTCCTCGCCCGCGTCGGGGGCGGCATCCGGGCGTTCGCCCGCGGGCGGATTCACCACGGCATCGGCGAGCGCGTCCGCATCCGGGGCGTCGTCGCTGCCGCTCATCGATTCCGCGTCCACCACCTCCTTGGAGTCGGGTCGCACCTTCTCGCCGCGCGATTCGCGCTCGGTGCGTTCCTGCTCGGCAAGCGCGGTGGCCACCGGAAGCAGCGTGCAGTCGCGGATGCTGGCGAAGCGCGCGGGCGACTCGCCGAGGTCGATGACCACCTCCCAGACCTCGATGCCGCGCATCGCGCTGCCTTCCTGCATGCGATCGACGACGCCCGTGGCAACGCGCGCGCGCCAGAGCCAGCTGCGTGCACACAGGTTGGGCGCAGCGGCCTCGAATTCCTCGGGCGTGAGTGCGCCGGAGGTGACCGGCCACGAGACCTGCGAGCGCTCGACCGCGCCCAGCGACGCGCGCGCCTGCACCATCTTCGCCGCGCGCTCCGCGCCGATCGCGGGGATGGCGCGCAGCACTTCCTCCGGTGCGGAGGAGACGTCCACCTGTCCGCGTTCGACGGCCTCGTTGCCGGCAACCACCGAGTCAAGTACCGCGCCCCAGCGATCGACGGGCACGTTCGCCACGCGCATGGCCTTCACGAGCGCGCCTTGGTTTGCGGGCGCTTCATCGCCGAGCGCCGCACGCATTTTCTCGGCAATTCCCGGACCGGCATGCGCGTCGATCGCCGCCATCGCCTCGGTGCGCCATGCGCCGACCGGCTCGCGCGCGGCGATGCCGCCGACGCCCACGCCAAGCGCGCGCTGCGCGGCGAACGGCGTGGCCACGTCCGCCACCACCAGCGGCCGCACGCGCGCCGCGATGGCGCCGCGCACGCCGCCGGTCGATGAACTGTCCTGCAGCTTGCGTACGCCCGCGGCAATGCCCGAGGCCACCGGGCCGATCACGCGATCCGCGGTGAGCCCGGCATCGGGCTGCACGATCGCCTCGATGGCGTCGGCCTGGCCACCGCGCGCCACCGCGGCGGCCGCCGCGGCCTGGTCGACCACGCCGGTTGCCTCCAGGTAGGCAGGGTCGAGGCCCACCAGAGGGAACTTGCCGCCCTCCGGGACGAGCCGTTCGCCAGCAGGACCGACCGGCAGGAGAAGCGCCATCGCCTGCGCGCCGTCTGCCTCGAAGAGGAGGATCTGCTCGGGGAGTTCCGGCACCTCGCCGTCGGCCACGTTCTGGCGCTGCGCGGAAAGGAGCGCCGTCACGGCCTGGCATCCGCTCCACGCGATCGCGCGCTGCTGCGTACGGTCGCGCATGGCGGTGAGTCCCGCGTGCTCCGCTTCGGACGCGGCCATCAGCCCGCCGGCAACGAGCGCGGCCACCGCAAGCACCACGAGGACGGCGAGCATCAGGACGCCGCGGCGATGCGCGTGGGGCGCACGGACACGGCGCGCAGCGGCGGCGCGGACGACCGGGGTTCCATGCGTCGCGCTCATTGCATGGCCTCCGTGGCCGGAACCTTCGCCGGGAAATCCGCCTCGGCACCCGCGGCATCGGGCACGGCGATCGCGCGCACGCGGTCGGGCGCGCCGAGCTCATCCTCCTCGGCGGCCTGCGTTGCGCCGAACCAGAGCCCCACTTCCACCACCGCGGGAAGCGTCCCGGCGTTCAGTGAATCGAACGAATCGCCCCAGCCGCCGTCGTACCAGTAGCGCACGCGCATGGCGCGCACGGTGGCGGGCAGCGTGCTCGAGACGCCGCTGCGGCCGATGGTGATGTTCGCACCGTTCTGGTCGACCTGCGTGGCAGAGAGCGGCGAGAACGCGGCGCGCGCAAGCTCGGCGACGCTGCCGCTGCCGGCATCGGTGCGCGAGGAGAGGACGCGGATGGAGCGATCCGTGCCGGTCACGCCGGCGCCGCGGTTTCCGCCGTCCACGACCGCGGTCTGCAGCGCGGCCTCGAGGGCGCCGAACAGCGCGTCGGCGGAGCGTGTCTCGGCGGCGGTGCGCGCGACGAACTGGCGGGTGCGCGAGAGGTCCTCCACGAACATGGCGAGGGCGCCGAGGAGGAGGACCATCATGCCGACGGCGATGAGGGCTTCGAGGAGGGTGAAGGCGCGGGCGAATCGGCGCGGGGAACGTGATGCCGAGCGCGCAGGGGACTGGGCTCGACGAGTTGTGGCGCGAGACGAGGCCGAGCCCGCAGGGGACTGGCCCCTTCGCCTTGCGGGGCGGGCGGCATGGCGCCGCCACTGCCCCTCCGGCGAGGGGGCCAGGTACGCGCTTTGCGGGTGGCGTCGGTTCGGCAATGGCCTCACCGCCGCGGGCGTGGGGCGTGCTGTGGAGATTGCGGCGAGTGGTGCGGTCATCGCGGTGTCTCCTTGCGTGGAGACATTGCGCGCGGCGTTTCGCTGCGGGTCACTTCCGGGCGCGGTGCGCCTGCACCGGCATCGCCGCGAAGCAGTTGGCGCAGCACGGCGAGTCGGGGCGGATCGTCGTTGGCGACGGCGGCGCGGCCGTCGCGCGACTCGTCGTAGACCTCCACGACGGCCAGTGCAAGGCCTGGGAAATCGCTTGGTTCCATGCGCGATTCCACGCGCAGGCCGGGGACGGCGAACGACTGGTCGGCTTCGTCGGGGATGCCGGCTTCCATGCGCGCGAGCGTGCTGCGTGCGAGGTCCATCGCAAGCGAACGTCGCGCGGCGCGGGCGCCGTCGGTGACGGATCCATCCACGGCACCGAGCACCACCACGCCAGCGAACGCGAACACGGCGGTGGCGAGGAGCACCTCGAGCAGGATGGAGCCGCGACGGATCATCCGCGCGGTTCCTTCCTCACGGGCGGCGCGCCGTCCACGCGGCGTACTTCGCCGAGCAGTGGATCAATGGCGATGCGCGCGGCGCGTGCGCCGTCGGTGATCCACAGTTCGCGCACCGCGGCGGCACTGCCGTCGGGCAGGAACAGCGCGATGCGCTCGTCGCCCGCGGAAGCGGCGAACTCGGAACGCACGTCTTCCGTCGCCGGGGGCTCGACGCCGGCGCGGGCCGTACCTTCCATGGCGCGCGATGCCCACGCCTCGGGAATGCGCGCATCGAATCCGCCTTCGTCCATGCCGCCGCCCACCTGCGCTTCCACGCCGGTGCGGGCGGCCACGTCGGCCACGCGTCGTTCCATCTGTGCCTTGAGCCGCTGCGCCTTCTTCGTGCCGCGCAGTGCGCCTTCCATGCCGTCGACGGAATCGGCCCCTTCGGCACCGTCCTCGGCCTGGCGCAGGAGGTCCACCGCGCGCACTTCCAGCCGCGCGCCGTCCTCGGCCACCACCAGCTCAACCACGGCGCCTTCGCGCTGCGCCCACGCGCGCGCGGACATGGCCTGCGACACGGTGTCATCCACCGTGCGTTCGAACGCCTGCTGGTCGAGCACCTGCGATCCGTACGGCAACGCGATCGCCGACAGCGCCACCAGCACGCCCACGACGAGCAGCAGTTCGATCAACGTGAATGCGCGGCGCGCGCGCACGGCCGTCACCGCGGCGACGCGGTGCCTCCGGTCGAGCTGCTGGAGGAACCGGAATTGAAGTCGCCGAAGTCGCCGTCCTGCTTGCCCTTGCCCTTGGCCAGAGAGATGTCGTCCTCGGTGTTCTCCTGGCCGTCCGGGCCGACGGAGACGATGTCGAAGCCGACCGCCACGTCCTCGGCGGGGAACACGTAGACCCACTCATGGCCCCACATGTCCTTCGGCACGGCGCTCTCCAGGTACGGGCCGGCCCAGCGGCTGGCGGAGTCCTCGTCGAGCGCGCTCTTGTCCCAGAGCACGACCACGCCTTCCTCGGCGGTGGGCAGGCGCTTGACGTCGTTCTTGAACATCATGATCGCCTTCTTCATCGCCTGCATCTGCACCGTCTGCGTGCCCTCGTACGCCTTGTCGGACTGGCCGGTCAGGTTGTAGAGGACGATCCCGCCGAGGGCGAGGAGGATGCCGATCACGATCAGCAGCTCGAGGATGGTGAACGCGCGGCGCGTATGGCGACGAAGGGTGGTGGAACGCATCGATGGGGTCTCCTGCACCGGGGACCTACCGGGACGCCCGGGGCGGGTTGCGGCGCACGAAGCAGGGAGCGGGAAAGCACGCCCGTGGAGGCGCGGGGCGCGGGGAAATCCCTGCGCCCGGGCCGTCAGCGCGACTTCTCCCGGACCTGGTCGAGGTAACTGCTCCAATCGGCGGCGGTTTCCTCGTCGGGCGCGAGCTGCACGGCAGCGGTCAGGTCCTTGACGGCGGAGGCGGGATCGCCGAGCTCGGCTCGGCAGAGGCCGCGCACCAGGAGTGCCACACCGCGGACGTAGCGACGGTACTCGGCGTCCTCCTCGGCGTCGGCGGGGCCGGCGTCCTTGCCTTCAGCGGCCGGGGAAGCCGGCGGCGCGTCGAGTTCCTTGAGAACCCGTTCGGCGATCTCCAGGCTGCGCTGCGGCTCGCCCTCGGAGAGCCAGAGCTCCGCGACGCCGAGCTCGGTGGTCGGTTCGATGTCGAAGCCCTGGGCACGCGCGTCCTTGAGCAGGCCGTCGGCCGAGGAAATCTCCTCGGCAGCCACCGCGCGCTCGATGCGCACCATCTGCAGGAGCGAGCGCGCGGAACGATCGTCCTGGTGGCGCTCCACGAGCGCGCGCGCCAGCTGCTCGGCGCGGTCGAAGTCCTCGTTGTCGAGCGCGGACTGGATCTCGAGCTCCTCGACGCTCATCGCGTCGGCGGCCTCAGCGGCACCCTTCGCCTCGGCGGCGCCCTTCGCGGCCTCGTCGCCGGCCTCCTCTGCCATCGCCACCATCGCGTCGCGCTTTGCCTTCGCCGCGCCGGTGAAGCTCATCGCCTTGTTCACGCCGAATGCCATCGCCACGATTCCCGAGAACACGAACACGAGGAGCAGGCCCACGAACGAGACGGCGCATCCAGCGCCGAAGCCGGGCCAGAAACCGGGGCCCGTGCGAGGCGTCGATGCGTGCATCTGCGGATTCACCGGAGGGATGTCGGAGGAGGGGCTCACGTGCGCAAGCGTACTCCGCGCACCATGCGAGCCGTCAGGCCTGACCGCCGAGCTGGAGCATCGGCAGCACCAGCGCCAGGAAGATGGAGAGCACCACGGCCGCCAGGAAGAGGAGAAGTGCCGGCTCCATGAGCTTCACCACCACGCCGAGCGTGCGGTCGACGCGGCGCTCGAGCGTGTCGGCCACGCCGCCGAGCACGGCGGGAAGGTTGTTGGCGCTCTCGCCCACCGAGATCATCTCCACCACGTCCGGTTCGAAGAAGCCGCTGTCGGCCAGCGGCTGCGCGAGCGGCTCGCCGCTGCGCACGGCTTCGGTGGCGCGCTCCACGCTCTCCACGAGGCGCGGATGGCCGGCGGCATCGCGGGCGATCGTCATCGCCTGGATCATGGGAATGCCGTTGGCGAGGAGGGTGCCGAGGACGCGCGTGAAGCGCGCCACGCAGATGGCGCGGACCAGCGCGCCGTACTGCGGCACGCGCAGCTCGGCATCGCGCACGCGCCGCTGCAGCGCGGGGCGGTGCCAGGCCCACCACGCGAGGACGCCGGCAACAGCGAGTGCAAGCAGCATGATCGGCCAGCGCTCCACCAACAGGTCGCTGACGCCCATGAGGAATCGCGTGGCTGCGGGCAGCCCGCCCTTCACGTGGAACTTCTTGAACTTGGGCACGAAGAAGATCAGCGCGGCGATGACGATGCCGAAGCCGACCGTCAGTAGGATCACCGGGTAGATCAGGTTGCCGATCACCTTGCTGCGCATCTCAGCCTGGTTCTCGATGAACGTGGAGAGGCGCGCGAAGACGTCCTCCAGGAAGCCGCCGCGTTCGCCGGCGCGGACCATGGCCACCTGTACGTCGGGGAAGATCGCGGGGTGGCGCGCCATGGCATCGGCCAGGCGGTCGCCGTCCTGCACGGCGTCGGCCACCGCGGACCAGGTGGCGGCGAGGCGCACGTTCGACTTGCCGCGGCCGAGGAGGCGCAACGCGCGCAGGAGCGGAACGCCCGCGCGGAGGAGGTCGCCGAGCTGGCGGTAGGAGTTGGAGAGCGCACGCGCACCGACGCCGCGAACGCGCGCGGCGCGCTGCACGGTCACGGCCGTCGGCAGGAGCCCGCGACCCTGCAGGTCGGACAGCGCCGCCATCTCGCTGGCGGCATCCACCGTGCCCGCGACGCGGACACCGGCGGAATCACGGGCTTCGTACGCAAACGTCGGCACGCGCGAGATACCGGGGAACGGGGGCGCGGTTGCCGAGAGCCCGAAAACGGTACCCGGTTACATTTGCACCAATTTCCTCGTGACGTCGGCACCTGCGCCCACAGCACGAGGAAATTGGTGCAAATGTAACCGGGTACCTATTTACCCTCTCACCCCAAACGTGAAGCTCTTGCCCGCATAATCCACGCTCACGGTGCTTCCCGCCGGGCACTCGCCGCCGAGGATCTTCACCGCCAGCGGGTTCTCCAGGCGCTGCTGCACCACGCGCTTCAGCGGGCGCGCGCCGAACTGCGGGTCGTAGCCCTCGTTTGCCAGCGCATCCATCGCCTGCTGCGTCATCTCGAGCGTGATCTTCCGGTCCGCCAGCCGCCTGCGCAGGTTGCCGAGCTGGATCTCCACGATGCCGGCCAGGTCCTTCCGCGACAGCTGGTGGAACACCACGGTCTCGTCGATGCGGTTGATGAGCTCGGGCCGCATGTGCTTCTTGAGCTCGCTGCGGACGTGCGCCTGGATCATCTCGTCCGGCTCGCCCTTCTCGCTCATCTCGATGATGGCGTGGCTGCCGATGTTCGACGTCATCACGATGATGGCGTTGGTGAAGTCCACCGTGCGTCCCTGGCCGTCCGTCAGACGCCCGTCGTCGAGCACCTGCAGCAGCACGTTGCTCACGTCCGGGTGCGCCTTCTCGAACTCGTCGAAGAGCACCACGCAGTACGGACGGCGCCGCACCGCCTCGGTCAGGCGGCCGCCCTCCTCGTAGCCCACGTATCCCGGGGGCGCGCCGATGAGCCGCGCCACGGAGTGCTGCTCCATGAACTCGCTCATGTCGATGCGCACCATCGCCTCCTCGGTGTCGAAGAGGTACCCCGCGAGCGCCTTGCAGAGCTCGGTCTTGCCGACGCCCGTGGGCCCCAGGAACAGGAAGCTGCCGATCGGCCGGTTCTGCTCGCCGAGCCCCGCGCGGTTGCGGCGCACGGCCTCGGCCACGGCCTCGACGGCCTCCGGCTGGCCCACCACGCGCTTCTTCAGGTCGGCCTCGATGTGGAGGAGCTTCTGCCGCTCGCTCTCGACGAGCTTGCTGACCGGGATGCCCGTCCAGCGGCTCACCACCGCGGCGATCGCCTCGGCATCCACGTCCTCCTTCACCAGCGTGTCACCCGTTGCCAAGCGCTTCTGCAGGTTGTCCTGCGCCGCCTGCTGCTCGGCCTCGAGCGCCTTGATCTCGCCGTGCAGGATGCGTGCGGCCTTCTCGAAGTTGCCGACGCGCTGCGCCTGCTCCGCCTCGAACTTCTTCTCCTCGATGCGCTTGGCGGCGTTGTTGACGAGGTCCAGGTCCTTCTTCTCCGACTGCCACTGCGAGGTGAGCCGGCGATCCTCCTCCTTGAGGTCCGCGATCTCCTTCTCCGCGCGGCCCAGTCGGTCCTTGCTCTCCGCGTCCTTCTCCATCTTCAGCGCCTCGCGCTCGATCTCGAGCTGCATCAGCCGGCGCCGCACCTTGTCGAGCGCGCTCGGCATGCTGTCGTTCTCGATGCGCAAGCGGCTGGCCGCCTCGTCCACCAGGTCGATGGCCTTGTCCGGCAGGAACCGGTCGCTGATGTAGCGATGGCTCATCTGCGCGGCGGCCACCAGCGCGCCGTCCTGGATGCGCACGTGGTGGTGCGTCTCGTAGCGCGGCTTCAGCCCGCGCAGGATGGCGATGGTGTCGTGCACGCTCGGCTCGCCGACGTAGACGGGCTGGAAGCGCCGCTCGAACGCGGGGTCCTTCTCGATGTGCTGGCGATACTCGTCGAGCGTCGTGGCGCCGATCGTCCGCAGCTCGCCGCGGCTCAGCGCCGGCTTGAGCAGCTGTCCCGCGCCCGGGCTGCCCGTGTTGGCACCCGCGCTCACCACCGTGTGGATCTCGTCGATGAAGAGGATGATGCGCCCCTCCGCCGCGCTCACCTCGCGGATCACGGCCTTGAGGCGCTCCTCGAACTCGCCCTGGAACTTGGCGCCCGCGAGCATCTGCCCCACGTCGAGCGCCACGATGCGCACATCCTTCATCTGCTCCGGGCAGTCGCCATTCACGATGCGCTGCGCCAGGCCCTCCACCACGGCGGTCTTGCCGACGCCGGGCTCGCCGATGAGCACCGGGTTGTTCTTGGTGCGGCGACTGAGCACCTGCATGCAGCGGCGGATCTCCTCGTCGCGGCCGATGACGGGGTCGAGCTTGCCGCCCTCCGCCTTCTCCGTGAGGTCGATGCCGTACTTCTTCAGGGCTTCCATGGTGTTCTCTGCGTTTGGGTCGTTCACGTTCTTCACTCCGCTTGCGGCGCGGATCTCCTCGATTGCCTTCCGTACCTTGCGTTCGTCGGCACCCAGCATGGCGAGCACCTGCTTGGCGGGCGACGCGCTCGATGCGAGCGCAAGCAGCAGATGCTCGACGCTCGTGTACCCGTCCTTCATCGACTGCGCCGCGCGCTCGGCATCACCGAGCACCTGCATCAGGGGCTGCGCCGGGCGCGGCTGCGCGCCGCTCACCGTAGGCATGCGGCGAAGCTCGGCGTCGGTCACCTCGCGCACGCGGCGTGGCTCGATGCCTGCGCGTTCCAGCACACCGCCCGCGGGGCCGCGCGCGTCCGCCGTCAGCGCGGACAACAGGTGCAGCGGGGAATACTCCGCGTGTCCCGCGGAATTCGCGGCCGATTGACCGGCCTGCAGCGCTTCCTGCGCCGCGTGGGTGAATTTCTCGATGGTTGCCATGGCCCCCTCATGGTGCAAACCGCGTGCCGAACGCCGCTCCCCGCAGCGTGGGCCAGGCGCGCCGCGGCGACCGTCATTTCGGCGGACGCGCAGTTCCGGGACGCAGACGGGTGCCGTTCATGCAGTCGGCTGCCACGGCTCCGCGGGGAAGCCGGGCGGGAGAAGCTCCGGCCGCTCCTGCAGCCACGCGGCCAGCCACTCCACCGCATCCACGAGCCGCGGCCCGGGCCGGTTGAACATCTGGTTGCCGTCCACCAGCATCACCGGGGATGCGATCGCCGGCACGGATCCGGCCACACCGCCGCGCATTGCCCGCGCCGCCCGCACCGCCGGCAGCTCGTTCCACCACGCGCACCGCTCGAGCGCGGGCATCGCCGCACGCACCGCCGCAAGCGGCAGCCCGCACGGTGCCACGACCACGCGTTCAGGTGCGCTGGCCACGATCTCGTCCGCCGATGCAACGTGGCTCTTCGCACCCGCCGCGTTCAGCGGATGCCGCCCACCGGCAAGCGTGATCAGTTCCGGCGTCCAGTGCCCGCCCACGAACGGCGGATCGCACCACTCGAGGAACAGCACCGGCGGTCCGTCGGTGAACGGCGTGCCCTGCTCGCTCGCCGTCCACACGCGGTCGCGCAGCGTGGTGGCGGCGGCCTGTGCCTCGGCGGGGCGGCCCACGGCGTCGCCCACGGCAAGCAGGTCGTCGAGCACCTGCCAGACCGTCGTCGGGTTGAGGTTCACGATGCGCGGCGGCTTCGGCAGCGTGCGCGCGATGCGCTCCACGCTCCGCAGGTCGATGCTGCACACCTCGCAGAGGTCCTGCGTGAGGATCACGTCGGGCGCGAGCGTTCGCAGCAGTTCCTCGTCGATGCGGTAGAGCGATTCGCCGGACGCCATGGATGCGCGCACCGCCGCGTCGATGGCGGACTGGTCAACGTGCGCGTCCGCGCCCTCGGCCGCCGTGTGCGCAATGCGCGCGGACGTCAGCACCGGAACACGCGTCGCGGCGGCTGGCCAGTCGCACTCATGGCTGCGGCCGACGAGCAGGTCACCGGCGCCTGCCGCAAAGAGCAGTTCCGTGGCGGATGGAAGCAGGCTGACGACGCGCATGGCGCAGACGATAGTCCGCGCCGCAGCGTGCGGTCACTCCACCGTGACGCTCTTGGCCAGGTTGCGCGGCTTGTCCACGTCCTTGCCGCGCAGCACCGCCGCGTGGTAGGCAAGGAGCTGGAGCGGCACCACGGTCACGAGCGGCTGCAGCATCTCCGGGACGTCCGGGACGTAGAAGACGTCCTCGGCCATGCTCTTGATGTGCTCGTCGCCCTCGGTGGCCACCGCGATGACATGGCCGCCGCGGCTGCGCACTTCCTGGATGTTCGAGAGCACCTTCTCGTACTGGCTGTTGCGCGTGGCCACGAAGACGCACGGCATGCCCGCGTCGATGAGCGCGATGGGACCGTGCTTCATCTCCGCGCTGGGCATGCCCTCGGCGTGGATATAGCTGATCTCCTTGAGCTTCAGCGCGCCCTCGAGCGCCACGGGATAGTTCACGCCGCGGCCGAGGAAGAGCCAGTTCTCGCGTCCCACGTACTTCTCGGTGGAGCGGCGGATGCTCTCGCTCTGCTGCAGGATGCGGTCGATGTGAGCGGGAATCGCCTCCAGGTCGCGCAGCGTGGCGGAGACGAACTCCTGGCTCAGGAAGCGCCGGCGCCCGATGTAGAGCGCGAGCATCGCGCACACCATCACCTGGCCGACGAACGCCTTGGTACTGGCCACGCCGATCTCCGGACCCACGCGCAGGTAGATGCCCGCGTCGGTCTCGCGCGAGATGGAGCTACCCACCACGTTGATCACGCCCAGCGCCAGCGCGCCGCGCGACTTCGCTTCCTGCAGCGCGGCCAGCGTGTCGGCCGTCTCGCCGCTCTGGCTCACGGCCACCACCACGCTGCCCTCGGTGACGATCGGGTTGCGGTAGCGGAACTCGCTGGCGAAATCCCAGTCCGCCGGGATCTTGGCCCACTCCTCCATCAGGTAGCTGCCGATCATGCCCGCATGCAGCGCGGTGCCCTGGCCCATCAGCGTGATGCGGCGGCTCGAGGCCAGCACGCGCGCGTGGTCGCCGATGCCGCCCAGGACGATCTGCCCAGCGCGGTGGTCCACGCGGCCCTGCAGCGTGCGCGTGAGCGCGGCCGGCTGCTCGAAGATCTCCTTGAGCATGAAGTGCTCGAAGCCGCCGAGCTCGATCTCGGAGAGGTCCATCTCGAGCGCGCGGATCTTGGCATCCACCGTGACGTCGTCCACGGTGCTGGTGCGGAACGAGTCGCGCGTGAGCTTCGCCACCGTGTAGTCGTCCAGCGTGAACGCCTGGTTGGTGTGCGCCACGATGGCGCTCTGGTCGCTGGCAACCACGTATTCGTCGCTGCCGACGCCCACCATCAGCGGGCTGCCCTTGCGCGCCACCACCAGCACGCCGGGCTCCTTCTCGCAGACGCAGCAGATGGCGTAGGCGCCGGTCACCTCGCGGAGCGCAGCCTGCACGGCCCGTTCCAGGTCGCCCTCGTAGAGCTCGCCGATCAGGTGCACCAGTACCTCGGTGTCGGTCTCGCCCTTGAAGACGTGGCCCTTGTCGGTGAGGTAGGTCTTGATGGACGCGTAGTTCTCGATGATGCCGTTGTGCACCAGCGCGATGCCGTGGCCCTTGACCGGGTCGTCGCAGTGCGGGTGGGCGTTCACCTCGGTCACGCCGCCGTGCGTCGCCCAGCGGGTGTGTGCGATGCCGATGTTGCCGTCGAAGCCGCGCTGCGTCTCGACGAGTTCCTCGAGCACGCGAACGCGCCCGACGCTCTTGGCGATCTGCACCTTGCCGGAAGCACTCGCCACCGCGATGCCGGCGGAGTCGTAGCCGCGATACTCAAGCCGCTTGAGGCCCTCGAGGAGGAGGGTGGCTGCCGGCTTCTTCCCGATGTAGGCAACGATTCCGCACATGGTCGATGAGGTCCTTGGTAAGAGGGTCGCCGGATCGCCCGGCGCTCCGGTGGTCAGATGGGATATTGTCGACAAAACCCGCCCCGGTCGATCCCGAAGTTCTTGAGATCTCCACGTTCCGAACGGCAAACTCAACAGAAACTCTTGCCTGACAATAACTTCCAACCTCCATCGCCACCGAGCGCCAGCGAGCCCAAAGCGGCCTTTCGGGCGTGGGTCCGGCAGGTCAGCAAGGGCCTTCCGCCGCAGGATCTTGCGGGGATCAGTATTGCTTCCTGTGCCAATCTTGTGGGCATCTTAGCCGATCATGCCGGGATTGCAGATCCCCGCTACTTAATGGTTTACGTCCCGATCCGCAGCGAAATTGACCCGATCTTCGCCAATCGATGGGCGATCTGCCACGATTGGCACCTCGCGGTCGGCCGCGCCACCTCGCGGACATCCGTCCTCCAGCCCGTCGCCGTGGACTCCGCCGACCTCGGCCCCGATGGCTGGCTCCGCGACCGTTGCGAGACCGACGCCTGGGACATGCTGGTCCCGCGAAACCACGTTCCGATCCGCGCAGCATCGCTCACGGCCGTGGTGGTGCCCGGCCTCGCCTACGACCGCCGCGGCCATCGCCTCGGCCGAGGGGCCGGCGTCTACGACCGGTTCCTCGCCACCCTGCCGCCGAACGTCCTGCGGATCGGCCTGGCCCCCGCCGCGCTCGTGGTGCCCGAACTCCCCACCGAGCCGCACGACGTGGCGATGCACTTCGTGGTGACCGAGCACGAGGTGATTGCCGCCAACACGCCCGGGCGCTGACGACGCGCGCAACGATCCTTGCAATCACTGCGGGAAATTGTGGCACAATGCCGATGTTCGCAGGATGCGCGGCATCGGACGCCGCGCGAAGTCGCACCGCCTGCACACGAGGTCAAGGATGACCCTTCCCAGCCAGTCGCCCCGTATCAACCCGCCCGCCTCCTCCGGAGCCCGCAGCGCGCAGAGCATGCGCTCGCTGTTCGTGGCCGTGGCCGCCATCGGCCTCGGCGGCGCGGCAGCCGGCTGGTTCCTCACGCACAAGAGCGAAGCACCGGAGAGCGCGGAGCAGACCGCGTCCACGGAGTCGGTGGCTGATCCGCTGAGCACCGACGCAGCGAACGGTGCAGCAACGCCCGTCGCCGTCAACTACGACCCGGCCACGGGCAACGCTGCAATCACCGGAACCACCGTTCCCGCGGGCACCGTCATCACCAACCCGACCACGCCGCTCGGCACCGCCACCACCACGCCGGTGGCCACGGCCAACAACGCCGTCACCGGTGCCGCCACCGCGGGCATCGCCGGCACGCCGGGCACCGCGCCCACCACGCCGGCCACCGGCATCGGCAACGCCACGCAGCGAATCCAGCAGGCCGTCGCCATGGTCGACAGCGATCCGGTGCGGGCACGCGCCGAGCTGACGCGCCTCCTCGACTCCAACGCCCTCAGCGCCGCCGAGCGCGCCCAGGCCTACGCCGGCATCAACAAGCTGGCGGAGAAGCTCTTCTTCTCCCCGAAGATCGTGGCCGGCGACACCGTCAGCCAGAGCTACGTGGTGAAGAAGGGCGACAGCCTGGCCAAGATCAGCAGCCGCGAGAAGCTCGGCACCGACTGGCGCTTCGTCCAGCGCATCAACGGCATGGCCAGCGAGAAGGCGCTCCGTCCGGACATGCGCCTCAAGCTGGCGCACGGACCGTTCGATGCCGAGGTGGTCAAGGCCGACTTCCGCATCAACATCTACGCCGGCTCCGGCAGCGACCGCGTGATGGTGGCGAGCTTCCCCTGCGGCACGGGCACCAACGACTCGACGCCCGTCGGCACCTTCAAGGTGCGCAGCGGCTCCAAGCTGATCGATCCGCAGTGGACCAACCCGCGCACCGGCGAGAAGTTCGCGGCCAACGACCCGAAGAACCCGATCGGCGAGCGCTGGATCGGCCTGCAGGGCACCACGCCCGACACCGCCAAGTTCACCGGCTACGGCATCCACGGCACCACCGAGCCGCAGTCGATCGGCCAGCAGATGTCGATGGGCTGCGTGCGCCTCGGCGATGCCGAGGTGGAAGTGGTCTACGAACTGATCGGCGAGCAGAGCACGATCGTCATCCGCTGATGCAGCCACAGCGCTCGGCACAGGAAACCGTCTCCGCCCTCGGGTTGGCTCGCCACCCCGAGGGCGGTTTCTTTCGCGAGACCTTCCGCGCGCCGGATGCGCCGCGCGGCGCAAGCACGTCGATCCTCTTCCTGCTGCCTGCCGGCGAGCGAAGCCGCTGGCACCGCGTGGACGCCGACGAGCACTGGCTGTTCCATGACGGCGACGCGCTGGAGCTGGAGATCGCGAAGCCCGACGGCAGTGGCCGCCAGGTGATCATGCTTGGCGCGAACCTCGCAGCCGGCCACGCACCGCAGGCCGTGGTGCCGCGCGGCTGGTGGCAGGCGGCGCGATCGACGGGCGCATGGACGCTCGTCGGCTGCGTGGTGGCGCCGGCGTTCGAGTTCGCGCGCTTCGAGATGGCGCCGGACGGCTGGGAACCGGGCGCAGCCTGAGCCCCCGCCCTCACATCCGCCGACGCGCCAGGTCCGACAGCGAGCCGCACAGTTCCGCCATCCGCGTCTGCACCGCCTCGTCGGCCAGCGTGCCGTCCTTGAACGCGTCGCCCGTGGCGTAGACGAAGCGCGGCACGATGACGCAGCGGAAGTCGAGCATCAGGCTCGCGGCCAGGCCCATGTGGCTCATGTAGCTCACCATGCTGCCGGTGGCGCACGCGATGCCCACGGTCTTGTCGTTCCACGAGCGGCCGCCCAGCTCCAGGCACGCCTTGGCCACGGCGCTCACATCGAAGTTGTAGACGCCGGAGCAGATCAGCACCGCATCGCACGCGCCCAGCGCGCGCTGCAGCGCCTGCGTGGCCTCGTGGCCGTGCGCGCTGTGGCCGTCCATGTAGGGGAACTCCACCTCGCGGCAGTCGAACCACGCCACCTGCGTGCCGCGCTGCGCGAGCGAAATGCGTGCGTGCTCGGCCAGGATGCGGCTGCGGCTCTGCGGGTGCAGGCTGGTGGAAAGCACCAGGACGCGCGGCTCACGGACGGTGCCAGGATCAATGCTCATGTGGCGTCTTCCTCTTCGTTGGTTGCGTCGGCGGTCGTTGCCAGCCCGCGCGCGTGCGGGCTGTCCCACGCGCTGCGCGGCGTGTGCGCCAGCTTCACGGCCAGCTCGATGGCGGCCTTCATGCTGCCCTCGCTGGCGCGTCCCTGACCGGCAATGTCAAACGCGGTGCCGTGATCGGGGCTGGTGCGCACGATCGGCAGGCCCACGGTGACGTTCACCGCCTTGTCCCAGCCGAGGAGCTTCACGGGGATGAGCCCCTGGTCGTGGTACATGGCGACCACCAGGTCCCAGTCGCCCGCCGCAGCACCGATGAAGACCGTGTCGCCCGGGAACGGCCCGTGCGCGTCGATCCCGATGCGCTTCGCGGCCTCGATGGCCGGGCGGATGATGCGCGTCTCCTCGTCGCCGAACATGCCGTTCTCGCCCGCATGCGGGTTGAGGCCGCACACGGCGATGCGCGGCTTCTCAATTCCCAGCTGCCTGCAGAACTGGTGCCCCAGGTCGATCGGGTCGTACACCTTGCCGATGGTGAGGACGTTGCGCACGTCCATGAGCGGCAGGTGCGCGGTGGCCAGCGCCACGCGCAGGCGCGGCGAACTGAACATCATGCTGTGCCGCTTGGCCTTGGTGCGGAACGCCAGGAGCTCGGTGTGCCCGGGCCACTTGAAACCACCCAGCGACCAGCTCTCCTTGCTGATGGGGCCGGTGACGATTGCATCCACGCGACGCGGATCGTTGCGGGCGCGCATCGCGTCGGTGATGGCGTCCTCCACGAATGCCTTGGAGAGGAGGCCGCCGAAGCGCGTCGGCCCGGGCCGCGTGACGTCGAGCAGGCCCTCGGACGTGTAGTCGAGCACCAGCGGCTGCAGCACGGAGCCGTCCTGCGCGCGTTCGCTGGCCGCATCTACGCGGAACCAGTCGAGCCCAACGCGCGCGCGGTCGGCGGCGGCCAGGAGCGTCTCGTTGCGGCCGTACACCACGAACTTGGCAAGCCGGCGCACCGCCGGATCGGCCAATGCCTTCACGAGCACCTCCGGACCGATCCCGAGGGGATCGCCCATGGTGATGCCGATGACGGGGAGCGCAGCCATGGCTGGATGATAGGAGCGCCCACAGCATCACCGATAGACTTCGTGCGCCGCGGACCACGCGCCCCACACCATGCGAAACCTGCTCCACGTGCTTCCAGGACGGCCCGCGGTGGCCACCGCCGCCCGCGGCGTGATCACGCTCCTCCTGCTGGTCGTCGTGGCCGGCTGCCGCATCCCCGCCGCCGAGTTCGGCCGCATGGCGGAGCCGATCGGCGTGCCCGAGCTGTACGCCGCCACCATCGATTGCGGCGGCACCGTGCCATGGCCCGCCATCGACCGCGCCCACGACGAGTACTTCGACGCCTACTGGAAACTCCGCGCGGAGATCGCCGCGCCGATGGCCGTGGCATGCATCGACGCCGCCGGCCGGCCGAGACTTCCTTCCGCGGCAGAGCTCGACGCCTTCGCCGCGAAGCAGCAGTCGCTGATGAACTCGCTCGCGGCGCTCGATGACCACCTCTTCGACGCGGTGCAGGCCGCGGTGCCCGTATGCGAGCGCCCGGTCCGCGACGCGCGCGGCCGCCGCGCCATCGTGCGCGCCATCACGGCGTTCGGCAGCAGCAACCGAGCCCTTCCCGTGAACATCGACGCGGCGGTGACCGCACTGCGGCTTGCGCCTGCGCAACACGATGCGGTGGCGCCGATCATGGAGAAGTACCGCGAGCGCTTTGCCGCGGCACTTTCCGCGGCAGCCAACGCCAAGTTCGACATCCCGCGCCGCTGGCTCAAGGAGCTCGAGTCGCAGGGGCTCAAGCCCGAGGACCTCTTCGGCCCGCCGGACGCGTCGGGCGTGGCGGCGAAGCTTTCTCGCGAGGACAGGCGACGCATCGTCGAGGCGGTCGCGAAGGCCTCGGAGCTGGCCATGGATGTGGAACTTGCGCGCGTGGACGCGGTGAACGACGCTGCCGTCGCGGAGATCGCCGCGGCGGACGCGGCAACCGGCGAACTGCTCGCTGGCACGCTGCGCAGCAACTTCATCGACGCGCGCCGGCGCCGCATGGTGTTCGTGGCCGAGGCAATGCTCGAGATCCCGGCGGTGCAGTCGTCCGGCATGGCAGAACGGCTCCGTGCCTACCTGGCAGTGGAGGACGCGGAGGCGCGCGCGAAGGAAGTGCAGGAGCGAAGCCGGCGCACCGCACGCGCAGCGGGCGCAGCAGTCCCGCCCGGCGCCGACAACGTGCAGCAGCCGGGACCCGGCAGGAAGCCAAGCAAGGAGGTGAGCGATGCCGCCGCGCGCATCGCTGCAGCGCGACAGGACTTCCCCGACTTCGCGGAAACCCTGCAGCTCCTCACCAAGCTCACCGCACCCGACCGGCAGGCGCTGGAGGAACGGCTGCAGCAATTCATGCCCCCCGCCTCTGCGCAACGCATGGCTGCCCGTGCGCCGGCCGCGGTATTGCGCGCCGATCCGATCGAGACCGGCACGCCGGCTGAGGAACCTGCCGACCCGCTTCAGGAAGGATCGATGCCCTCGGGCACCTACCAGCTCATGCACGCCGGGCGGTTCATGCAGGCCGAGCGCGCGCTCCTGCAGCGGATCTGGCTGACGCCCGAACCGACGCAGGCCGCCGTGCAGGCTGCGCTCCACGACGCAGAGATCCTGGAGTCGGCCGCATGGCAGGACCTTGCGCCGGCACTCGAACAGGCGGAGACCAAGGTCGACGAGATCTTCCTGGAAGAACAGCCCGGCATCCAGCAGGCCATCGACCAGTACGCCTCGCTCGCGCGGCAGACGCTGGCGCGACTCGGCGCATCCGACGATCGCCTTGCCGATGCGCTCGCCGCCATCCATGGCGCCGCCGCGGAAGACCCGCGCACGGGCGCCACGCGCGTCTTCCTGGCGGGCAGGCGCGCGAACCTCGACTGGGGCATGGGGCCGTGGGACGTCTCGGCGCTGGTGGCACCGTCCGCATGCCCGCGGTTCGACCCGGTGTCCGTCGCCATGGCGTGCTCGCCTGACGAGGCCACCTGCACCAAGGCGCTCGCGCTGGTGTCCGCGCATGCGGCGGATTGGCGCACGGTCATGGCCACCGCCACGGATGCCGCCATCGACACGATCCGCACGGCCGTGACGCAGGCCAACTCCACGGACTCCGACGACTTCGCGGAGTTCATGACCGGCAAGGCCGGCGCATCGGCCATGGCGCGCCTGCGCGACCGTGTCGGGCCGCTCCGCGCGCTGCAGTCCGAGCTGCTGCAGGCCATCGACGCGCAGTGCGGACCGGCCGCCGGGCGCGCCGCGATGATCGCCGCCGCCCGCGCCTCGGTTCCGGACTACTACGAACTCACCGATCCCTCCACGGGCGGCATCGAGCGCATCTCACGGGCACTCGATGCAGCCGACCCGGCGCGCGCACCCGTCGACGCCGTGCGCGGCGCGTGGATCGCCGCCGACGGCGACAACGCGCGGCAGCTGATGGAGCTCCTCCGATCGCTCGGACCGATGGACTTGCCGAGCGACGCTCGCGATGTCCCCACGCGACAAGTCACCGACGCAGCGCTGGCGCGCCTGGTGGCCGAACGCACGCGCGCTGCGGAACGCGCGGCACGGGATGCGTGGCTTGCCCTGCCGGAAATCGCGCGCGCGCCGAACGGTGCGCTGCGCGGGACACTTCGGTTCCGCTGAAGCCTGGCCGACCGTCACGGAGCGACTGCGACGCCCTTGCCGGTGAGCGCGAAGTTGTCGAACTCGAACGGCGTCCCCACCACGAACCCAACCGATTCGCCACCCACGTAGACGAACGGGTTCCCCTGCCCTGCGAAGGGCGAGAGCTCGTTGAACGAATTGAACGTGGCGCGGAACTTGCCCACCTGCACGGTCAGGCGGTCCTGGCGAGCGTTGTAGGTGGCGGACATCTTGCCGCGGAAGATGGACGTCTGGGAGCGGGCGACCGAGTCGAAATCGGTCTCGACGCCGCCCTCGTAGAGCGCCCACCCGTCGGTGGCGGTGTCGCTGAAGATGGTGGAAGCAAGCTGGTAGCCATTCAGCTGCGTGGCCAGGTTCACGCCGTTCGTGAACGTGCCCCACTGGATTCCCAGGTAGCCGCTGGCGGAGTTGGCGTCGATGACCTGCGCGGGGTCGATCGCTTCCTTGGCCTGGATGCTGCACTTCCACGAGTCGTCGATGAGCTCGTAGCCCTCGAGCGCGCACGCGGCGGTGCCGGTGCCCTGCACGATGAACACGAGCCGCCACAGCGACGGCAGGATGTTGATGCTCACCGGCTGGCCACCCGGACCGGCCGCCAGGAAGATCAGCTTGGTCCACGCGGGATTCAGGTAGACCGAACTGAAGCTGTCGGTGAACTTGGCCGCCAGCGCGACGGTGGCGAGTGCGGCAGCGGCGCAGTGCGTGGCGAGGAATCGGTTGAAGCGGGTGCGCATGGTTTCCGTCATCATCCGCCGTAGGGGAGCGTCAGGCCGGTGGACTTGAAGTTGTCCATGGTGAACGGGACGATGTCGGCCGCGGGAGACGACCCACCGTACGTGGAGATGCCGCCGATGCCAAGGTACGGCTGCCCGAAGTTGTATCCGGCATCGCCGAGCGTGGCGAGGTAGTCATCCAGGACCCAGACGACGGAGCCCGCGGTGATCGTGAGGCGATCGAGCGTGGCGTCGTAGTCCAGCTTCAGCTGGCCACGGAAAGCCTGGCCGGCAGGCAGGTCCCGGCTGTCGGACGCAATCACCTGCGGCGGGAAGAAGTTGGAGTCCGTCTGCTCCCAGCCGACGGTGGTGCCATCCGGCGTGGCACGCACGTACAGCGTGAAGGCCACGGGGAAATCGGGGTTGCCGAACTGCTGGCCGACGGTCATGAAGGCCTGCTGCACCGAGCCTGCCAACAGGCCGGAGGCCGGGACCGACTGCTGCAGGTCGAACTCCGCCTTCCAGTTGGAGCGCGGCACGCGGTAATCAGCGATCCAGCAGGTGGTCGTGCCGTCGTCGCTGGTCAGGTACTGCAACGTGTTGTTGCAGATGTCCATGTCGGTGCCGCCCTGTGGCAACTTCTCCCACTGCGGGTTCAGCACCGTGAACAGGCCGCCGCTCGACTTGAAGCGGTTCAGCGTGAAGGTGGTCAGCGTGTCGGCCGGAGCGGCGGCCGCGTAGTCCGAAGATCCGCCGACGCCCAGCTGCGGCTGCCCGAAGGCGTATCCCTCCGCTGCCAGCCCCGAGAGGTAGCCGTTGATGGTCCACTTGGTCTTGCCGACCGCAATCGACAGTCGGTCGCTGCGCGCGTCGTAGGCGAG
This sequence comes from Phycisphaerales bacterium, assembly GCA_044233905.1. GTDB lineage: Bacteria > Planctomycetota > Phycisphaerae > Phycisphaerales > SM1A02 > UBA966. Next base: position 28,972 of record JBIIJH010000005.1, read on the forward strand.
GCTGATGCTGCCCTTGAACGCCTTTTGGCCGGACACCGTCACGGATTCGGAATCCAGCACGGTGTCGAGGACCGCATCGCGCTGTTCCCAGCCGACGGTGGTGCCGCTCGGCGTGACGGTGACGTAGGCATTGAAGACCAGCGGCGTCGACGCGCCGGGGAACGGCTGGCCGAAGGTCATGAACGCGGTCTGCTCGCAGCCCGCCGGCAGGCTGGCGGTTGCCGCGATCTGCTGCACCTGGACGCTCGCCTTCCAGGACGAGGTGGGGACCCGGTACGCAGTCACATAGTCGGTGGCCTTGCCGTCGCCTTCCGACTCGATGCTGAGGGTCGTACCGCTCAGGGTGATGTTCACGAGCCCGGTCCGGATGGTCGCCCACGAGACCACCAGCAGGCTGCGCGAGAACCGGTCGAGGACTTCGGCGCCGATGACCGCGGACACCAGTGCGGCGGCGGCGAGGAGGGCAAGGATGGGGCGCTTTGATCCCATAGGAGTGAAGGAACCATTCAGACTACGCACCACCCCCCATTGGTTCGTGGTGGTGAGGATCAGGTTGTGTTCAGGTCTGGTTCAGGTTGCGGCCGGGGCGCCGCCAAGCCGGCGTGGGGGTTCCAAAAAGGAGCCCGACCCACGTCCTCAGGGGCTGCGGGCCGGGCTTGGGTTCCGATCGGCGCGCGATGGGGCGCCGGGCCGTCACGGCACGGAGGCAACGCCGGCGCCGGAGAGCGCGAAGTTGTCGAACGTGAACATCTTGCCGGAGACATCGCCTTCGGCCTGCGCACCGAGGTAGCCGTTGGCGTTGCCGTCAAACGCGCTCAAACCGACGAAGGCCGAGAACGTCTGCTTGTAGCGCCCTGCCTGGACGACCAGCCGGTCCTTCTTGGCGGTGTACGTGGCGACGATGTTCCCTGCCAGGAGGCGAGAACTGGTGGCGTCGATGGAATCTCCATCGACGCCCGCGCCACCACCGCGTTCAGACCAACCGACGTACGCCGAATCGGCGTAGATGTCCACGCCGATGAGGTACCCGTTGGACTGCTCCTCCAGATTTTCACCGTCCACGACAGGGCCATACTGAAGTCCCAGGAATGCGTGGAACGCGGACTGTCCATCGATCGCAGACGAGGCAAGCGTCTGACGAGCAACGACGCTCGCCTTCCAGGAGCCGCCCGTCAGCTGGTAGTCCTCGATCAGGACGATGGCGTTCCCGGATCCGTCGGCATTCGCGTTAAGCACGCCGCCGGATGGCACGAGGGTGGTTTCCCCATCCGCGTAGGAGGTCCAGAGGGCCCCCAGCGAGGAGGCAGTGAACTTGTCGGACAGCTTGGTGACGGCGGCGATGGTGGAGGTGGCGGCGACGGCCACCACGAGGGAGACCAAGGCGATTCGGGTCGGATTCATGATGTTCTCCTGTCTTCGATTCATATGAATCGGCGCAGGATTCGCGCCCCGCGGGCGACGTTCGACCCCGGCCGTTGGCCTGCAAATTTACCAATTTGCCCCGACCGACGCAAAATCGCCCGTCCCGGGACCCAATCCATGGCTCTTGGCGCAGGGGCCGCTCAGTGCTTCCCCGACGGATCGATCAGCCACAGCCAATCGTCGAAGAGGAACTCCAGCCGGGCCGCCAGGAGCGCGATGCGGCCCATCACGGTGAAACCGAAACTCGCGCCGAAGGTGATCATCAGGTACCAGATGCCGACGCGCGCGGCGCCGCCCACCGCGCCCGTGTGCTCGAGCGAGAAGAAGAAGTAGGCGAGCACGCTGAGGACGCCCACCAGGACCAGCACCGCGCAGAGCGTGCCACCCACGGTGACGGCCATGGTCGGGCCCGGCACGTAGAGCGGGTCGAACATGGTGGCGAGCTGCGCAACCAGGTCGCTCTCGACGTACTGCACGAAGCGCCACCCCGAGAACACGCCCACCACGAACGCCAGCGGGAACATGCCCACCCAGGACAGCTTCGACGAGAGCCGGCAGAGGAGCAGCATGCCGAGGGCGAGCGGCACCAACGCCCACCAGTCGCGGTCTGCGACAGCGAGGCCCGGCGACAGGTATTCCCTCGTCAGCTCGGGTGCCAGCTTCCCGAACACCTGGTCGATGAGCGACGACCACACCGCGGTCGCCATCACGTATCCGGCACTGACGCCGACCACCACGCTCTCCGCGAGCTTGTAGAGCGGGTTGTCGCGCCACAGGAAGCTGAGCACCGCGATGGTCAGGAACGCGGCCATCCAGATGCCGAAGGTCCGCGGCCAGCTGACCGCGACCTTCTGCTGCGCCGGATCGGCGGCCACGGCGTCGGCCCACGTCGATGCAGGCACCTGCACGTGCGTGGCGCCCTGCTGCTCCACGTAGACCATGCCGAATCCATGCACAACCTGGGTGTTCGCGCCGCTGCCCACGTCGCTGCCGACCCACGCGCGCACCACGAGGAGCGCGGCGATCACCGCGAGCACCGCCATGAATAGGCGCTGCGCGCGCCGCGCCACCGCGGGATCCACCGATGTGCCTGCGGGGAACTGGCTCATGCGCGCGCCTCCCGGGGACGAAGCCCGACGAACACCACGTTGCCCAGGACGATCAGCAGCACCATCAGCACGTGACCGAAGAGCTGCGGCGCCATGCGGCGCTGCGCCTCCTGGAACCGCGGCGGCACCACGGCGCCCGGGTCAGCCTTGAGCACGGCCTGATTCACCAGGTACTCGTACTCGGCGGCGCCCTTGATGGCGCCGAGGATGCCGGCCATCTGATTGGGGTAGTACGGGATGAGCTGCGGCGTCTGCACGCCCGTGCTGCCTGCCACGAACTTGAGCGGCTTCTTGCCGGTCAGCGTGGGCGAGACCGAGTACTGCACCCATTCCTTGGCGCCTGCGTAGCCGGCGCTGATGGACACCAGCATGTCGAAGTCGGCGATGCCGTCGATTCCCTTCATCATGGGGATCTGCTCGAGCGGCGTCTTCCGCACGTCGTTCGCGTAGGCGAGCGACACGTGGGCATTCATCTGCTTCATCACGCCCTCGAACCCCGCGCGGTAGCCAAGGTTCACCCAGCGCTCGCCGTACGTGAAGTCGGTTCGGCCGCCGAGCACGTCCTGCATGGTGCCGTCGATGATCGGGCCGCCCGCGGGCCACAGGGTCATGGCGCAGATGCGGTGCCCGCGCAGCACGCAGTGGCGCACGATGGCGGTGGCCATCGGCTGCAGCTCGCCGGCGCTCGCCGGGTCGAAGTCCATGCTGATGAGGACCCGCGCGTCGGCGGGGAGCGCTTCCACCGCATCGAATGCGCCCTGCACCGCGGGCGTCGGCTCCTCGGGGAAGGTCTTGCCCGTGACGCCCACCCACAGTATGGGCGCGGCCACGGCGAGGAGCATCGCCAGGAAGATCCAGCGCCGGTCGATCCGGTCGAGGCGCCGCAGGAACGAGGACTGGCCGTCGCGCGGTGCCATCAGCCGTTCCCCCCGCCCGATCCCGCGCCGAGGTAGCTGCGGTCAAGGCCGATCATGATCTTGATGCCAGTGGCGGCGACGCCGATGGCGATGCCGATGATCATGGCGCGCGTGCCCGCGGTGGTGAATACCGACATGATGACGGCGCTCAGGTTCTCGAGCCGGAGCCAGGAGACCCACGGCCAGTCGACCGGGATCCACGAGGTGACCAGCACGCCCGCGTAGGTGCGGCCGAGGAGCACCACGAACGCCGTGCCGAGCAGGAACATGGCGGCGGCGTTCTTCGCGCGGAACGCGCGGAACGCAGCGCTTGCCACGTAGAAGGCAAGCAACGCGAAGAGCGTGCCGGTGATCGGGCTCATCAGGTACTCGTAGAGCCACCAGAGCGCGCCGCCCTCGCCATCGGGCGAGCCGCCCATCGAATGGCCGGGGAAGGCCGGCGACGGCGGGACGCCAACCTTGAGCAACCCCACGCCGAGGGTCACCAGGAACGTCACGAGCGTGACGGCCGCGTAGCCCCAGCCAGGTCCACGCGCGCTGATGGCCAGCAGGTTCATCTTGAGCAGGCTGGCGCCGCCGAGCACGAAGGCGATCGCGGCCATGGCGTTGAACCACTCGGCCACGGTGGTCTCGGCCGACTCCATCGGGACGATGAACTTGCTGAGCACCATCACCACCGCGGCAATGCCTGCGACGAGGACGGCGAGGGAACGGCTCATGTGCCGCCTCCCATCGCGGCACGCACCGCGGACACGAAGGAATGCAGCGCGCCGCCGGGGCCCTGCAGCGCAACCACGGTGCCGAGCGCCGCAGCCGCAAGCCCGAGCATCCACACCAGCGCCTTGACGACGTCCTGCCCGAGCAGCGTTCCCACCTGGTCCGGCTCGCCCGAGAGGTATGCGCTCGCGGCGAAGAACTCCTCGCCGATCAGCGTGTAGTCGCAGGCGGCCACGAAGAACGGCAGCTGCGCGGTCTCGGCGGTGCCCGCGATCTGGATGGCGCCCACGGCGTTGCCGTTCTCGGCCAGGATCAGGCTCTCCGCGAAGAAGCACCCGAAGTAGAAGCACGCGGCAGGCTTCTTGCGCGCCATCATGCCGCTGGTGGCCGCGACGTAGGCGAACTGGTCGTCGGTGATGTAGTAGATGCGGTCCGGGTTGTAGCTGTCGGCACGGCCGGCGGCCAGGTACGCGGCCTGCACGGTGTCGCGGGCGGCCGTCATGACGATCGAGCGCGAGGTGGGGACCTCGATCTCGGCGTCGTACTCGGCGGCGGACTTCGCCACGTGCCCGAGGATGGTGACGCCGGCCACCGTCATGATGTTGTCCATGTCCTGGATGCCCGGGATGAAGAGCACGGGGCGCCCCATCTCGGTGGCACGGCCGACGGCTTCCTCGACGGCATCGAGGCCGGCGAGGCGGCGGATGCGGATCGGACGGCCGCTGCGCGCGAAGGCGATCGATCCGAGCACCGCGGCAACCACCACCGCCAGCGCCACCAGGAGCGGCAGCTTGTCGGCAGCGAACCACGCCTTCTCCGCAGGGGCGGCCGCTTGGGCGAGCATGGCGACGGCGAACGTCACAACGCGTGGTGTACCGGGAAATGATGTCCGGGGTATCCCCGGACACAATCTCCCTACCCGTCGATCAGCTCCACATTCGCACGCGGCACGGTGAGCCGCTGGCCGCCAGACGCAGCCACCTCGAGCACGCGCGCCTTGCTGCCGGAACCGAGCACGGCCGGCTGCTCCGGAAGCGCCGTCACCGTGCCGATCACGCCGAAGTGCGGGTCGCGGATGATCCGCACCACCGTACCGATCTCGAGCATCCCGGCCGTCGCCCCGCCCGCGGCCACGGCCGGGCCGCCCGATGCGCCCGCCCCTGCCGCATCCAGCGGCACCACGATCTCCGGGCGCATCACGCCGGCACGAATCTGCGTGGCGCCGTTCACGCTCGCCGTCTTCCCTGCGTGCGAGGCAAGCAGCGCGAACGTGCGCGCCGCCATTGCGATGCTGCCGAAGCCCTCGGTCACGATCAGCGTGATCCCCATGCGCTCGCTGCCGGTCACGGCCACGCCGATGTCATGCCCGAGGAAGTCGCGCAGGTCCTGGTCGTCGATGCCGCCCGAGACGATCGCCGCCGCGCCCACGTCCTTCGCCTTCCTGATGGCCGCCGCTGTCATGCGCGCGCCGCCCACGACGACGCACCCGCGCATCGCCGGAGTGATGTCGTCGGCGTCCAGCTCGTCGTCGGGCGCGGCGCCCGCCATCGCCACCGGCCCGTGCACCTCGCCGCCGATGCCGAAGATGCCCTGCACCAGCGCCACCGTGTTCTCGACCACGGCGCCCTCGCCCGGCAGCACCTCGACGACCGTGCCCGCCACGTAGGCGCGCACCTCGATGGGAATGCGTGGGCCGCGCACGATCACCATCCCGGTCGAGTCGCTCACGCTCTCGATGACGCCGTCGGCCGAGCTCTTCGCCTCGGTCCTCATCATGCCGAAGATGCCCTTGGAACGCGCGATCGGCTCGTTCTTGCGCACCGTGTCGCCCACGTTGCTCAGCATCAGCCCCGGCAGGTCCTTCGGCTGCGCGCCGAGCGCACTGGCCACCTTCATGGGGAAGACGTCGCCCTCCATGAAGGTCTGCGCCACCACGGTGTCCGCAGACACGCGGTCGCCCGCCTTGACGGTGACCTCGCCCTCGATCGGAAGTATGCGGCGCGCGCGATAGACGGCGCGCGCGCTGACGGTCAGTCCGGGGGTGAATGCCTTTGCCATGGATGAGTCCTCACTGATACACGTGCAGCGCCGTCAGCCACTTCTGGATCGTCGCGCGCCGTTCCGCCTCGGACTCCGGTACCTCGATCGCGCGGCCGCGCGCGTCGAGCACCAGGCCCACCGTGCCGCCGCGCACCGTGCGCGTCACGGGCTTGCCGGGGCCGGCGCCCATGTCGAAGCCCTTCTCCGGGGTCACGGTCATCTCGCACTGCTCGTCGTGGGCAAGCGGCACCAGCTGCATCTCGCCGCACGCCATGGTGCCGCGCGCGGCCTTCGCGCCGCGCAATTCCCATGCAAAGCAGGGCTTTCCGGCCTTCCCCTGCCCGCGCGGCGCCACGCACGTGCCCAGGTAGATGAGGCAGTCCTTCTCGAACACCTCCATGGCGGCATCGGGGTGCACGCTCGCCAGCACGCCCAGGTGCGGCATCATGAAGATGCTGTCCTTCGCAAGCTCCGTGAAGCCCTCCGGCTCGAAGCTGTCGATGAGCATCAGCGCCGTCTGCTCCATGCGCGGCGCGTGGCTGAGGACACCGCCGGAAGCCACCAGCAGGTCGAGCTTCATGGCGTTCACCAGCGTGCCGCCGCCCGCCTGCTGGCTGAATGCGTCGCCCACGGTGCGCTGCTGCTGCACGCCCTTCAGCGTGGTGGCGAACGCCTTGTGCTGCTCGAACGAGAGCCGCAGCGCCTCGCGCGCCACCGCCTGCTCGAAGACAAGCGCCTCGAGCGTCTGCGGGATGGTGGTCGGGCGGATCATCTTGTTCTTGACGCGGTTGCGCAGCTCGCGCTCGTCCATGGAGAGATGCACCCACCGCATGATGCGCGGCATGGTGGCCTCGGCGCACACGTTGCTGATGCTGTAGCTCATGCCCAGGTTGGCGCTCACCGTGCGGTTGAAGACGCCGTCGAACACGCTGAAGACGTCGGTGGTGGCGCCGCCGATGTCCACGCCCAGCGCGTTGATGCCGCGCTTCCTGGCGATCGTCTGCAGGATGTCGCCCACTGCGCCCGGCGTGGGCATGATGGGCGCGTCGGCCCACGAGATCAGCTTGTCGTAGCCGGGCGCGTGCGCCATCACGTGCTCCAGGAACACGTCGTGGATGCGGTCGCGCGCGGGGCCAAGGTTCTCCTGCTCGAGCGTGGGCCGCAGGTTCGGCACGATGCTCAGGTCGAAGCCCGCGCCGAAGACGCGCTCCACCGCGGGCGCCGCGTCCTTGTTGCCTGCGAAGATCACCGGCAGCTGGTACTCGCCGCCGAAGCGCGGCCGCGGCTTCGCGGGCGCGATGAGCTCGGCCAGCTCCACCACCTTCTTCTGGTCGCCGCCATCGGTGCCGCCCGAGAGCAGCACCATGTCCGGGCGCAGCTCGCGGATGCGCTGGATCTGCTCGTGCGGCTTGCGATGGTCGTTCGCCGCGATGGTGTCCATGACGATGGCACCAGCACCCAGGGCCGCGCGCTTGGCGCTTTCCGCGGTCATCTGGCGAACCACGCCGGCCACCATCATCTGCAGTCCACCGCCCGCGGAGGACGTGGAGATGTAGACGTCGCAGCCGTTCGGATCGGAAAGCGACGTGCGGCGGATCACCGTGCCGTCGTCCGCGATCAGCCGGCGCCCCGAGAGTTCCTGCAGTTCCGTGACGGAGTTCGTGACACCGAGCGTGACGTCGGCGAAGGGAGCCTCGACGGTGGTCGGCGCCTCGCCGCGCTGCGTCTGGCGGTAGTGGCCGTCGACCAGCTCGATGAGGATGGCCTTCGTGGTGGTCGAGCCGCAGTCGGTGGCGACGATGACCTGGATGCGCTCGGGCGCAGGCGGCGTCTTGGCGGAAGGCGTCGTGGCGGAGGCGGCGTGCGGGGCGGTCATGGCGCGTACAGGCTACTTGCGTGGTTCGGCGTCCCGCTGCAGCTCCTCCACCACCCACGCGATGCTGCCGCGGCGCTCCAGGTACTTCACCAGCACCGCATAGCGCACCGGGTCGAGCACCGCCGTCGCGAACGGCTGCATGAAGTGAAGCGACTGCGCGCCCACGTTGTTGAGGGGCGACACGCTCTCGAGGAAGAGGACCGCGGGGCCCACCATGCCGCGGCGGCGGACCTCGGCGATGAACGGGACGAGGGCGGCGCGCTCCTCGGGCGACGGCTCCGCGGGGCCGGCGGGTTCGACGGCAAAGGCGTGGCGGAGGGCGGCGCGGAGGCGAGCGGGCATGCGGTGAGCGTGAGGCTAGTGCCGCGGCGCAGCGCGGCCACGCGCCGAAAGTGGTCGGAAACCCCTTCTCCTGAGAAATGATGCCATGAAATGTGGCTCAATCCGCAAATACAGGGCGCGACAAGCGGTTACGGCGGATTACTTTCTTAACCGCCCCGGACACCAGGGTCCGCAGTGGCGAGCACGCGCATCAACCGCCCCATCCGGGGAGCTGTTCGAGAGGCATCGACATGAGCATGAGCATCAAGGCGATCGTGGTTGGGGTGGTTGGGGTGTTGGGGTGCGCGAGCGCGGCAAAGGCGCAGCAAGCGGTGCAGTGGCGGGTCGAGGATGGGGGGAATGGGCATTGGTATCAGTGGATTGCGGAGCCACAATCTTGGGGCTCCGCGGCAGACCGCTGCAATTCTGCGGGCGGCCACCTTGCAACTATCACCAGTCAGGGCGAGAACAACTTCGTCGTTGCGCGAGGTATCGGTTGGCTGGGTGGACGACAAGCGCCGAACTCGTGCGAGCCCGGCTGTGGCTGGGGTTGGATTACTGGCGAGGCGTTCTCCTTTGCGCCGTGGGCGCCATCAGAGCCGAACAACTCGGGAGGCCAGGACGCCCTGCAGCTATACGCCAATGGAATGTGGGATGATCTGTCAGGCGGAGTGTCACAGCCCTACATCTGCGAGTGGGACACAGACTGCAACTCCGACAACATCGTCGATTACGGCCAGATCCTCGCTGGCGATCTTGCTGACACAAACATAAATGGCGTTCCAGACTGCTGCGAACTCGGTGTCCCTTGCATCATCGACGCGGACAGCGACGGCATCACCAACTCCCTCGACAACTGCCCCACCACCGCCAACCCCGACCAGCTCGACTGCAACAACAACGGCATCGGCGAGGCCTGCGAAACCTTCACCGACTGCAACTCCAACTCGCTCCCGGACTCCTGCGACATCGCCTCCGGCACCAGCGCCGACGCGGACTCGAACGGCGTGCCCGATTCCTGCCAGCCGGACTGCAACCTGAACAACCTGCCCGACGCGTGGGAGATCGCCACGGGCCGCGCCACGGACTACAACGTGGACGGCATCCCCGACACGTGCCAGGGCGCGGTGATGGTGGACTCCACCACCGACAACCTCGGCGCGCCCAGCGGGCTGTCCACGCGCGAGCACATCTTCGCGGCGCTGCCGTTCGCGGAGTCGGCGGTGGACGTGATCATCGACCTCGTGGGCGACCTCAACCGCGTCAACGAGTACGTGGAGGTCTCGCTCAACGGCGGTGCGCCGCGGCGCTTCTTCGAGGCGGACGGTAACGACTGCCCCGCCACGCCGGACCGCGCGGTCATCACGCTCACGCGGGCGGAGTTCAACGCGCTTATCTCGGCCAACGGCGCGAACAACTCGCTCACGGTCTCGCTGACCGGCTCCGCGGGCGTCGACTCCTCCGAGTGCAAGAACGCCGGCATGACGCAGTTCCGCCTGCAGTACGTGGGCATCCAGGCGAAGTCCGGCGACTGCAACGGCAACCAGCGCCTCGACATCTCGGAGACGTACGACGGCACCACGCCCGACTGCAACGCGAACACCGTGCCCGACAGCTGCGACATCGCGCGCGGCGCCGCGCAGGACTGCAACGCCAACGCGGTGCCCGACGCATGCGAGCTGGCGTCGACGCCTGCGCTCGACTGCAACGGCAACGGCGTGATCGACAGCTGCGACCTGGCCACCGGCGGCACGTCCGTCGACTGCGACCAGAACGGCCGCATCGACAGCTGCCAGGTGACCGAGACGCCCGGCACCGACTGCAACGGCAACCTGCGCCCGGATGCGTGCGACATTGCGACGGGCACCAGCGGCGACATCGACCAGAACGGCACGCCCGACGAATGCCAGACCGTCACCGTGCCCGACCAGTACGCGGGCATCCAGGCGGCCATCGACGCGGCGCCGGCGAACGAGATGCGCATCATCTCGGTGTCCGCTGGCACGTACGACGGGCCCATCGCGTTCAACGGCAAGCCGGTGATCGTGCGCGGCGCGGGTGCGGCGAGCACGGTGATCGCGGGCAACGGCGGGCAGCAGCTCTCCGTGGTGCGGTTCACCGGCGGCGAGCCGGCGATCGCGGCGCTCGAGCGCGTGACGGTGCGCGGGGGGACGACGGGGAGCCCGATCCCCACCTCGCCGACCGTGATCGTGGGCGGCGGCATCTTCGGGCTCGACAGCGCCGCAAGCGTGCGCGACTGCGTAGTGGAGCAGAACGCCGGCGGCTTCGGCGGCGGCGCGTACTTCCTGCGCTGCAGCGGCGAGGTGCGCGGGACCACGTTCCGCAACAACAACGCGAGTGCCGACGGCGGCGGGTTCCAGTCGAACCAGGGCTCGCAGCAGCTCACCGACGTGATCATCGAGGGCAACGTGTGCAACAGCCGCGGCGGCGGCATGCACCTCGTCCTGGGCAACCCCTCGCTGACCCGCGTCACGGTGCGCAACAACTACAGCAACAACCTGATCGGCGGCGTCTCGTGGTTCGCGCTCGGAAGCGCCACCGCGACCGCGACGCTCGACGACTGCACGGTGACCGGCAACGGCGCGCTGGTCACACAGGGCGGCATCGGCATCTCCGCGCCGACCACCGGCACGCCGACCATCTCGCTGCGCGGGACCAACGTATGCAACAACACGCCGCGGCCGAACATGAACGGCGCGTGGGCCGACCTGGGCGACAACACCATCTGCGACTGCGCGGGCGACCTCACCGCGGACGGCATCGTCAACGGCGCGGACCTCGGCGTGATGCTGAGCGCGTGGGGCGGCTGCACGGGCGGATGCGCGGCGGACCTGAACCGCGACGGCGTGGTGAATGGCGCAGATCTGGGGGTGTTGCTCAACAACTGGGGTACCTGCCCCGGCTGATCCACCGCATATCCACCGCCACCCCCCGCGCGGGCACCATGGGACAATCCCCGGGTGCCCGCGCGTCTTTCCATCCCCGACATCGAGTGGCGCGATGG
>JBIIJH010000194.1:0-4036 GCA_044233905.1 Phycisphaerales bacterium
CTCGCCGGAGGGGCAGTGGCGGCGCCATGCCGCCCGCCCCGCAAGGCGATGGGGCCAGTACGCGGGCGCAGGTCGAACGTCACCCCGCGATCGACGCCAACGTGCGCATGAACTGCGCCTCGTCCCACACCTCGATGCCAAGCTCCTTCGCCTTCGCGAGCTTGCTGCCGGCACCGGGCCCGGCCACCACCAGGTCGGTCTTCTTGCTCACGCTGCCAGAGACCTTGGCACCGAGTGCCTCGAGCCGCTCCGTGGCCGCGCGGCGATCCATCTGCTCGAGCTCGCCGGTGAGTACCACGGTCTTTCCCGCAAACGGCGAATCCACGGCCGCCGCGCTCGGCGGTGCGTAGAGCGGGCTGGTGACGCTCACGCCGGCATCGCGCAGCTCGCGGAACGTGCGCTGCAGCGCATGCGAGTGAAGGTCCTCATGGATGCTCGACGCGGTGATCTCGCCGATGTCGGGGATCTGCTCGAACTCCGCGGCGGTGGCCGCGAGCATGGCATCAAGATTGGGATAGGTGCGCGCGAAGGCCTTGGCGCACGCCGTGCCCATGTGGCGGATGCCGAGCGATTCCAGGAGCCGCGAAAGCCCCCTGCCCTTCGCTTCCTCAGCGCTTGCCACGATGGACGCGGCGGTCTTGTCGCCGATCTTGCGGACGACCACCTTGCCTGCCTTGTTCTTCGATTCCGAGGTGAGCCCGGCCACCACCGCCGGGTCGAGGCGGAACACGTCGGCGAAGCCCTTCACCAGGCCGCCGTCCACCAGCTGGTCGACGATCTTCTCGCCAAGGCCGTCGATATCCATCTGGTTGCGGCCGACGAACCACTTGAGGCGCTCGCGGAACTGCTCCGGGCACGCGGCATTGGTGCAGAAGAGCTTGGGGCCTTCCTTGGTGACGCCCTCGCCACAGCTGGGGCACGCGGCGGGCGGCTCCACGGGGTGCGAGTGCGCGGGGCGCTGGGCCAGCACCACCTCCACCACCTGCGGGATGATCTCGCCGGCCTTCTCCACGATCACCGTGTCGCCGATGCGGATGTCCTTGCGGTGGATCTCGTCGATGTTGTGCAGGCTGGCGTGCTGCACCTTGGTGCCGGCGATGATCACCGGGTCCATCGATGCGCGCGGCGTGAGCGTGCCGCCCTTGCCCACCTGCCAGTCGATCCTGCGGAGGACGGTGGGCTTCTTCTCGGCCGGGTACTTGAAGGCCACGGCCCAACGCGGGGCCTTGGCGGTGACGCCCAGCTCGCGCTGGTCGGCGAAGGAATCCACCTTCACCACCATGCCGTCGACGGCAAACGGCAGCTCCGCACGCGCGTCGGCGAAGCGCTCGATGGCCGCGATGCACTCGTCCGCGGATTCGCAGCGCACGGCGAGCGACGAGACCGGCACGCCGAAGGCGCGCAGCGCGGCGAGGAAGTCGTGGTAGCTGGACACCGCCGCGCCCTTGAGCGTCACGTCCTCCACGTGTCCCACGCCGTGCGCCACGAAGCTGAGGCCGCGCGCACGCACCACCGCTGGATCGAGGCTCTTGAGCGTGCCGGCGGTGGAATTGCGGGCGTTCATGAACTCGGGCTCGCCGGCGCGGCGGCGTTCCTCGTTGATGCGCTCGAAGCTGGCCACCGGCATGAAGATCTCGCCGCGCACTTCCAGGACGGGCGGCACGGGCGTGCCGGCCGGGGGCTGTAGCACCAGCGGCACCGCCGAGATGGCGCGCACGTTGTGCGTGACGTTGTCGCCCACGGTGCCGTCGCCGCGCGTGGCGGCTTCCACCAGCTGACCGCGTTCGTAGCGCAGGCTGATGGCGACGCCGTCCACCTTGGGGTCGGCCACGGCAGCGAAGGGGTGGCCCAGGCCGCGTTCGCAACGCTCCCACCAGGTGCGCAGGTCATCGGTGGAATAGGTGTTGTCCACCGACATCATGGGCACGCGGTGCGTGACCTGCTGGAAGCCGTCGGACGCCTCGCCACCCACGCGCTGCGTGGGGCTGTTGGGGTCCGCCAGCTCCGGGTGCTTCTCCTCCAGCGCCGTGAGTTCCGCGAGCAGCGCATCGAACTCCACATCGCCCATGAACGGCGCGGCGTCCACGTAGTACGCGCGGTTGGCGCGGTGCAGGAGCGCACGGAGCTCGGCGATGCGGGCGGTGTCGGCGGCCGTGGCGGGCATGCGTGGATGGTAGGAAATCAGCGCCCGCGGGATGGCGGCGGCGCGCGGCGCGCTCAATCCGCCGAGATGGCGTCCGGGCCGTCCTTGCCCGCGGTCTTCTCGAAGTAGCCGCTGCCCTTGCGCTCGAAGCGCGTGAAGCCGAGGCGCTCCAGGTTGCTCTTGGAGAACCGCTGGGTGTCGCTCTGCGTCTGCACCTGCGGGGCGACGATGAGCTTGCGCACCGGCTCGCCGGTCTCGGGGTGATGCGTGAGCGTGGGATCGCTCAGCTTCTGGAAGACCTCGAAGACCTCGCCGTCGGTGCCGTCGGGCTTGACGATTGCGTAGGCGTAGGTGGGCATGATGGTGAATCGTAGGCGAGCGGGTGTGATCGGCGGTGTTGTTTCGGACACGGGGAACAGTGCGCGCCGAGGCTCAGGCGTTGGTGCCCGCGCGGATCAGCGCGGCGGCAACCTGGATGTCGGCCTCGCGCGTGGGGCCGGCCTCGCGTTCGATGACCAGGTCCACGTGCCGCGGAAGTGCCCGGACCGCGGCGAAGAACGCCACCCAGTCGACTGCGCCCGTCCCGGCCACCACCTCTCGGCCCCACGTACCGGGCACCTCGGTGGGGACCGCGTCCTTCACGTGCACCTGCCACACATGGGCGGCCAGCTTGCCGATGGCGGCCACGGGGTCGCCCATGCCGTAGAGGATCATGTTGGCGGGGTCGAAGTTGACGCCCACGTTCGGGTGCGCGATGTCGGCGAGCGCGCCGAGGAGCGTGTCGGCGCTCTCCTGGCCCGTCTCGAATGCGATGCGCACGCCCCGCGCGGCGAAGATGTCGGCCACGGTGCGCAGGCGCGTGATCATGGCGGCGCGTTCGGCATCGTGACGATCGTGCGGCAGGAAGCCCGCGTGCAGCGTGACGAGCGGAACGCCATGATCGCCGGCGATGGCCGCGGTGGCGCGCGCGAGCGATTCGTTCTGCGCCCACGTGGCCGCAGGGCGGACGCCGCCGGTGCGCTCGATGGTCTGCAGCGTGGAGTAGTCCTCGCCCACGGTGGCCAGCATGCCGCTCACCACGGTGATGCCGCGCGCGCGCAGGCGCTCGATGGCAGTGCCCCAGACGGCGGGCTGCTCGATGCACGGCACCAGCGCCAGCTGCACCGCGTTGATGCCGCAGCGCGTCAGTGCGTCGGCGAGTGCGTCGGGCGATTCGGTACGGAGGCTCCAGGAACAGGCGGCAATGCGGCTCATGGGGTGGATTCCACACGATTCCCGGCCATCGCGCACGGCGTGCCGAAGTGCCATCCCGGATAGACTCCTACAGCCCGCATGTCGTCCGCGAACGTCGAATCCACGCCCATCAACGACCGCGTCGCACCGGATGGAAATTCCGCGCGCACGGCGTTCCCGCCGCCGACCTTCTTCGAGAAGGTGGAGGCGTGGCTCAGCCGCACCAGCATGAAGAGCAACCTGCTCCAGAAGGCGTTCAGCTACATCTGGCTGCCGTATGCCTTCCGGTCCGGGCTCACCATGAAGCGGGTGGACCAGCAGCAGTTCGTGGCGGTGCTCCCGTTCCGGCGCTTCAACCGCAATTGGTACAACGCGATGGCCGGCGCGGCCCTCCTGGGCAACAGCGAGGTGGCCGGTGGCCTGTACCTCTTCGGCCGCTGCGGCAGCGATTACATCGTGGTCTGCAAGGAGATGCGCTACCGCTTCCTGCGCCCCTGCTACGGCCCGGCCATGTACGAGGTGATGAACGCGGCCGACGTGGAGGAGAAGATCCGCGCCGGCGGCGAGTTCAACATCCCGCTCGAGATGGAGATCCGCCAGCACGTCCACAAGCCGGGCATCAAGGCCCCCCTGGTAGGAAAGTGCGACATCACCTTCCAC
>JBIIJH010000071.1:0-12379 GCA_044233905.1 Phycisphaerales bacterium
CGGTTTCATGGGCACCGCGGGCGCCGGGGGTGCAACCCGCGGCGCCCGATCGGGTGCCAAGGGAATGCGTCCAGGGATGCTCCCTGCACGGCCGCTCAGGCGGCGGCGCGGCGGGTGCGGGCGCGGGACAGGGCGCGGGCCACCAGGCCGGAGACCAGGTCCTCCATGGACTTGCCGGCATGGCGCGCGGCCTTCGGGACCAAGGAATGGTCCGTGAAGCCGGGCATGGTGTTGATCTCCAGGAACCACGGGCCGCGGTGATCGAGCATGAAGTCCACGCGTGCCACGTCGCGGCAGCCCACCGCATGCCACGCGGCGCGGCTGAAGGCGCGGACGGCCTCCACGACGCCTCCCGGAAGTTCCGGGTCGAGCACGTACTGGGTGTCGTTTCGGTTGTACTTCGCCTCGTAGTCGTAGGTGCCGTCGCAGGGGCGGATCTCGATGATCGGCAGGCACTCGCCGTCGATCAGGCCCACCGTCAGCTCGCGTCCGCTGATGAATTCCTCGGCGAGCAGACGGCCGCGGCGGAGCTCGAGTTCGAGCCGGGCGCGCATCACTTCCTGTGCCGTGTGGCAGATCCGCAGGTCGACGCTCGAGCCATCGTCCGCAGGCTTGATGACCACCGGGCAGTCGAGGGTGAACTCGACCCCGGGCTGCAGCTCCTGCGCGCGTGGCGTGGGCACTCCCAGTTCGCCGACGATCCGCTTGGACTCCACCTTGTCCATGGCGATGCGGGCGGCCTTCGGATCGCAGCCCACGTACGGGCGACCGTCCGCCTCGAGGAGTTCCTGCAGCGGTCCGCCTTCGCCCCACGAGCCGTGGAGCACCGGGAACACCACGTCGCCGTGCATGGCGCGGATCTCGTCGAGGCCGGGTCGGTCGACCGTGATTTCGTTCACTTCCAGGCCGGCGCGCCGCAGGGCGGCGGCCACCATCGTCCCGGACTTCAGGCTGACTTCGCGCTCCGCGTCGGGGCCGCCCTTCAGGAGCAGGACGCGCGTTCCGAGCAGGGTGCTGGCGTGGGATGCAGACATGGGTCACCTCCGTGTGAATGTCCCGCGCCGTTCCGTGGCGTGGGTCGGTGCCGCGGGCTCACGCCTCGCCGCGACGCCAGAAGACTACCTCGCGCTCGAGCCGAACGCCCGTGCGCCTGAACGTCTCGTCCGCCACCAGCGCGGCGAGCTCGGCGACGTCGGAAGCACGCGCTCCCGGCTCGACGACGATGAAGTTTCCGTGCTGCGGGCTCACCAGTGCGCCGCCGACGCGCGTGCCCTTGAGGCCCGCGTCGTCGATCAGCTTGCCCGCGCTGACGCGCTGGCCGGTGGCGGGGTGCACGGGATTCTTGTACATGCAGCCGGCGCTGTTCGCGCCCAGGGGCTGGACGCTGGCCTTGTACTTGCTGATCTCCTTCGCCCGTTCGCGGAGCCCAAGCGGCTCGGCAGCGCGGAGCGAGAGCACGGCGGAGGTGATGATGCCGGCCGGCAGGTCCGTGTGGCGGTACTCGAAGCGCACCTGGTCGCGCGCATAGGTCCGCTCCTCGCCGTCGAAGCCGACGATGGTCACGGACTGCACCACGTCGCCGATGGCGCCGTACTTGCCGCCGGCGTTCATGCGGATGGCACCGCCGATCGATGCGGGAATCCCGATGAGGGGCTCGAGCCCTGCGAGTCCTGCCGCCACGGTCTCGTGGATGGTCTTGGCCAGGTCGCGCCCACCGCCGATGCGGGCGGCGGTGACCGGCCCCTCGGCGTTGAGCTGGAGTTCCTTGAAGCAGGGCGCGTCGAGGAGGATCACCACGCCTTCCACGCCGTCGTCGCCCACCAGCAGGTTGGCGCCGGAGCCCAGGACGCGCACCCGCACGCCGTTGCGCGCGCAGCGACGGAGCAGGGTGGCCAGGGCTTGTGCCGTCTGCGGCCGCACCAGCGCATCGGCGCTGCCGCCGATCAGGTACCACGTGTGCGGGCCCAGGGGAGCGTCAAGCTCCACCGTCACGTCCAGATCAGCGAAGAGCGTGGTGCTGGCAAGCGGCGGGGTGGCCATCGTCATCACGCGCCTCCGTTGGCGCGGCCGAGGAATGCATGGCCGATCTTCCAGACGGGGCCGGCGCCCATCACCACGATCAGGTCGCCGTCGGCTGCCATCACCTCGAGCTGCTCCACGATGGCGTCGAACGGGTAGAGGTGCATGGCCACCACGCCGCGATCGCGCAGGCGGTCCACCAGGTCGGAGGCGCTCACCTTGGAGCGTTCCTCCTCGCTGTCGCGGACGAAGTAGATGTCGGGCACGATCACCGCATCGGCCTCCGAGAAGCTCTTGGCGAACTGCTCGAGGAGGAAGCGCGTGCGGCTGTGCTGGTGCGGCTGGAAGACGCAGATCAGGCGCTTGGGCTCGAAGCGCGTGCGCAGCGCCTTGAGCGTGGTCTCGCACTCGGTGGGATGGTGGCCGTAGTCGTCGAACACGGTGACGGTGCCGCCGTGGCGCATGGTGCGCTCGCCGAGACGCTGCATGCGGCGGTCGACGCCGTTGAAGGTGCCGAGCGCCTCGCCGATGGCGCGCCACTCCGCGCCGAGCCAGTGCGCCATGATCGCGGCGGCCGCGCCGTTGAGCGCCATGTGGTCGCCGGGCACCTGGCCCGTCCAGCTGCATACCGCGGTGCCGCCGACGAGCACCGTGCTCAGTCCGGTGCGCGGGTCGTACTGCACGTGGTAGTCGGCCGTCGGCGACCAGCCGAACGTGGAGACCGCGCACGCGAGTCCGCTCGCCACGTCGCGACGGTGCGCGCCGTCGGCGGCGATGAGCAGGCGACCGCCCTGTTCCGCGGCGGGGAGCAGCATGGCGAACTCATGGAACGCCTTGATGATGTTGCCGAGATTTCCGTAGATCTCGAGGTGGTCTTCCTCGATGTTGTTGATCAGCCCGATCACCGGACGGTGATGGTGGAAGCTGCGGTTGAACTCGCACGCCTCCGCGACCAGGATGCCCGGGCGGCCGCGCTGCGTGCCCACGGGGATGATGTCGCCACCGGTACGGCTGCCTCCGCCGATCTGCGCGCAGGTGGCGCCGACGATCAGGCTCGGGTCGAGCCCGCTCTGGATGAGGATGTGCGAGAGCATCGAGCTCGTCGAGCTCTTGCCGTGTGTGCCCGCGATGCTGACGCCGGTGCGTCCCTTCTGCACGAGGCCGATGGCCTCTGCATAGCTGACGACGTCGACGCCCCGGCGGTTCGCCTCGACGACCTCCGCATGGTCCTTCTTGATGGCGGCGCTGGCGATCACCAGGTCGCACGGCGCAGGCAGCTGCTCCGCGGAGTGGCCGATGCGCACCTCGATGCCGTCCGCTTCGAGCGCCTCGGTGGCGGTGCTCGCGCTCATGTCGCTGCCGCACACGAGCGCACCACGGCGCTTCAGCATGTGGGCGAGCCCGCTCATGCCGCAGCCGCCGATGCCGATGAGCCACACCTTGCGGCCCGCGAAGTCGGGGACCTCGAGTTCCGTCAGGCGCGGGCCGGTGCTTTCGAAGAGCGTGTTCACGTGCTCGTCCGCAGTGCCCCCGGATTCGTCCCGTGCGGTGCTGCGGTTGGTGGTGCGAGCTCCTGCGGTCGGGACGTAGGCGAGGTCGATGTCGTTCACCTCCACGATATCGGCACGTGCCGCCGAAAATCCTCATTGTTTTGGCGGCAATGCCGTTCTTTCGGGACACACCCGCCCAAGTCTTGGACGGCCACCCCTACAATCCGGCACCATGGCGGCGAACGCGGAGATCCATGCCCAGGTCCTGCTGGTGGACGATGACCGCGGTCACGCGGAGACCATGGCCGAGGCCCTGAAGAAGCCGGGCCACGTCTGCACCATTCGCCACAGCCGGGCCGAGGCCGAGGACGAGCTCCGGCACGGCGCATTCGACGTCATCGTCACTGACCTGGTGATGGAGGGTCCCACGGCGGGCCTGGAAGTCCTGGAGCTGGCCAAGCGCCTGCAGCCGGACGCCGAGACCATCATGGTCACCGCCCACGGCGACATCCCGACCGCCAAGAAGGCACTGCAGGGCGGGGCGTACGACTTCATCGAGAAGCCGCTGGACCTGGTGGTCTTCCGCAACCTGGTGCAGCGCGCCGCCGAGACGGTGGTGCTCCGGCACCAGAACAGCCGGCTCAAGGGCGAGCTGGATGCCGCCTACGGGTTCGAGGGGATCATCGGCGACAGCCCGGCCATGCGCCAGGTGGTCGCCCTGGTCCGGCAGGTAGCCCCGAGCAGCATTCCGGTCCTGATCCGCGGCGAGAGCGGCACCGGCAAGGAGCTGGTGGCGGCGGCCATCCACAAGGCCAGCCGCCGAGCCGACCGCCGCTATGTCACCTTCAACGCCGCCGGCCAGTCGGAGAGCCTCCTGGAAGACCAGCTCTTCGGCCACGTCCGCGGTGCCTTCACCGGCGCCGACCGTGACCGCGAGGGCGTCTTCGAGTTCGCCGACAAGGGCACGCTGTTCCTCGACGAGATCGGCGACATGCCGCTCACCATGCAGCCCAAGCTGCTGCGGGTGCTCGAGACCGGCGACGTGGTGCGACTGGGTGCCAACGAGCAGCGCAAGACCGACGTGCGCTTCGTCAGCGCCACCAACCGCGACCTGGCCCAGATGGCCAAGGACGGACGCTTCCGGGAGGACCTCTACTACCGGATCCGTGGCGCGGAGATCGTCATTCCGCCGCTCCGCGAGCGCCGCGAGGACATCCCGCTCCTGGTGACCCATGCCGTGGGCAAGTACGCCGCCGAACTCGGCCGCCAGCGCCCCGACGTGCCGCAGCCCGTGATGATGCGCCTGGTCGGCTACGACTGGCCGGGCAACGTGCGCGAGCTCTTCAACGCCGTCCATCGCATGGTGGTCACGGCGCAGGGCCCCGAGCTTTCGCTCCGCGATGTCCCGGACGAGATCCGTTCTTCCGACGATGCGGCGGACGGACAGGGGTCGGTCGGCTCGCTTGCCGGCGTGGGCCTCGACAAGCTCGAGAAGGAGGCCATCCGCCAGACCCTGGCGATGACCGCCGGCAACCGCGAGCAGGCGGCGCAGATGCTTGGCATCGGCGAGCGCACGCTCTACCGCAAGCTGAAGGAGTACGGCCTGCGCTGAGCGCGGGGGCCTCCTGTCCGTGGAAACATCCCCCTCCCAGCACGAACAGCGGGCCGAACAGCGGGCCGAACAGCGGGCCGAACAGGGCGAGATGCGCCTGACCGGCATCCCGTGGACGCTCTGGCGCCACGTGGCGTGGGAACTGCTGCGGATGTTCGTGGTGACCACGTCGGTGATCGTCACGGTGATCGCCTTCGGCGCCGCCGCCAAGCCGCTGGCCGACAACACGATCGGCGCCGACACCATCCTCAAGTACGTGGCGCTCGCCATGGTGCCGATGCTGCAGTTCGCCATGCCGTTCGCGGCGGGCTTCGCGGCGACGCTGGTGATGCACCGGTTCTCCACCGACAACGAGGTGATCGCCATGTCCGCGTGCGGCATGGGCTTCCGGCGGATCTTCGCGCCGGTGGCGATCCTGGGCAGCGCACTCTGCGTGGTGATGCTGGTGCTGGTGGCCTTCGTGGTCCCGCACTTCTGGACGCGGATGAAGGAGCTTGCCACCGCCGACGCGACCCAGGTGCTGGTGGCGGCCATCGGCCGCGGCGAGGCCGTGGCTGCCGACAAGCTCATGATCTACGCCGATGCCGCCCGCGAGGTCGAGCCGCCGGCCGGCTCCGGCGTGCGACGGCGCCTGCTCCTGACCGGCGTTGCCGCCATCGAGATGGAGCGTTCCGGTTCCGCACAGATCGCCACCGAGTTCACCGCCGAGGACGCGGCCGTCGACATCCACGACACGCCGCGCGGCATGGTGGCGAAGGTGGCGCTCATGAATGCCACCGTGGTGCGACCGGCCGAAGGTGCCATCGTGACGGTGCCGCTCGCCGAGCCCGAGGCGGCGTCCGTCTACAGCGGCTTCGAGCGCGGACCGAAGTTCCTCTCCATCCCGGAGATCCTGGAACTGCGGCAGGACGTGGATCGCGCCGAGTCCGTCGGCAAGGTGCGTCGCCCGGTGGCGGCCTCGCTCGGGGAGCTCGAGCTGTGGCGCTGCATCGAGCCCATGGCGGCACGGGGCACGCTCGAATTCACCGAGCCCGGCAGCTCGCGTTCGTTCCGCATCGAGCATGTCTCGGTGGTCGCCGGACAGCTCGTGCCTGCCACGGGCGAGAAGGACTTCGAGATGACGGAGCTGGTGTCCGGCAAGCCGGTGCGCAGCGCGCGCGGCACGGTCGGGACGTTGCGCGCCGTCAGCGAGGCGGGCTTCGAGCCCCGTTTCTCGCTGCTGGTGCCCGGTTCCACGCAGCCGAAGGACCTGGTGACGGGGCTTCCCGGCCGTTGGGCGCCGCGCATCGACGACATGCTGCCGGTGGGCTGCTCGCCCCTGGACTGGTCGACGGCCCCGAGCGCCGCGGTGCTGGCTGCGGCGAGCGGGTTCCCCGCCAAGGACGGGGTCGGACCCTTCGCGGCATCCGCGCGGCAGCTTTCATCGCAACTGTCCGCCCTGGAGCGCGAGCGCGCCGACGTGGTGTGGGAGAGCGATTCGCACATCGCCAACCGGTTCGCGCAGAGCGCAAGCATCGTGCTGGTGCTGCTCCTCGGTGCGGTCCTGGCCGTGGCAATGCGCCAGGCGATGCCGCTCACGGTCTACATCCTGGCCTTCATCCCCGCGGTCGCCAACATCTTCATGGTGTCGGGCGGCCAGCTCATGATGAGCGGTGGCAGCCTGGTCACGGGAAGCATCGTGATGTGGGGCGGGAACCTCGTGCTCCTGGCGGCGCTCTTCTCGATCTGGAGGAGGCTGGTCCGGAACTGATCCGGACCGACGCATCCCATGCGCATCCTCGACCGCACCATCGTCCTGCGTTTCCTCTGGAACTTCCTGATGCTGTTCGCGCTGCTCTTCGTCTTCGCGGCGTCGATCGACGTGATCCTGCAGATGGACAAGTACGTGCGCGCCGCGGGCCGCGTGGTGGAGAACGGGACGTACGGCAACCGCATCGTGGGCTTCGTGGCCATGGTGGTGCAGTTCCACGGGCCGCGCGTCTTCCAGTTCTTCCAGTTCATGGTGGGGCTGCTTTGCGTCGGCGCCATGGGATTCACCTTCTCGCAGATGCACCGCACGCGGGAGCTGGTGGCGATCATGGCTGCGGGAGTCCCGCTGCGCCGCTGCGTGTGGGCCGTGGTGGGTGCGGCATTGGCGCTCAACCTGCTTGCGGTCGTGAACCAGGAGCTGGTGCTGCCGCGCTTTGCCGACATGCTCATCGTCGACCAGAACAGCCTCGGCAAGACCGAGGGTTTGGCGTTCCCGGTGACGTTGACCCGTGATTCCGGCGGCAATCTCCTCTACGCGCGGAGCTTCGACCCCGAGTCCACGCACATCACCGGCTTCCTCGGCCTCGAGCGCGACGAGCGCGGCGGCCTGCTGCGCCGCACCACGGCAGCCTCCGCAACGTGGGACGAGGAGCGGGGCGTCTGGATCCTGAAGGACGGCTCGTCCGTCACGCGTGACACGGCGGTCCGCGACGGTGTCGCGCAGTCGCCGCCGCCCGTGGTGGCCTCCGAGTGGAAGACCGACCTCTCCCCCAAGGCGATCACCGCGCGCCACTACCGCCTGTTCGCGCAGATGCTCTCGAGCCGCGACCTGGGCAAGATCGCCGAGGCCGGCGCGCTGGAGCGCTCGCAGGCGGACCGCATGCAGCTTGGCCGCATCGGCACCGTGTTCGTCAATCTCCTGGCGCTGGCGATGGCCGTTCCGTTCTTCCTGAAGCGCGGTCCTGCCAGCATGCTGCAGATGAGCGTGCTCTGCGCAGCCACCTGCGTGCCGGCGATCATCGTGTCGGCAGTCGTGATGGCCGCGCCCATCAGCGGGCTGCCCGCGGCGGTGGCCGTGGCGATGCCCATTGCGCTCCTCACCCCGGTGGCCGTGGCACGGATCTCGTGGCTTCCATCCTGACGCGGTTCCACGCGTCGGAGAGCGATTCATCGAAGATGGTCGGCTTCGCGCCGCGGACCAGGTCCTGCGCCAGCTGGTCCATGCGCGCCCGTTCCTGCGCCAGGCGCACGGCACGCGCAGCCTCGTCGTGGACGGACTCCAGCGTGACGCCGTCGGCGGGATCCTCGCCCTCGAAGCGCACGATCACGTAACCGGTTCCCACCAGTGCCGGCGGCGAGATGCCGCCCACCGCGGGCACGGCCCAGAGCGCCTCGCGGACGGCGGCCGGGACGCCGGGATCGAGCCGGCTCATCGGGTTGATCAGCCCTCCGCGCGCCGCGCTCTGGTCGGTGCTCACCTCGGCGGCCAGGTCCTCGAACCGCGCGCCCTTGCCGAGCTTGTCCATCACCGCCTGCGCCCCGCGCAGGTCCGGCACCGCGATGACGCGCACGCGGCGCTTCGGTCCATGCGCTGCATCGTGCGCCGCGGCGATCTGCGCCTCCTGCACCTCCACGTCGGGGGCCACCAGCGCGCGGAGCACCGCGTTGCGCCAGAGCAGGGCGCGCCAGCGCGTCGGACCCAGGCCCTGCCGCGCGCGCACGTCATCGAGGAGCCGCTGCGCGCGGACCGGGTCCTTGTCCATGTAGCGCAGGAGCGTCTCCTCCTCGCGTCGCATGGCGGCGTCGTCCGGTGCGATGCGCCGCTCGCGCGCACGCTCCGCGAGCACCGAATCGAGGAGCACTTCCTGCAGTGCGGCGCTTCCGGCAAGTTCCGAGAGCACCGGGCGCAGGCGATCCCAGGTGACCGTCTGGTCCTTCCAGATCGCGACGATGCCGGCGGCGCCGTCGACGCTCCGGGCGGCTGGCGGTGCGGCATCCGCGGGTGCTGTTGCCGGTGCCTGGGCAGTGGGCGCCGGAGCATCCGGCGGGGCGCAGAGCATCATGGCCACGATCATCGCGGTGTTCATGCGTGCAGTCTACGAACGCAGCATGTGGCGCACCGCGGTCACGGTGCGGGCGATGCCGGCACCTCGTACACGACGCCGCCGGATGCCGTGAGCGCCACCGGGCGCAGCAGCGCCGCCACGGCGCGCACGCGTTCGGGTGCCAGTGCCGGATCAAGCCATCCGCATGCCTTCCACCGCGCCAGCATCGATTCCCCGATCGCCAGGTGAGTGAGGTGTTCCGTGTCCCGCAGCGCGCGTACCGCGGCGGCGGCATCGCTGCCGTGCGTGCGCAGGACGCGCGCGAGCGGGCCACCGTCCCACACCGTGCCCCAGATGGGCGTGGTGCGGCACCAGAAGACATCGGCCTCGCCCTCGCAGCCGAGCCTGGCGCCCGTGGGCATCTGCCAGTTGGACCACCACGCAAGCGGCATGGCGGATCCTTCCGCGGCCGCGGCGTCGGTGTCAGCCTTCGTGCCGGGGCCAAGATCGAGGATCGCGGCGCCCAGGGCATCGAGGTTCGCCACCGGGCCGTTCGGGTCGGTCATGCGCGGGTCGTTGCGCAGCACGGCCATTGGCTGCAGGCACCAGCTCAGGAGCGCAACGGCGGCGCATGCGGCGAGCGCTGCGCGGCGGAAGGCGCCGCCGGTCTCGCACTTGGGTGCAAAGGCCAGCGCGGTGGCCACCATGAGCGGCACTGCGCACGGAAGCAGGAACCGCGCCTTGAGGTGCGTGGCGAACATCCAGAAGCCGCACTGCACGGCGAACATGGCAAGGAGCAGGGCACCGGTGCGGAACCGGAATGCCGCGGTCACCAACAGGGCCACCGATCCCACCGCGAACGCCGCGCCCCACTGCGGAAGCCACGGGTCGGCATCCGGCGCCACGCCGATGCCCTCGCGGAAGCCCTGGTCCCAGAGGGCCATGAGTCGCGCGGCGAGGTCCGTGCCCGCGGGCGCGGCGTGTCCCGCGGCGAAGCGAGCGAGTTGTTCCGCGCTCCACCATCCCGGCGCACTGCCTGCGAACGGGAACAGCGGGTTGCCCACCACGATGGCGTTGCGGACAAGCCAGGGAAGCAGCACGGCTCCCGCCACCGGCAACGCGAACGCCGCGGCGCGCATCACGTCGCGCACGGAGCTCCCGCGTCGCGCCAGGACCGCCCACACGGCGAACGGCAGCACCGCCATGCCTGCGGCGGTGAGCTTCGCGCCCACGGCCGCGCCCAGCGCGAGGCCCACGGCCATGCCCGCGCGACCGGGTCCGGATGCATCCTGGCTGGTCCACGCCAGCATGGCGGTCGCCAGGAGGAGCACCACCGCCATGTCGTTGTACGCGAGGCTTCCGGTGACGATCACCCACGGAATCCCAAGCACTCCGCACGCCGCCACCGCGAAGGTCCATCGGCGTCCACGGTCCGATTCACTGGGCGCAAGCAAGCTTGCCGCAAGTGCTCCTGTCACCAGTGACGCCGCCACCGCCATGCCCGCGTGCATCCACTGCGTGATGCCTGCCGCCGCCTCGATCGGCGCAAACGACGCAAGCGTCCACAGGTGGAGCGTGGCGCCTTCCACGAATCCCGGGAACGCCGAATACACGCTGTCGCGCAGCGGCATGATGCGGCCTGCCTCGAACCACTCCTTGGGCAGCTGCAGGTGGTAGCTCAGCGCGTCGTAGCCACCGAACTCGGTGGCCCACGCGATGCCCGGGGGAAGGGCGGCGGCGAACACCAGCACGCCCAGCGCGGGGAGCGCAAGGAGGAGCGGCCACCCATCGCGCCAGCTCGGAAGCACCCATCGGCGGCGCCCATCGACGGTGGTGGGTGCGACGCATGCCAGCCCTGCGGCCAGGCCCAGGATCAACCAGGCGATCAGGCGGCGGGATAGCCCCGGCCCGAACGCGCCGATCGATCCGAGCAGCGAATCGAGCGACAGCAGGAAGGCCACGCCAAGCCCCAGGCCCAGGGCTTGCGCCCGCGCGCTGCCGGCATCCATGGTGGGGAACAGCAGGAACCGAATTGGCCGCCCGAACCCCGCCGCGGCCAGCATCCAGAACAGTCCGAGCAGCGCGCTGGCCATCACGGACGAATTCAGGATGCCAACCAGGAGGTCCATGGAAGGCAGTTTCCCATTTTCATGTTCCCGCGGGGGCGTGGCCGATATCTCGAAGCCATCACGGCGGACAGGAGTCCGTCAGCGGATTGCCGCATCACCCCAGGAACGGAGTTCCACATGAAGGTCCGAACCAGTCGCTTCGGAGAAGTCGAGATCGATCCCAGCCGCCTGCTCGTGTTCCCGCACGGGCTGCTCGGATTCGCACGTTTCCGCACGTTCGCGCTCCTGCAGCCGGACGATCGCGGCGTCTTCTACTGGCTCCAGTCCGTCGAGGACCCCGAGCTCGCCTTCGTGGTGACCGATCCCACGGCGTGGGTCTCGGGATACCAGGTGCCGATCCGCCCCGGTGAGCTCACGGAGCTCGGTCTCGAGAAGGCCGAGGATGCCACCATCTTCGCCATCGTCAACCGCCGCGACGGCGCCATCACCGCCAACCTGCAGGGGCCGATCGTGATGAACGCCGCCTCCCGCACGGGCATCCAGCTGGTCCTCAGTGACCGCACCTGGAGCACGCGCCACGAGCTGGTCCGCCTCCCCGGCGCAGCTGCAGCCAAGACGGCCTGAATCAAGCCGCCTGGTCGCAGGCGGGATCCCGAACACGGCAGCCGACGGATCGGCCGCCATGCATGCCAGCCACGGAAGGCCCCACCATGCTCGTCCTCTCGCGTCACTGTGAAGAAGCCATCATGATCGGAGACGACGTGGAAATCGTCGTCGTCGACATCCGTGGCGACAAGGTTCGCCTGGGCGTCAATGCCCCGGCGCGCGTCGCCGTCCACCGCAAGGAGATCTACGAGTCCATCCGGCAGGAGAACGCCCAGGCGGCGTCGCTCCACGGCACGCTCGGAACGATTCCCGGCACGCCATCGCTGGCACACCAGCGCGCGGCGGCCATCCAGAACATCGCCGCGGCGCGCATCAGCGCGTGACCGCGGCGGGGGCGGAGTGAAGGGAAAAGGAACGAAGCCCCGCGTGATGCGGGGCTTCGTCGTTGGTTGCGTTGCTTGGCCAACTACTCGCCGTGGTACTCGGCGTGGCTGCTTACTCAGGCAGCCTTCACCGCGTGCGGCACGGAGCAGTGCTTGCGGGCCGTGGCCACGAGGGTGTCGAAGGTGGCCGGATCGTGGATGGCGATCTCGCTGAGCATCTTGCGGTTCAGCAGGCAGCCGGCGCGCGACAGGCCGTTGATCAGCAGGCTGTACTTGAATCCGCGCATGCGGCACGCCGCGGTGATGCGGGTGATCCACAGCTGGCGGTAGTTGCGGCGGCGCAGGCGGCGGTGGCGCCACATGTTGCGCAGGGCGCGCATGATCGCGACCTTGGCCTGCTGCTTGA
>JBIIJH010000072.1:0-12345 GCA_044233905.1 Phycisphaerales bacterium
GCATGGCAACGCCCGTCGCCAACGGCGCGCTGGCGATGGTCCGCTCCGCCAATCCGCTCCTCTCGGCGCGTCACGCAGAACACGTCCTCCTGCGCACCTGCGACCCGTGGGACGGCTACGCCGGCACCGAGGAATTCGGCTTCGGTCGCATCAACCTGCGCCGCGCCGTGGAGACCGCGCTCACCGCGCTGACGCCGCAGCCGCCCGTGGCCAAGGCCGACCGCGCCCGCGGCGTGAGCGGCACCGCCATCATCGTCGACGTGCTGGAGAACGACTTCGACCCGAACATGGACGCGCTGGTGGTGGACGCCGTGCCGGCGGTGACCAACCTGGGCGACCAGGTGGACCTCCTCCCTGGCGGCGGACCCGAGGGCCGTGACGTGGTGCGCGTGACCATCGCCACGTCCGCCGCGCCCGGCAACCGCACCTTCGACTACCGCCTTCGCGAGCCGGTGAGCGGCGCCACGTCCGTGGCCACGGTGACCGTGGAAGTGCAGACCCCCGCGCGCCCCACCGCGCCCATCGGCGACACCGAGGGCTTGGAGTGCCGCTACTACGCGCTCACCTCGCCCACCACGCTCCCCGACTACTCGACGATGACGCCCGACCTCACGGAGACCGTCGCCACCGTCAACTGGGGCTCGACCACCGGCAACTTCGCCAACAGCGGCCGACCCGACAACGTGGGCGCATCGATCCAGGGCTGGCTCAACGTCCCCACGTCCGGGCGCTGGACGCTCAACCTCTACTCCGATGATGGCTCACGCCTCTGGGTGGACGGCGCGCTGGCGGTCGACAACAACGGCATCCACGGGATGACGCGCCGCTGGGCGGTGCTGCCCCTTGCCGCGGGCAAGCACGCCATCCGGCTCGATTACTTCGAGGCCACCGGCTCCGCGGGGCTGCAGTTCTCATGGTCCGGGCCCGGGATCGGCACGCAGGTGGTGCCGGCGTCCGCGCTCAGCAACGGCGGCGCGCCCCTCGTGGGAGACCTCGATGGCGACGGCCGCGTGACCGGCAGCGACCTGGGACTGATGCTTGCCGCGTGGGGCCCCGGCACCAACCAGGCCGCGGACCTCAACCGCGACGGCGTCGTCAACGGCGCCGACATGGGCGCGCTGCTCGGCGCCTGGACGCCGTGAACGCTCACTCCTGCGGCGCGCCCGGGTACGTCAGGAAGCCGAAGTGCATCGCCGTGTGGTTCAGGTTGAGCCGCACCCACTCCTCGTGAGTCATCGCACCGAGCCAGGGGCTCGGCTTCGTCATCCGCTCCCCTGCCTCGATCCGCGCCAGCGCGCGGCGAATGCGGGTCATGCCCTGCTCGTACGTCACGCCCGGCCGCGGCATGAGCTGCGGATTCGACTTCCCCACGTTGAAGCCCGGACGCATGGCATCGCGCTTGGGCTTCAGGATGATGGGCTTCACCATGCGTCCGAAGAGCCGCGCCATGAACGAGGCCTTCTTCGAGGTGCCGTCGAGGCCCTCCTCGAGCGGG
This sequence comes from Phycisphaerales bacterium, assembly GCA_044233905.1. GTDB lineage: Bacteria > Planctomycetota > Phycisphaerae > Phycisphaerales > SM1A02 > UBA966. Next base: position 1,496 of record JBIIJH010000072.1, read on the forward strand.
ATGGCGCAATGGTCCAGGTTCTCGCCGGGCGTCCAGTTGCCGGTGGTGGTCAGCGTGCCAGCGCGATGCGCGGCCTCGATGCGGTCAAGCTCGCCACGGAGGCATCCGAGGCACTTGAAGAAGAGGTGACGACGCGGCACGGAGGTGGTCTTGACGGGCATGCGGCGCGAAGGCTACCCGCGACGGTGGCCAGCCCGACCGCGCGCAGCGCGGCCACCGCGGATCGGCCGCACGAGCTGGGGTAGATTCCCGCCATGCCCCCCGCAGAGACGCCCGTGGCCACGCTGCAGCGACAGCTCGATGAGGGGCGATTCGAGGACGCCGTCACCACCGCGGACGCGATCCTGGCCTCCAACCGACGCAGCTTCGCGGCATGGCTCGGCCGCCTGCGTGCGAACGTGCGCCTCGGGCGCATCGTCGATGCCGATCGCGACGCCGACGAAGCGCTGCGGCTGGCCCCGACGGATCCGCACGCCGGGCTGCTGCGCGCCACCATCGACCAGCGGCTCGGGCGCATCGATCCCGCCGTCGCGCGGCTCCGCCGGCTGACGGCGGCACCTGGCGCCATCTCCATCGATGCAGCGGTGCTCCTGTCGGAAGTGCTGCACTTTGCACACCGGCACGACGAGCTCGCCACGCTCGTGGCCGCAGGCGGTGCGTGGTCATCCGACCCGCGGATGGCGCTGGCGGCGGCGCGCGTCATGGCACGCGAGCGGCCGAACGAGGCGGTGGATGCACTCCGCACGATTGCCGTCCCCGGCGCGGGGGTTGTCCTCCACCGCATCGCCGGCTTCGAATGGGTGCAGCTCCTTGACCGGCTCGGGCGCCACCGCGAGGCGTTCGACCTGGCGACGGAACTGCACGCTGCGACCACGCCGCCGTACGACCTCGAAGGGCTCCTCCTGCGGATCCGCGAACAGCGTGACCTCATCGCCCGCGGGACGCCGTGGTTCACCCCGCGGGCGGAACCCGTCCGGGGCGTTGCCATGGTGGTGGGGCTGCCGCGCTCCGGCACCACGCTCCTGGAGCAGATGCTCGACCGGCACCCGGCCATCGGCGGCATCGGCGAGTACGAGGGAATCGACCGCATGGGCGACGCCGTGGTGAGCACCGCTCGCTGGCCGCGCGGACTCGGAATGATGCGCCCGGAGGTTGCCGCGCGCGTGCAGGCGGCCTACACCGATGGCCTCGCCCGCCTGCGCCGCAGCGACGCTGCGTGGAGCTTCGACAAGACGCTGAGCGCGTGGATGTGGCTCCCCGCCGTGGCGTGCTTCCTGCCCGGCGCGGTGTGCCTGCACGTGGAACGCGATCCGCGCGACACGGCGATCAGCATGTTCCTGTCGTTCTTCAACCCGCGCTGGTACGGGTGGATGTCGAGCCTCGACTCGATCCGGCAGGTCATCGACGCGGAGCGGTCGATCGTGCGACCGACGCTCTCGCTCCTGAACATCCCCCACGAATCGATCGCCTACGAGGCGCTGGTGGCTGATCCCGCAGCACACGCCAAGCGTTGCCTGGACCGGCTTGGGCTGCCGATGGACGACGCCGTCCTGGCGCCCGAGCGGAACCCGCGCGCCGTCTACACGCTCAGCCACGCGCAGGTCCGGCGGCCCATCAACGCCGCCAGCATCGGCCGCTGGCGCAACTACGCGTGGGCGTTCGAGTGACCAAGCGAACCAGGCCACAAGGAACCACGCCAAAAAGCAACCAGGGCGACCCTCGCGGGTCGCCCTGGCATGATGACTGCACACTGATTCCAGCGTGATCAGGCGCGACGGCGGCGGGCGGCGAAGCCAGCGACGCCGAGTAGCGCGAGCGCGCCCGGAGCCGGGACGGCATTCACACCGACGAGGGTGATCGAGCCGGTCCAGGTGCCCGAGGTGTTGGCAGCGCTGTAGCCGTTGCCCAGCCAGATGATCGGGTCGGACGCAGAGCCGCTGAACACGATCGGATTGACGCTCTTCGAAGCGATCAGCGTCGTGCCCGGGGCGCTCGACCCGCCGGTGCCCCAGGTGACCTTCTGCGTGGCACCAAAGTTGCTGAAGCCGCCGACCTGCAGGAGGCCACCGGTGCTGAGGGGCGCCGGATCGACGTAGACGCAGAGGTCGTCGGCGTAGGTGTAGTTCGTGGCATTGTTCAGGATCGCGTTGACCGAAACGCCGGTCAGGGTGCCAACGAACCCACCGTACAGTGCGGAGATGTCGCTGAAATTGCCGCCGGTCCAGGTCTGGTTGGTGAAGGAGATGGTGACGTCAGCCGAGGCGAACGAAACCAGGGACGCCGCAGCGATGCCGGAAGCGATGAAAGTCTTCATTTGAGGGAATCTCACGGAAAGGGGAACAGAAGCAGAACTCGGTCTGCCTTGGCCGCCCTTTTCCATGTCCTCCGAGGAGGGAACTTCTGAACAATGCCACGAAAGCGACGGGGCGCAAGATTTCGCCCTGAGATTCTTCCGATACAGTGCGATCGACCCATGGCCCGAAGCGACCCCCAGCCCGAACTGCAACAGTTGCTCAGCCGACGGGAGTTTGGCCCCGCGCTCAATTTGGCCAATAACATCGTTTCCAAGCACCCCCGCGACGCTTCGGCGTGGTTCTCGTTGGCCCGTGCAGCATTTGGCCTGGGCAGGCTCCGGCAGGCAGACGAGGCGGTCGACCGCACCCTGCGGCTCGGCAGCACCGGCCACGAAGTGCAGCTCCTCCGCGCCATCGTCGACCACCGCCTTGGGCGCAGTTCGGCGGCCATCGATCGCCTCCGCATGCTGGTGAGCAAGCGCGCTCCCAACGCGACGGACGCGGTGCTGGCGCTCGCCGAGGTGCTCCACCGCGCCAACCGCCGCGATGAGCTGCAGGCGCTGGTGGCGGAAGGTGGGGATTGGACGGAGGACCCACGCGCCGCGATCTTCACCGCCCGCGTCAGCCTTCACACCGACCGCGCGGGCACCATCGCCCGCCTCGAGGAGCTTGCCCGCAGCGACCGCCCCGCCCTGGTGCGCCGGATCGCGGGCTTCGATGCCGTCCGCCTCCTGGATGCCGACGGCGAGTACCGCCGCGCGTTCGACCTGGCGCTCCACCTGCACGCCACCACGGGCGCGCCCTTCGACGTCGACGGGATGATCGCCGACGCCGAGCAGCAGCTTGCCCTGGTGCGCCGCGGCACGCGCTGGTTCGAGCCGCGTGCGCCCGCGGTGCAGGGCGTCGCGCTCGTCGTGGGCATGCCGCGCAGCGGCACCACGCTCCTCGAGCAGATGCTCGACCGGCATCCGGCCATCAGCGGCATCGGCGAATACGACGGCATCAACACCATGGGAACCGCCGTCCTCGGCCAGGGCGTCTGGCCGCGCGAGCTCTCGATGCTCGATGCGCGCATGGCGGCTTCGATGCAGGCGGACTACCTCGCCGGCGCAGCAGTGACGCGCCGTGCGAGTGCCCAGTGGAGCTTCGACAAGAGCCTCCACACGTGGCGATGGCTACCGGCCGTGGCGGCGGTGCTGCCGGGCGCGGCGTGCCTGCGCATCGAGCGCGACGCACGCGACACCGCGATCAGCATCTTCCTGTCCAACTTCCACCCGCAGGCGGTCGGATGGACGCGGTCGCTCGATTCGATCCGCCGCGTCATTTCCGCGGAGCGCGCCCTCGCACCCGCGGCGCTCCGCGTGCTTGGCATTCCCCACGAGGACATCCGCTACGAGGAACTCGTCGACCGGCCGCGCGAACACATGGAACGCATCGTTGCCCGAATGGGCCTGCCGATGGATGATGCCGTGCTCGCCCCTGAGGCGAACGCACGCACGGTGCTCACCCTGAGCCACGAGCAGGTACGGCGATCGATCAACCGCAGCTCGATCGGCCGCTGGAAGAACTACGAGTTCGCGTTCGGCCCCGAGTGGGGCTGAGGCTCCGACGCGATCACGCGCGCCGGCGGCGCGCCGTGATTCCCGCGACCGCCAGGAGCGCCAACGCACCCGGCGACGGGACAACAACAAGGTTCACGCCGTGGAGCGTGATGGTGCCGGACCACTTGCCGTAGGCGATGGCCGAGGAATTGCCGTTGCCGAGCCAGAACGACACGTCCTGATTGGCATTCATGTCGATGCCGTTGGCGAGGTCCACGCGTCCCGTGGAGCTGGTGGAGAAGATCCCACCGCCGTTGGGCCACGAATAACGCTGGGCTGCCGAGTAGTTGGCGCTTCCGCCGAGCTGCAGCAGGCCGTTGTTGCCAAGCGGCGCGGCGTCGACGTAGAGCGTCAGGTCGTTCGCGCGGGTGAACCAGAAGGACTCCGTCCGATCGACGTCGATGGTGGCGCCGACGAGCGTGCCTGAGAGGCGACCCGGGGTGATGGCCTCGGCAAACTGGTTGCCATAGGCGCCGAAATTCGTCAGGGTGATGACGACGTCCGCAGATGCTGCCGACGCAAGGAACGCCACAACGGCGCACGACGAGGAGAAGAACTTCATGATGAGGGGCTCAGGGAATCAAAGGGCGGAACAGACTCGGAAGAACACACGAGACGCGCGAGCGGGAACTCACGCGATCGCCCTGATTCCATCGCCTCCGAGTGGGAAGCCCGCAGCATGACACGGATTCCGGCGTAGGCAAGCAAAGGCAGCGATTCCGACGCAGATGCCGCGAATTCGCAGCGGCACCACGAGCGCAGCCGCAGGATCCACGCCCCGCGGGCCCTGCCGCGCATCGGGCAAGAGCGGTTGCTCTAGCATTGCCGCCTTCATGCCGCCCAATAACCCCAAGGCCGACCTGGAACGCCTGCTCTCCCGCGGCGACTTCCTGAACGCCAAGAACCTGGCCGGCGAGATCCTGCGCCGCAACCCCCGCGACGGCGACGCGTGGTTCGCGGTGGCGCGCTGCGCCATCGGCATGAACCGCCTGCGCGTGGCGGAGGAAGCGCTCGCGCGCGCAGAGAAGACCATCGTCGGCAATCCGCGCATCTCGTTCGCGTGGGCCGTGGTGGACCATTACCTCGGGCGCAGCGAGAAGGCGGCCGAGCGGCTGCGTGCACTCATCGACCGCAAGGCCCCCAACGCGCTCGATGCGCAGGTGTTCCTGGCGGACATCCTGCACCGCACCGGCAAGCGCGCCGAGATGCGCACGCTGGTGGAGCAAGGCGGCGCGTGGCTCGGCGATGTCCGCGGCCGCATCATGGCCGCACGCGTGCGCGCCAAGGACGATCGCGAGGGCGCCATCGCGGACTTCGAGGCCATCGCCCGCGCGCCCGGTGACAACGCCATGCGCCGCAACGCGGGTTTCGAGGCGGTGCAGCACCTCGACGCCTGCGGCGAGTACCGCCGCGCCTTCGACCTGGCCACGTACCTGCAGCAGCTCGAGGCCGCGCCGTTCGACCTCGGCGGATTCACCGCCGACATCGACCTCCAGCGCCAGCTCCTTTCCAGGGGCGGCCCGTGGTTCACGCCGCGCGTGCCGCCGGTGGACGGTCTCTCCTTCATCGTGGGCATGCCGCGCAGCGGCACCACGCTCCTCGAGCAGATGCTCGACCGTCATCCGCAGGTGGCAGGAATCGGCGAGAGCGAGGGCATCATCTCCTTGGGCGACTCGCTGGTGCACGTGGGTGTCTGGCCGCGCGGCCTGGGAACGATTGCGCCCGCAGATGCCGCCATGCTCCAGGAGAACTACGTCTCCGTCGCACGCACCTCCGAAGTGCAGGGCAGGCGATGGCTCGTGGACAAGTCGCTCCATACATGGCGATGGCTCCCCGCCGTGGCCGCCATCCTGCCGGGCGCACGCTGCATGCACATCGCGCGCGACCCGCGCGACACCGCGGTCAGCATCTACCTCTCCAACTTCAACGTGCGCAACTTCGCGTGGGCCGGTTCCTTCGAGGGAATCCGCACCGTGATGGAAACCGAGCGCGCCACCAGCCTGGAGATGCTGGCGGGGCTCGGCATCGCGCACGAGGCGATCGTGTACGAGGACCTGGTGGATGACCCCGACGCCCACGCGCGCCGGGTGACGAAGCTCCTGGGCCTGGAGGTCGACGCCGCCATGCTCAGCCCCGAGGCCAACGCCCGGACCGTCCTCACCCTGAGCCACGAGCAGGTGCGGCGCCCCATCAACAAGGCGTCGGTGGCCCGCTGGAAGAACTACGAATGGGCCTTCGGGGCCGAGTGGGACCGCCTGGTGGAAATTCACGAGGCCCGTCGGAAGAAGTGAGCGGTGCTTGCGGGTGCAGTGACGCCCAATCGTTCGACCTCGATTGCCCCCACGACCCCCGCGTCAGGCCAGTTTGGCTGACGCGGGGTTTTCCTTGGCCTGCAGCGGTCGAACCTTCACGAGGCGGAGTCCGGGTACCTTCCGTGCTCGCGCCACGCACCCATGACCGCCACTCCCAAGCAAATCGTCTGCGTGAAATGGGGCACCATGTACGGGCCGGAGTACGTGAACCGCCTGTACGCGATGGTGAAGCGGAACATCACCGGTCCGTTCCGCCTGGTCTGCCTCACCGACGACCGCCACGGCATCCGCCCCGAGGTGGAGTGCTTCGACCTGCCGGAACTCGGCTGCGCGCACCCGGTGGGCACGTTCGGCAAGTGGAAGAAGGTGGTGCTCTGGGGTAAGGATGTGCCCGGCCTCACCGGCGTGGCGCTCTTCGTGGACCTGGACTCGGTGATCGTCGGCTCGCTCGACGACTACTTCACCTACGGCGACCCAGGCGACGTGATCCTGGCGCGCAACTGGGCGGTGCCGCTGCGCAAGATGGGGCAGACCTCGGTCTTCCGCTATCCGGTGGGCGCCAACCCGCACATCCTCGAGGACTTCCGCGCCGACCCGCAGGGCATCGGCGAGCGATTCCAGTTCGAGCAGCACTACATGACGCACGCGGTCAAGGGCGGCATCAAGTTCTGGCCGGAGACGTGGACCAAGCACTTCCGCCTGCACTGCCTGCCCGAGTTCCCGATGCGGTACTTCGTGCCCGCGCGCCTTCCGAAGGATGCACGCATCGTGACCTTCCCCGGCGGCCCGAACCCCGACGACGTGATGCTCGGCCGCTGGAACAAGCGCACTTCGCCCAATCCCAGTCGCATCAAGCACGTCTTGGCCACCTTCGGGCCGGCGTCGGCGCGCGTGGATGACAGCCGCTGGCGGCACCTGAAGCGCTACCTGGTGCCGGTGCCGTGGATCGCGGAACATTGGCGCGACTGAATTCGCACGCCGTCAGTGCCCCGCCAGCGTGCGCTCGCCCTTGACCACCTCCACCATCCAGACGTCCTTCGTGGGTACCGGGCCGTTGGCATAGCTGATGGTGCCGGTGACGCCGCGGAAATCGCGCGTCGCGGCAAGCGCGGCGGTGATGGCCTTCGGGTCATCGCTCCCCGCACGGCGGCGGGCATCGAGCGCCAGGCGTGCGGCGTCGTAGCCGAGGGCGGCGAATGCGTTCGGCGGCGGTGCGCCGTAGGCCCTCGTGTAGCGCGCGCTGAACTCCATGGCCTCGGCGCTGGCGCCGGCGCCCAGCCACGCGTGCGTGGTGAACCACACGCGCTCCGTGGGCTTCACCACCGTGCGCAGGACGGCGTCGCAGTCGAAGGCGTCGCCGCCGATGATCGGGAGCTGCGCGTCGGCCTCGCGCACGCCGGCGATGACACCACCCACGTCCTGCGGCTCGCACGCCACGAACACGAAGTCCGCGCGGCCGCGCTCGCTGATCATGTGCGGCCCAAGGCGGGAGGCCGGAACGAAGGCAAGGTCAAGTTCCTTCACCACGGTGCCGCGGCCGTCCTCGTCCAGCCACTGCTTGAAGAAGCCGGCAAGCGTGCGCGCGTACTGCGAACGGGCGTCGAAGATCACCAACACGCGCTTGCCGAAGCGCTGCGTGCCGAACTTCGCGGCCGCCACGGCCTGCGCCTGGTCGCTGAAGCACGCCAGGAACGTGCCGGCACCGCAGAGCGCGGGGATGCTCGGGTCGGTGGCGCCGATCACCACGAACGGCTTGCCCGCCTTCGTGAAGGACGGCACGGATGCGAGCGCGGGATCGGTGTCGGTGAAGCCGAGCCCAAGCGTGGCGGTGGGAGCGGCCGTGGCGCAGATGCTGGCCGCGCGCGCGTTGTCGCTCTTGGTGTCCAGGCGATGGAGCGTCAGGCGACCGGCGGTCACTTCGTCCTGCAGCGCAAGCGCGGCGCCCAGGCCGGCCGGCGCGCCGAGCGGCGACTGATCGCCGTGCTCGGCCACCACCAACGCAAACTCCGCGCGCGGCGCATCGATGTTCCGCATCACCAGGCACGCCCCGAGGGCGAGCACCAGCGGAATGAGGAGCGAGCAGATCCCGAGCGCAACGGCAGGCGAGCGAAGGCGGCGGTCCATGAACAGGATCGTAGAAGCGGCGGGGGCGATGCCCGGAAGCGCGAGGGCCACCGCGGGAAGCCAAGTGCACCACGCAGTTATCAGGTGCGCAATGCACTTGCGCAGGCCGGAGACCTGCGCTATCCTCTCTCGTTCCGAGTTCGGGCGCGCGCGAAGTTCGAAGTAGCAGGTTGCGCGCCCGACCGGACGTTTGCGGGTGTAACTCAGTGGTAGAGTGCCACCTTGCCAAGGTGGATGTCGAGGGTTCAAGTCCCTTCACCCGCTCTCAAGCTCGAAGCCGAAGGTCATGTGCCTTCGGCTTCTGCGCTTTTCCGGGGCGGGCGGCCGCGAAGCGGGCTCCTTCGACCATTCGGGATCCCGGGGCGATTCTTCCCAATCCACACATTTCCGAAAATGGGTGATGACCTGCCCCCCTCCCGTTCGCGCTCTCTGCGAACACCATGCGATCCACCTCCCCCATCCTCGCCGTCACCGCCGCCCTGAGCGCCCTTCCCGCGTCCTCCGCCGGCGCCCAGGCCACCAAGGTCCGGGGCTGGGGCGAGAACTTCGAGCGCCAGACGATGGCGCCTGTCACGCTGCCGGACGCGGTGCAGGTGGCCGCCGGCGAATACCACACCGTGGTGCGGCTGGCCGACGGCACCATCCGGGTGTGGGGCCGGAACTTCGAGGGACAGGCGAACGTCCCGACCGGCCTCGGCACGGTGGCATCGGTCGCCGCGGGCGAATACTGCACGCTGGCTGTCCTGACCTCCGGCACGGTCCGGGCCTGGGGCTGGAACAACGGCGGGCAGACCGACGTCCCTGCCGGCCTGAGCGGCGTGACCAAGGTGGATGCGGGCTGGGGGCACTGCATCGCACTGAAGTCCGACGGATCGATCGTCATGTGGGGACGCAACGACTCGGGCCAGACCTCGGTCCCGAGCGGGCTCGGCCCGATCCTCGACGTCGCAGCCGGCGGCGACCACACCGTGGTGGTGCTGCAGTCCGTCGGAACCGTCCGCGCGTGGGGGCGCAACAGCAGCGGACAGGCGACCGTCCCCGCCAACGTCGGCTCGGCCCTCAAGGTCGCGTGCGGCAAGTGGCACTCGGTCGCGCTGCGGAGCAGCGACCGAACGGTCCGGCAGTGGGGGAGCTTGAGCGCCGGGGTTCCGACCGGCCTGACGCAGGTGGTCGACATCGCCGCGGGGAACGGACACACGGTCGCCCTCCGCGCGGATGGAACCGTCCGCGCCTGGGGCAGCAACACCGCGCTTCAGAGTTCCATCCCGCTGAACCTCGGGACCGTGTCCCAGGTCGCCGCGGGCGGGAACTTCTCGCTCGCCATCTCCACCATCGCCACGCCCCCGTGCCCCGGTGACCTGAACGGCGACAAGCTCGTCGACGGCAGCGACCTCGGGATCCTGATCGGCGCCTGGGGCAGCACCTCCGGCGGCGCCGGCGACTTCGACGGCGACGGCCGCATCACGGGCCTCGACCTGGGCGCGCTGCTCGGCGACTGGGGCCGGTGCATGGACTGAGCGGCGCGCTCGCCCGGCGCTCTCCGATTCACCCTTGCAGGCATCATGCAAGGAATCGACGCCGAGCCCGGCGCCCTCGGGAGCTCCGAGGACGAACAGGTCCTCCGGCCCGAGCCGCGCCGCCAGGCGGTTCGCGTCCGTGAGCGCCGATTGGTGGGCGACCGCGTGTGGACCTCCACCCGATTCGTGGACACCCCCAGGCGGCAGGATTGCACCTGCCGGAGGGAGCGTGTTTCATGGCCACGATGCGAGTTTGTACCCGCGAGCTTCGTGAGGCCGCCGTCGGCATGGTGCTGTCCCAGGGTCTGCCGCCAAACCGCGTTCAAAGCGCGCAATCTTCCCGCGGAATCTGTTGACAGCCCCGTGGCGTGGGCTAGCGTTTGGGGATCCTGGCGCCGCCTCGGACTCTCCCATGAAGACTTCCCTCCGGATCCTCGTCGCGGCCGCCTCGCTCGGCCTTTCCGCAGTGTCGCTCGCCGACTGGTCGAACCTGGGCGGCAACGCACGACAGAACTCGCTCGCCGCGGTGGCCGGCCCCGATGCCGCGACAGCGACGTGGACGCGGAGCGACATGCCGTGCCTCATCGCGTGGAGCCCGATCACCGAGGGCCACCGCATGTTCACGGTGCGCCAGACCTACGCGTGGGCCCCGTACGAGCCGCCCGCTGTCGACGCACGCGTGCACTGCCTCGACATCCGGACCGGCGTGACGCTGTGGACGTTCGACTGCCCGTTCGAGCCCGACGACTGGTCGACGGTCGTCTACGGCGCGCGCGATGGACGCGTGTACGTGGGACGTGGCGGAAACGGCGCAGCTTCGGCGGCGCGCGTCCACTGCCTGAGCGCGCAGACCGGCGCCGTGCTGTGGGTGTCGGACGACGAGGTCAGGACGGCCGCCAACGAGGGCATTGCCTTCATGGACGACGGCGACCCGATCTTCGCGAGCCACAACGAGATCCGCCGGATTGACGCGACGACGGGTGCGACGGTCTGGTACTCGAC
>JBIIJH010000073.1:0-12219 GCA_044233905.1 Phycisphaerales bacterium
TCCAGGCCTTCGGAGACCGGATCGAGTCGCGTGCCGCGCGCCGCCGCGTCGGCCTCCCGAGCGATCGCCGCGAACTGGCGAGCGGACAGCGATTCCTCCATGTCCCGTCCCGCCGCCCGCAACGCTTCGCCGGCTCCGAGCGACTCGAGCCGCGCCACGACCCCGGGATCGCACTCCAGGAACTGCAGCGGATCGAGGGGCACTCCGCGGCGGCCGATCTCGACGAGCATCGGCCGTCGCATCAGCGCGGCGGCTCGCGCACGGGCCGCCGCGAGCGAAGGACCGTCGGCACCCGCGCATGCGTTCGTGACGATCGCCTCGAGCAGCGCACGATCGGCCTGCCGCTGGGCCGCGATGTCGTCGCGCACCGCGCGTGCGGCCGCGAGGACACCGGGAGCGTCGGCGGGGACGATTGCGCCGTCCGCGCCGCGCCGAGCCGTGGCCAGTCGAAGCCAGAACGCCTCTCCTCCGCCGACCTCGGTGGCATGGTCCCACCTGCCGGCCCACTCGGCGAAGCGGTCTGCCTGCAGCGCGAGCGCGATCGGAATGCCGCCGTCCCCGCCGCAGCAACGCGCGAGCGCGACGGCATCGGCGGGAGAGACCGTCGGGGCCGTCGGGCCGCACACGCCCTGCGCCCGCGCGGCTTCCGGGGGCGCGCAGGCAAGACGGAGGGCGAAGGCGACGAGAGCGCGGGAAAGGAAGCGGCGCGAGGCCAGCAACGGCAGGGAGACATTCATGGCGAACGGTCCTTCTGCGGCGGGCCGTCGTCCCACACAGACATGGCCTCCATCCGCACGCGCCCGACCGACTGCTCCGGCGCTCGTTCGATGTCGCCTCGGGGCGCATCGATCCGGAACGCCAGATACCCCATGGTCTGCTCGAGCATTGCGTGTGATGGTACGTGGCGTGCAGCCCCGGAAGCCGAGGGAAAGCGCGTCTGCACCGAATGGCCCGGCCCGCGAGCGCCGACACCTGCAGTACTTTGACGGTCATGACCGGATCCGCCTCCATCAAGTCGGTCCTCCTCGAGGACCGCGTCTTCCCGCCGCCCGCCGACTTCGCCGCGCGCATGGGAACGGTGCACGTCCCGGACATGGACGCGTATCGCGCGATGCACGAACGCTCGATCCGCGATCCCGAGGGCTTCTGGGGCGAGGTGGCCAAGGAGTTCCACTGGTTCACGCCGTGGAACACGGTGCTCGAGTGGAACCTGCCCGACGCCAAGTGGTTCGTCGGCGGCACCACCAACGCGTGCTTCAATTGCGTCGATCGCCAGGTGGAATCGGGCCACGGCGACGAGGTGGCCATCCTCTGGGAAGGCGAGCCCATGGGCGCGCACGGACCCGAGGTGCGCCGCATCACCTACCGCGAGCTGCGCGACGAGGTGGCGCGCTGCGCCGCCGCGCTCGAACAGCTCGGCGTCCGAACGGGCGACGTGGTCACGCTCTATATGGGCATGGTGCCCGAGCTCGCCATCGCCGCGCTCGCGTGCGCCCGCCTCGGCGCCCCGCACAGCGTGATCTTCGGCGGGTTCGCCGCGCAGGCCATCGTCGACCGCGTGCAGGACGCGCAGAGCACGGTGATCGTCACCTGCGACGGCGCATTGCGCCGCGGCTCGGTGGTGCCGCTCAAGGCGAACGTGGACGCCGCGTGCGCGCAGCTTCCCGGCGTGAAGAGCGTGCTGGTGCTGAAGCGCACGGGGAACGAATGCGCCATGAAGCCCGGGCGCGATGCCTGGTGGCATGACGTGGTCCCCCAGCAGCCCACCACCCGCGCCTGCGAGCCGGTCGACAGCGAGCACCCGCTCTTCCTCCTCTACACCTCGGGCAGCACGGGCAAGCCCAAGGGCATCCTGCACACCACCGGCGGCTACATGGTCTATACGGCCGCCACCGCGCGCTGGACCTTCAACCTGGTGCCGGGCAGCGGGCAGGTCTACTTCTGCACCGCCGACATCGGCTGGATCACCGGCCACAGCTACATCGTCTACGGGCTCCTCCCCAACCGCGTGCCCACGCTCATGTACGAGGGCGCGCCCAACTTCCCGGCCGAGGACCGCTTCTGGTCCATCATCGCGCGCCACCGCGCCACGCACTTCTACACCGCGCCCACGGCCATCCGCAGCTTCATGCGCTGGGGCGACCTGCACCCCGCCAAGCACGACCTCTCCAGCCTGCGCGTCCTGGGCACGGTGGGCGAGCCCATCAATCCCGAGGCATGGATCTGGTACCACGAGAAGATCGGCGGCTCGCGCTGCCCCATCGTGGACACCATGTGGCAGACCGAGACCGGCGGCCACGTCATCACGCCGCTCCCCGGCGCCACCCCCACCGTCCCGGGCAGCTGCACGCTGCCGATGTTCGGCGTGGACGCCGCGGTGGTGGATGACCACGGCGTGGAGCAGCCGCTCAACTCCGGCGGCCTCCTGGTGATCCGCAAGCCCTGGCCCGCCATGCTGCGCGGCGTGCACGGCGACCGCCAGCGGTTCATCGACACGTACTGGTCGCGCGTGCCCGGCATGTACCTGGCCGGCGACGGCGCCCGGCGCGACCAGCGCGGCTACTTCTGGATCATGGGACGCATCGACGACGTCCTCAACGTCAGCGGCCACCGACTGGGCACCGCGGAGGTGGAGAGCTCGCTGGTGGGAAGCAAGCTGGTGGTGGAAGCGGCCGTGGTGGGCATGCCGCACGAGATCAAGGGCACGGGCGTCGCCGCGTTCTGCGTCCTGCACCCCGACCACGCGCACGACGCCGGCGACGCCATGCGCAAGCGCCTGATGGAGCACGTGGCCAAGGACATCGGCGCCATCGCGCGCCCGGACGTCATCCGCTTCACGAGCGGCCTGCCCAAGACCCGCAGCGGCAAGATCATGCGCCGCCTGCTCCGCGACGTGGCCGCGGGCAAGGAGACCACGCAGGACACCACGACGCTCGAGGACTTCAACGTGCTGGCGAAGCTGCGTGCGGAAGACGAGTAATTCGGGCGGGCGGCGAGGCGATGACGTGAAGCCGATCCGGCCCGCGTACTGGCCCCGTCGCCTTGCGGGGCGGGCGGCATGGCGCCGCCACTGCCCCTCCGGCGAGGGGGCCAGGCACCGTGATCGCCAATGGCGTCGGTTCGGCAATGGCCTCACCGCCGCGTGTGGACAAAGCCGCATGATGTGAATGTCACACTTGCGAGCACCCGCAGCGAGCACGGGACCCCAGGCCCGAGGCGTCGACAAGCGCGAAGTCCGGCAGCAGGATTCCCGAGTACTCCCGGGTGCCGCCCGGACGAGCGGTTGTCGTCGAGGCCGAGCGCAGCCGGGTGGAGCGAGGCCGTCCGCGGGCCAGGGGTCCCGCGCGCAGCGGAGGGTGCGGTCGAACTTCGAACAACCCCGCGCGTCTACTGGCCCCGTCGCCTTGCGGGGCGGGCGGCATGGCGCCGCCACTGCCCCTCCGGCGAGGGGGCCAGGTACGTGTTGCGCCAGTGGCGTCGGTTCGGCAATGGCCTCACCGCCGCGGGTGGACCACGCGAACATGCGACACGCTGGCAACCAGCGTGCCATAAGTGCCTGCGCTCCACCGGATGAATTCCGCCAATTCCGCGACCTCCGTCCGGCCCGCTGTCCCGCGAGGGTCGTATCGATTGCGTGTGTGGAAAGCCCTCACGGGCTCCTGACGGCAAAGGAAGACAATGATCCGAAAGCATGCGCTTGCGTCGATCGCGTCCCTCATCTGTGCCCTTCCCGCCTTCGGCGGAACGTTCACCTTCACGAACCAATGGTCAGGCGGCGGGCAAGGAACGTTCGCCGCCACCAACGAAACCGGCCAGCCGCTCACGGGCTGGACGATCGAGTTCGACTGGAATGCCGACATCACCAGTGCCTGGAACGGCGTGATCCAGAGCCACGTGGGCACGCACTACGTGGTGCGCAACGCCGACTACAACGCCGCCGTGGCCGCCGGAGCATCGATCTCCTTCGGCTGCGTGGCCAACTTCGCGGTTGCCGGCACCGCGCCCTCCAACATCGTGTTCAGCGGTGCGGGAAGCGGCGGGTCCGGTGGTGGTACTGGCGGCGGTGACACCGGCGGCGGATCGGGCGGCGGCGGCACGGGCCCGGCCCCCACGATGAGCATCGCCGATGCCACCATCGTGGTCGCGCCTGCTGGCAATGCGCCTGCGAACGCGTGGCTCTCCACCTCGGGCAACCAGATCGTGGATGCAAGTGGCGCTGCTGTCCGCATCACCGGCGTCAACTGGTTCGGCTTCGAGACGGGAAACAAGGTGCTGCATGGCCTGTGGACCCGCGGCTACAAGTCCGTGCTCGACCAGATCAAGCAGCTCGGCTTCAACACGCTGCGCCTGCCGTTCTCGAACGAGATGCTGCGGGCCGGCGCCGCCACCAACAGCATCAACTACGCGCAGAACCCGGACCTACAGGGGCTCACGCCGCTCCAGTGCATGGACAAGGTGATCGACTACTGCGGGCAGATCGGCCTGCGGGTGATCCTCGATCGCCACTCCGCCAAGGCCGACAACTACCTCTCCGAGGACGTCTGGTACGTCGCGGGCGACTCGTACCACACCGAGCAGCGCTGGATCCAGGACTGGGTGATGCTTGCCCAGCACTATGCCGGCAACACCACGGTGATCGGCGCCGACCTCTTCAACGAGCCGAAGCGCAGCGCCAGCTGGGGCAACTCCAACCCCGCCACGGACTGGAACAAGGCCGCGGAGCGCTGCGGCAACGCCATCCTGGCGGCCAACCCCAACTGGCTGATCATCGTGGAAGGCACCGAGGCCTACAACGGCCAGACCACCTGGTGGGGCGGCAACCTGAAGGGCGTTGCGCTCTATCCGTTGGTGCTGAACGTGGCCAACAAGCTGGTCTACTCGATGCACGAGTACCCCAAGAGCGTGTTCGCGCAGACCTGGTTCAGCGACCCGTCGTACCCCAACAACATGGATGACGTCTGGAACGTGCACTGGGGCTACATCTTCAAGGCCCAGACCGCACCGCTCTTCATGGGCGAGTTCGGCAGCAAGCTCGAGACCGTCTCCGACCAGCAGTGGCTCGACAAGCTCACCGACTACGTCGACGGCGACCTCGACCTGAACGGCACGCGCGACATCCCCGCCTCGCAGCGCGGCATGAGCTGGACCTACTGGAGCCTCAATCCCAACAGCGGCGACACCGGCGGCATCCTGAAGGACGACTGGACCACGGTCGACGCCGTCAAGATGTCCTACATCCAGGCGAGCCTGGCACCGCAGATCGGTTCCGCGGCGGCTGCCTCGCAGCGGATCAGCTTCCCGGTGACGCTCTCGGCAGTGGCCCCGGCGGCGGTCAGCGTGGCATGGCGCACCGTGGACGGCACCGCCGTCGCGGGCTCCAACTACGTGGCCGGCTCCGGCACGGTGTCGATCGCGCCCGGCCAGTCGGCCGGAAGCGTCTCGGTGGTGGTGCCGGCGCAGTCCATCAGCGGCTCGAAGCAATTCTCCGTGCTGCTCTCGAACGTGTCGGGCGCCACGCTGGCACGCGACACCGCGGTGGGCACCATCACGGCCTGCCGTGCGGATGTCAGCCACGATGGCACGGTGGACGGCGCGGACCTTGCGTCGCTCCTCGGGGCGTGGGGTGCATGCGCCGGCTGCGAGTCCGACCTCAACGGCGACGGTGCCGTGAACGGTGCGGACATCGCGGTGGTCCTCGGTGCATGGGGCCAATGCCAGTGACGAATGCTGCGCCCACCCGGGCGCGGAACGCATGAAGAGCCGCGGCCCCTGGGATTCGTCCCGGGGGCCGCGCTACTTCCCGATCCACCACTCGCGCTCGGGCGCGGCGTCGCACCAGCGCGTCATGTCGCGCAGCGCGTCCACCTGCACCAGCTCAACGGCGCCGTCCACGGTGCCCGTGACGGCTTCGTCGCCGTGGCGCGCGCTGACGTTCAGGAAGCTTGCGGAGTCAGCAGGGTCATACTCGGCTGCCCAGCGCACCGTGGGCGTGTTGAGCCACGGCGCATCGACGCGGAAGTAGCCCTCGTTGAGCGAACCGTCCGCGGTGGCCCCGGTGCGCGAGGAGACGAACACCATGGTCTGCTGCGGGCGCGTGGCCATCGAGAGCCGCGTCACGCAGTAGCGCGCGAACGGATTCGTGGCCCCGTTCGGAAGCACCGGGTCGCTCGGGAAGCGCGCATCGTCACCCCCCACGAAGGCGCAGTTCATCCCGAAGCTCGGGTAGAGCGACGCAAAGTAGAAGTACTGCGAGCGGTCCCCGGCCTGGAGCTTGGCCAGCGTCTCCGCGTTGGCGCCCACGTAGAGCCGGCGGAAGTCCTGGTCGAGCCACGGCGCCAGGCGCCAGGGCCAGCGCTTGGAGACCTCGGCGTCGCCGCCGTAGATGTCGGCGGGAATCGCCTGCCCGTTCTCGTCCTTGATCTGAAATCCGGCCTTGTAGCCAGGAAGCACGAACCCCTGCTGCTCGGTGGCGTAGGAAGTCCACGCCACGAGCACTGCCCGCAGGGCAGCGACCTCGCGCATGCGTGCCACGCTTCGGCGGGCCCCCATCGCGACCGGCACGATGATGGCGACCAGGACGCCGATAATGGCGAGGACAACCACCAATTCGACCACCGTGAACCCACCCCGTCGCGCCAACGGGACGAACCCGGCACGGCGCGCCGTCCCGAGCTTCCGTTCCATGGCATAGTGGGGGGACGAAGGCATGCGAGCTGCATAGTATTCCGCCCCCCGATTCCCACCATGCAGATCCGTCCCACCATCGCCCTTGCCGCCGCCGCCTGCACCGCGTGGCTCCTCGCCCCAGTCTGCGCCGCAGGCACCATCAACGCCAGCTTCCCCGCACCGGCGCTCGACCGCTGGATGTACCCATTCAACTCGACGCCCGGCTCGCGCCCAGTGATCAGCACCTTCGGCAGTACGCCCGGCGCCACCGATTTCGACAGCCGCGACGGCCAGATGCTGGTGCGCTTCGACACCGCCGCGCAGGTGCCCGTGGGCCAAGGCAGCGCACTCACCGTCACGCGCGCCACGCTCACGGTGGAAGTGGCGAACGACCTGGTGTTCCCCTACGACAACACGCCCGACCCGTGGCAGTGCTTCGTGGCCACCAATGATCCTGCATGGCAAGCGGATGCCGATGCCGGCCAGCCGCTCGAGTGCTTCGGCGTCGGCTTCCGCAACGGATGGACGCTTGCCTCGTTCCAGGAGACGTCGCCCTACACCTCGGGCGGCGCCAGCTTCCTGGCGCCCGGCGTTCGCAACGCCTACGCCGCGGGCTTCGATGCGTCCAACAGCCTGGTCGACATCTCGCAGAGCGCACGCCAGCGCTTCGACGCCACGGCGTGGGCCACCGGCACCATTGCCGGCCTGACGCCCGGATCGCTCGTCCCCGCGGGTTCGCAGGTGCGCTTTGACCTGAACGTGGCCGACCCGAACATCCAGGCCTACCTGCGCAGCGGCATCAACACCGGCCGCGTGATGCTGGCGGTCTCCAGCCTCACGTTCGTGCAGCAGCAAAGCGGCAATTTCCCGGCCTTCATCGCCAAGGAGAACGTCTACGTGCAGCTCGGGCTCGCCAGCCCGGCGCGCCTGGAACTGGACGTGCAGGACGGCCCCGTGTGCCGGCTCGGCGACCTCAACTGCGATGGCCGCGTCAACGGCGCGGACCTCGGCATCATGCTCGGCGACTGGGGCACGAGCGGGCCAAGCGATCTCAACGGCGACCAGGTGGTCGACGGGTCGGACCTCGGCATCATGCTCGGTGAATGGGGCTGAACCGGGTCCGGCTCAGCCGGCGGCAGTGCGCGACTGCGCGTTCTCGGAGAGCGCCTCGACGAACGCGCGCTGCGCGGAGCGCACCGTGGCTTCGGCGCTCTCGATGAGATCGCCGACGATCTTCTCGGGAAGGTTCATGCGCGCCGCAATCGCGCCGCTTGCAAGGCCATCACGGTGACGCAGACGCAAGGCCATGCGCTCGTGATGCGAGAGCAGCTCGATGACCTGCGCAATGAAGCCATCGCTCGAATCGAGCGCATCGCGCATGGAAACGCCGCGGGAGGCGCAGACACGACGCGCCCGACTCGCAGGCCGTTCGGCCGAGTGCGGGGCAACTTCGTGATGGGGAGCGTCTGCCAACAATCCTGTCATGTCTGCCATGGGTTCCGCCATTTGCGTGCACTCCTTTGCATCGCTTCGGCTTGAACTGCTGCCTCGGAACCTGGATCAACCCTCAACATCCTGTCGAGGCGCTCGCGCGAGCGCGCTGCCGACACCGGGTTCCGTGAACCAAATACTAACACCGAATCAGGCTGCTGCAGGCAGGGCTTCGATTTTATTCGCAAGATTGTCCAGCGAGTCGCGAAAGCCGGTGGCGCCCACGAGCGGCCCGAAGGCGGACACGATCAGTGGATCGAACTGCGCACCCGACTGGGCCTCGAGCTCGAAGAACGCTGCTTCCAGGCTGATGGCCGGGCGATACGCGCGCACCGAGGTCATGGCGTCCAGTGCATCGGCCACCGACACCACGCGGGCGTGCAGCGGGATGTCGTTGCCCACCATGCCATCGGGATAGCCAAGGCCGTCCCAGCGCTCATGGTGCCAACGGGCCGTGGAGGCGGCGAAGGCAAGCACCGGGATCCGGCGCAGGATGGTGCCTCCATAGACGGTGTGACGGCGGACGGTCGAGGCCTCGGCCACGGTGAGCGGCCCGGCCTTGCGGAGGATCTCGGTGGGAATGAGGATCTTGCCCACGTCATGAAGCAGTGCCGCAATGCGAAGCTGACGCAGTTCCGCGGCATCCATCCCGATCGAGGATCCAAGCATGGTGGCGAGCGCGGCCACGCGCACGGCGTGCCCGGCCTGCGAGGGATCGGCCGCGTCCACCTGCGAGACCAGCTCGCCGACCAGCGTCGACAGCGGGCAATCGGTCACGGGCGCCGGCACGGTCTGCGCCGCCACATCGCGCGGTTCCGCCATGAACCAGGCGGAGCCGGTGAGCTTGCGCTCGGTGGTCGAATCGAAGGCGTCGAACTTCGGAGCGATCTCGGGGCGATACTGCGGCTTCGGGGTCTTCATCTGTGGGTTCCTTGTTCAGCGCGGCACACGGCCGCGGCGATGGCATCGGCGCGCCCGGAAGGCGACTGAAGCGCAGGGCAGCAAATTCCCCCGATTTCCCCACCCGGATCCGAGAACTGCGCCCGCTGCGGCGCACAAACGCCCATCGGGCTAGACTTGGCCCCCCATGCGGATCGCCGCCGTTCCAATCTGCAGGCCGCCCAAGGCGCGTGCCGTCGAAGTCGCCTGCGCGCCAGACCTCGCGGGCGATCTCGCCGCGGTGCCCGCCACCAACTTCGCGCACATCCTCGGTGGCGCCACCGGCGGACCAGCCGTGCGCCAGGCGCTCGATGCGCTCTTCACGCTCGGTGCGCTCGCGGTGGATGCCGAGCCGCGCATGTACGTCTACCGCGCAGCGCACGCCGGCAAGCGCTGGATGGGCCTCGCCTGCGCCGTCGACACGCGCGACCTGGTGCACCTCTTCCCCAACGCCGCCAGCGACGAGGAAATCGCCGCAGCGCAGGCCGACCTGGCGACCGTGGAAGCGCAACTGGCGCCCGGACTGGTGACGATCGATTCGTCCCCGGAACTCTCCTACCTCTACGTCTGCGACACCAACGAACGCCCGGCCTACCACTTCGTGTCGGCCACCGACGGATCCACGCACAGCGCGTGGGAAGTGCGGAACCCGCAGGCGTACCTCCCGGTCCTCGCTGAACTTGCGGCCGACGAGATCCGCTCCGGCGGCGCGCAGATCGTGGCCGCGCACCAGGCAGGATCGATGCCGTGGGTGATCCTCACCGCCGAACGCGAGCATGCCGCGGCCACCGGGCCGCTCGCGCCGCGCTGCGGGCTGTTCGTGCTGCGCCCCGCGAAGCAGTGAGCGCGGCCATCGCGTGACTACACTTGCGCCATGACAGCGTTCGCCACCCCCGGCCCGTCTGCAGGCAATCTCGCCGGACCCGCCAAGGTCCTCGTCTGCGACCCGCTCGCCAAGAGCGGGCTCGACGCGCTGCGCGGCCTCGGCTGCACGGTGATGAACGACCCGGAGCTCTCCGAGTCCACCCTGGCGCGCGCAGTGAAGGACACCGGGCCGGACGTCCTGATCACCGGCACCACCGGCATCACCGCAGAGGCCATCGAGGCCAGCCCGCGACTGGCCATGATCGTGGTCGCCGGCACCAGCACCGACCACGTGGACGTGGCCGCCGCCAGCCGCCGCGGCATCTTCGTTGCCAACTGCCCGGGCCGCAACGCCACCGCCGTGGCCGAACTGGTCTGGGCACTCATCCTCTCCTGCGACCGCCGCATCCCGGAACAGGCCGCCGCGCTCCGCGCCGGCCACTGGAAGCAGCGCGAGTTCGCGCAGGCCGCGGGCCTCCACGGCCGCACGCTCGGCATCGTGGGCCTCGGGCAGGTGGGCCAGGAAGTGGCCGGCATCGGACGCGCGTTCGGCATGGACGTCATCGCATGGAGCCGCAACCTCACCGAGGAGAAGGCCCTCGAGCACGGCTGCGGCTACTGCGCCAACCTCATCAACCTGGCGAAGCTGAGCGACGTGGTGAGCATCAGCGTCGGCGGCGGCGAGGACACCGACAACCTGATCAACGAGAAGTTCCTCTCCGCACTGAAGCCGGGCGCCATCCTCGTGAACACCAGCCGCGGCGGAGTCGTGGACCAGGCCGCGCTCACGAACGCGGTGCGCACGCGCGGGCTGCGCGCGGGCCTCGACGTCTGGGCAAACGAGCCGGACGGCGTGGAAGGCACCTTCGCCGACGCACTGGTGCACGAGCCGCACGTCATCGGCACGCACCATGTGGGCGCGCTCACCGAGCAGGCGCAGCGCGCCGTCGCCGACGAGGTGGTCCGCGTGGTACGGGCCTGGGCCGAGCGCGGCCACGTGCCCCACTGCGTCAACCGCGCGGTGGCCACCCCCGCCACCACCCTGCTCGCCGTGCGGCACGTGAACCGCCCCGGCGTGCTGGCGCACGTCTTCGAGACGCTCGGCAACGCCGGGATCAACGTCGAGGAAATGGAGAACATCGTCTACGCCGGAGGCGAGGCCGGCCTGGCGCGCATCCAGCTGGACAAGGCCCCCAGCGAGGCGCAACTGGCCGCCATCCGCGAGAACGCCAACATCCTGAGCGCCACGCTCAGCACCATCACGCGGCGGATGTGAGCCTGCGGCAGCGCGCGCAGGCCCCACGCCTGCAGCATGCGAGCCTGCCAGGCGCGGAGCACCCATGGAACTTGATCCCGCGTCGATTCCCGTCAACCTGCGCTACAACCTGATGATCGGCACCATCGTGCCGCGGCCGATCGCCGTGGTGGGCACGTCGAGCCCCGAAGGCAAGCCGAACCTGGCGCCCTTCTCCTTCTTCATGGGCTGCGGCTCGGAGCCGATGTGCCTGGTGGTGAGCGTCGCCAACCCGTCCGGCGGCGCCGGCGAGAAGGACACGCTGCGCAACGCGAAGCCGGTGGAGGAAGGCGGCACCGGAGAATTCACGGTCAGCGTCGCCACGGAAGGGAACATCGCCCGCGTGGTGGTCTGCGCCGAGCCGCTGGCGCACGGCGACAGCGAGTTCGCGCTGGCCGGCCTGACGCCTTTGCCCGGCCGTGTCGTCCGCGCGCCGCGTCCCGCGGAAAGCCCGGTGACGTTCGAATGCCGCACGCGGCAGGTCATCCGCCTTGCCCCCGGCGTGGTGGGTGGCAGCAACCTGCTGATCGGCGAAGTGGTGCACGTGCACCTCGATGACTCGCTCGCGCACGAGCGCTTCCACATCGACGCGGACAAGCTCCGTGCCGTGGGCCGCATGGGCGGCTCGGAATTCTGCTCCACGCGCGACCGCGCCGCCATCCCCTACGGACGCCCAGCCCTCGAGCAGGCCAGCCAGGACCAGGCCGCGAGCCGCTTCGGACGCTGACTACTACAGGCGCTTCCCGGCGGCCGCGCCATTGCCAAACTCCGGCCAGTGCGAGCGCCCGCAGCGAGCACGGGGATTCCCAGCGAGCGGCTTCGAATGCGGCGAGGCACACGTACCCCCATCATTCGCGCGAGGGTCGCCCCACGTGCCGAGCTCGCCTTCGCAGAGTCCGAGCGCAACCTGGTGGAGCGAGGACGTCCGCGAGCGGAATCCCCGAGCGCAGCGAGGACGCGGTCGA
>JBIIJH010000195.1:0-3939 GCA_044233905.1 Phycisphaerales bacterium
GACCGCACCGGAAGCTGCGTCGACGACTTCTTCAACCTGCCTACGGGCGACCCGGAGATCGACGGCGTGATCAAGAACTCCCTGTTCTTCTGGCGCGCTGCCGGCAAGAAGATCGACTCGCTCAAGGAAGGCGAGAAGGTCCGCGTGACCCTGCGGCTGCTGCTCTGAATCGGTACGCGCTCACTTGCGCTCGAGCCGCGCGCGCCACGTGTCGAGCGTGACGTGCTCGCTCAGGTCGTACCAGAGCGGGGTCACGGTCACCGCGCGGGTCATCAGGAGCTCCACGTCCGTGCCCTCGGCGGTGTGGAAGAACTCCATGCCGTTGCCGCTGGGCCAGTAGTAGGTGCGCCCGTCCGGCGACTCGCGCCGCTCGTAGCCGTCGATGCCGGCGGACACGTTCATCGGCGCCACTCGGATGGGCGGCATGGGCGCGTCGGGGCTCTCGGTGCGCGGCACGTTGACGTTCATCACGCGGTGCGCATCGAGCGGATGCTCCAGGATGCGGTCGATGGCCACGCGCGCGATCTGCGCGCCGCGCGCGTAGTCGGTGCGGCTGCGGTCGCCAAGGTGCAGGCTGACGGCGATCGACGGAATGCCGAGGAACGCGCCCTCCACCGCCGCACCCACGGTGCCCGAGTAGATCACGTTGATGCCCACGTTGGCGCCCGCGTTCATGCCGCTGATCACGAGGTCGGGCCGCGCGCCCGGGCCGTACCACTCCTGCCACAGCGCGCGTGCACCGAGCTTCACGCAGTCCGCCGGGCGGCCTTCCACCGCGATGCCGCGCATGCGCGGGTTGGCCTGCACCTCGCGCACCATGAGCGGGTGATAGAAGGTGATGCCGTGGCTCGATGCGCTCTGCATGCCGGCCGGGGCCACCACGCGGATCTCGCCGAGGCCCTGGATGGCGTCGAAGAGTGCCGCAATGCCGGGTGCGTCGATGCCGTCGTCGTTGGTCAGGAGGATTCGCATGGTGTTTCGTGCGGAGGGATTCATTGATCGGTGGGCTCGAGGACGTACGCACGTCCGCCCCACCGGACCGGGGTTCGTGAGGCCAGGTCGCGCGCGCCTTCGAAGAAGATGCCCGCCACGGAGACCGCGGCGCTCGGGAAGAAGATGGCGCTCCAGACGGGGAATTGCGCAACGCGGTAGACCCCGGCAAGCGTCAGCAGTCGCACGAGCGGCGCGGCGACGCCGACAACGATGGCACCCACGGCACATGCGCGCGCACCTTCGTCGAGCGTCCGCCCGTCGAGGAGCGCCACGGCCGCCAGCACCACGGACGCCGTGCGCAGCACCGGCAGCACCAGCACGATGGCCAGGATCTGCCGCGCCTCGGAGCGCAGCCGGCGCGGGTTGCGGTAGCAGCTCTCGATGTAGATCCGCTTCCAGCCCGTGCAGAACGCCTTCCACGAGTCGTACATGGAGACCCGCAGCATGCCGCCCGAAACAGCCACCGCCTGCGGGATGCGCGCCTTGCGCATGCGCCGCGCGAAGCTGAGATCCTCGAGGAGGTCATCCTTCACGGCCGCGTGCCCGCCCATGGACTCGTAGGCCGCGCGGTCGAAGAGCATGAACTGCCCGTTGGCGAACGCACGGCGCTTCTTGCTGGCGTTGATCCGGCTGATCGGGAACCGCTTCAGGAGCATCAGGCTCGTCACCGGCTGCACCAGGAGCTCGAACCAGTGGTCGTGCGTGGGCGCGCTGAAGAGCGAGAGCATCTTCACCGCGCGGGCGCGCATCATGGAGACGGAGGCACGCAGGAGCTGCGGGTCAAAGCGCGTGTCCGCATCGGCAAAGAGCAGGAGTTCGCCGCGCGCATGCGATGCCCCCACACGCGCCGCGTTGCACTTGCCCGCCCAGTCGTCGGGGCAGGACGCGTTGTCCACGATCCGCAGCCGCGGGTCGGCCGCCGCGATCGGCTCGAGCGCCGCGCGCGTGCCATCGGTGCAGCGATCGAGCACGAACACCACGTCGAGGCCCGGATAGTCGGACGCCAGCACGCTGCGGGCACACGCCGCGGCCACGCGTTCCTCGTTGTGCGCGGGGATCACCACGGTCATCGTGGGCAGGTCGGCCGGGACATCGCGAAGCGCATCCACCAGGAACGGCGTGGCGCGCCACTCCATGAACGACCGGAACGCGAACACCATCCAGACGATGCACTCGCCCGCGGAGGCGATGGCAAGGAGCGTGGAAAGGGTGACGAGCGGGTCCATCGTGGCGCGCGGGAACGCGAACGGCGAAGGCTACCGCGTCCACGCGCCACGGGGCGTGCGGCGTCGGGCAGCGCCGTACGCCCGGCTCGTCCAACCGCCATCGACGCCACCTCGCGCATGCGGCCGCACGGCTACGATCCACGCACCTTGGGCGTCTACACGCAGCTCCTCGTCCGCCGCTACCTCTCCACGCGGATCATCCCGTTCATCGCGGTGGCCGCGGTGGCGCTCTGCGTGGCGCTGGTGGTGATCGTGGTGAGCGTGATGAGCGGCTTCCTCGACAACCTGCGCAACTCCGGGCGCACGCTGATGGGCGACGTGGTGATCAGCTACCCCGTCCAGGGCATTCCGTACTACCGCGATCTGATCGCCGACATCGAGAAGCTGCCCGGCGCCGCCGCGGCCACGCCGCTGGTGGACACCTACGGCCTGATCCGGATGCCCTACCCCGACGGCCCCAGCAAGGACGTGGTGACCGCGCAGGTCTGGGCCATCGAGCCCGAGAGCTTCTCGCGCGTCACGGAGCTCGATCGCACCATCTGGTGGAAGCCGGCCGCCTCGCCCGCGGACGCGCTGGCCATGGGCCAGGACGACCCGCGCCGCACGATGGACGCCACGCACTACGAGAACGCCAAGGCGATGCAGGACCGCGCCACCGGCAAGCCGGGCGCGCTCCTCGGCATGCACGTCTCCGTGGTCAACGAACGCCAACGTGACGGCAGCTACCGCCCGCGGCGCGCCTTCTGGTGGATGCCGAACCACGAGATCACCGTCACGCTGGTGCCCATCAGCGAGAAGGGCACCATCTCGCAGTCCAACAGCCGCGTCTTCAAGGTGGTCAACGAGGTGATGTCGGGCGTGTTCCAGGTGGACAAGAACCGCGTCTTCATCCCGCTGAAGGATGGACAGGAGCTCCTCCGCCTCGACGAAGCGCCGCTCGTCGACACCTCGGCTGAGCCCGACGCCGCCGGCAACTACCCCGTGATCGGCCGCTCGCCGGCGCGCGCCACGCAGATCCTGGTGCGCGCCAAGGAAGGCGTGACCCCGCAGGAACTGAAGGCCCAGATCGTGGACGCCTACGAGCAGTTCTGGCTGCAGCGCTCCGCCGATCGCGCCGTGCGCCCGAAGCCGCCCGGACCGGAATCGGTCTCCATCATGACGTGGGAGCAGCGTCTCCATGACCTGATCGCGCCGGTGGAGAAGGAGCGGCAGATGATGCGCATCCTGTTCTCCATCACCTACCTGGTCTGCGCCGGCCTGATCCTTGCCATCTTCTGGTCGATCGTCAGCGAGAAGACGCGCGACATCGGCATCCTGCGCGCGGTGGGCGCGAGCCGCACCGGCGTGCTGATGATCTTCCTCCACTACGGGCTGGTGATCGGCGTGGCTGGGTCGCTCGTGGGTACGGGGCTCGCGTGGCTCGTGATCCGCAACATCAACGACATCCACATGGCGCTCGGCAACGACGCGCCCGCCTGGCTCTATGCCACGTTCTTCATGCTGGCCCTCGGCGCGCTCGGCCTCATGGTGCGCGCCGCCCTCCGCTCGAGCGCCCTCGGCGTCCTGCTCTGGGTGGTGGCCACGCTCGCGCTCGCCGGCATCGGCACCGGGCTCGTCTTCCACCGCGGGTTCCTGATCTGGGATCCGGCCGTCTACTACTTCGCCACCATCCCCAGCCAGATGGACTGGGAGAACGCCTGGATGACCTGCGTCGGCGCCA
>JBIIJH010000196.1:0-3924 GCA_044233905.1 Phycisphaerales bacterium
GTACGTTTGCGCGTGCCTCGCCGGCGTCGAGGCCGCCGGCGCGGGACTCCCCGTGCTCGCTGCAGGGCGCTCGCATCGCGAGGCGGCCCAGAATCACATCAATCCAACGTACGAGTCACACGTGCGAGCACCCACAGCGAGCACGGGACCCCTGGCCCGAGGCGTCGAAAGTCCTCACGCCGTTGCGCGGCGCAGGCGATCCACCACCGCACGCCACAGCCCGTCGAAGGACGGCGGCATCTCGACCAGGATCTTCGCGCAGCCGAGCGTGTCCGCCGAACGCAGTGCGTCGTAGAGCGCGCTGCCGTAGAGGCGTGCGTCCTTCGGCATGGAGATGGCGGTGTGCGGGCTCGGCACGTGCGTTGCGTCAAAGCACAGCACCGCGCATGGGCGCGGTTCGGCGGCGAGTGCCGCGCGGATGCCGTTGATGGGAACGAGCGCCGCCGGGGTGCGCGGGGCGTAGTGCCGCGCTGCGGTCCCGGGGCTGTCGCCCTGCTCGTTGATGACGGGCGCGTCCACGTCGCCGAGGATCGACTGCAGCGATTCGAGCGTCACCGTGCCCGGGCGCAGGAGCACGGGGCGACGCGCGGTCAGGTCGAGCACGGTGCTCTCGAGGCCGAATTCGCTGCGTCCGCCGTCCAGGATCAGCAGGTCGGGCTCGCTGGCGAAGTCCTCGGCGACATGCCGCGCCACCGTCGGGCTGACGTGCCCGGAGCGGTTGGCGCTGGGTGCGCTCACCGCGGCACCGCCGAGTTCTTCCAGGAGGCGCCGCGCCACCGGATGGCTCGGCGACCGCACCGCGATGCTGGCGCGTCCGCCGACCGCCTCGGCCGGCACGCACGCGCGTCGCGGCAGCACCAGCGTCAGCGGACCGGGCCAGAGGCGCGATGCCAGCTCGTCGCAGCGCGGATCCCAGCCTTCCACGATGGTCTTCGCACCACGCGCGTCCAGCACGTGGGCGATCAGCGGATTGTTCACCGGTCGCCACTTCAGGCGGTAGACCTCCGCGATGGCCCGCGGGTCGAGCGTCAGCGCGCCGAGTCCGTAGACCGTCTCGGTCGGGAACGCCACGGCCTTGCCGGCACGCATCGCGTCGGCGGCGAGTTCGATCGAGAGGTCCGTCGGTTCAAGGATGGTGGGCATCGTTCGCGCTCCGCGGCGGCATTCACTTCGATGGTTCGACGTCCACGAGCGAGAGTTCGATCCGGTTGCGCTCCAGCGCGGTGCCCATCGCCGCGTACAGGTTGGCGATGGCGATGTTGTAGTCGGCCAGCGCGGTCGCCTCGGCAAACTGCGTGGAGGCCAGACCATCCTGGCGCAGGAACTTGAGCGCCAGGAACTCGGGGGTGAGCTGCGCGATGTTCTCCTCGTCGAGCGCGAGGGCCCGCATGTTCTCCGCGGCGGCCAGTCGCTGCGCGCGCGTCTGCGAGATCAGGCGATACCCGGCGTAGGCCTCCTGCAGCGCATTGCGCACGTCGAGCACGGCGCCCTGCACGGCGGTCTTGTAGACGATGACCGCGCGCGAGCGGGCCAGCCGCGCACGGCGGTATTCGGCCTCTGCCGCACGGTTCCCGATGGGCTGGCGGAACGTGGCGGCCACGGAGTACTCGATCCAGTCGTTGTCGCCGAGGTCGTTCCAGGCGTCGCCGAAGTTGCTGTTGAGCCCGTAGAGCGCGCCGCTGGTCAGGAGGTCGAGCTGCGGCAGGCGCCCGTTGTCGGCCACGTCGACGCCGATGGCACCGTCGTCGATCGAGAGGAGCGCGGCGGACACCGTGGGGTTCTGCGCGAGCGCCGTGGCCATCGAATCGGCCACGCTGCAGCGGAGCGGCTGGTCGACCGGCGTGTCCACCACAACGATCGTCTCGCTGCCGCCCACCGGCAGGCGCGGGTCGTTCATGGCGCGCTTCAGCTCGTTGACGGCACGCTGCAGGTCACGCTGCGCGCGGATGACCGACGCACGGCGGTCCTCCACCTTCGAGACGGCGTCCGCGTACTGCGCGAGCGAGGTGTCGTACTGGCGCCGGCGCTCCAGGAGCGTCCGGACGTCCTCGCCGACCTTCAGCAGCCACTCCGCGCTCACGAGACGCGCACGGGCGACGAAGACCTGCCAGTAGAGCGCTTCTGTCCGGGCCACCGAATCCAGGAGCGATCGCCGCAGGAGCTGGAGGGCGCGCCGGTCCTGGTTGCGTGCCAGGCGCAGGCTGGCCAGGTTGACGTCGGTGCCGAAGTTCCGCAGGAGCGGCTGGCTCAGGGTCAGGTTGACCGAGTTCAGGAAGGACGGGTTCGGCGAGATCTGGTCGTTCGGATCCGTGAACTCCTGGCGCTGCATCCGGGTGGAGACGGCCAGGTTGCCGCCGGTGGCCAACCGCTGCTCGAAGCCGGACTCCAGGTTCGCGTTCTTCTGGTCCGCCCGGGGGTTCAGGAGGAAGCTGCCGCCGCCGCCGCCCGAGAGGTCCAGGACGGGCTGGGGGATGTTGCTCCGCTCGTACCCGCCCTTGGCGAAGAGGACGGTGTCGAAGACGGCCTCGGCCTGGATGATGTCCGACTGGGTCATCGCCTCCTCGAGACGGGCCTGCTGGACACCCAGGTTGTTCTGGACGGTGGAGGCAATGGCCTGCTGGAGGGTCAGGAGCACCTCGCGGGGGCGCTTGCCGTCGAGGTCCGGGCCGACGTTGAGCCCCACGCCGGCGCTCGCGGCCTGGGGGCCCATGGCATCGAGCGTGGCGCGCTGGCCCTTCAGGCTCTCGAAGACGGAACTGGTCTCGGCCTCGGCCTGGAAGCCGGAGCCTGGCATCGCGGCCGATCCGGCCTCCCGAGTCAGGGTGGCGTCGAGGCTCCGCTGCAGTTCGGCATCGGCCTCCTCCCGGAGGGGGGTCTTGCAGCCGGCGACCACGGTGATGGCTACCAACCCGCTGCAGGCAAGACGCCATCCCCGCGCGGCGGGAGAGATCTTGAAATTCCTGCGTGTCCGGTCGGGAAGCATCTCGCGAAGTGTAGTGAGTCTCGTTATCCTGATGTCATGCTGCAAGGAAGCACACCCGCACGGATGCGGGGCGCCGCTGGCATGATGCTGGCATCAGCGACCCTGCTCACCCTCTCGCCTTCTGTGTACGCCGCCCCGCAAGCGGGCGCGCCTGTCGCGTCCTCCGCGACCGACGGTACCAACGCCGCCTACTGGGCAGTCGTGACCGGCAATGCCGTGAACGTCCGCTCCGGCCCGAGCGCGCAGAGCGCATACGCGTTCGGCAAGCTCAAGCAGGGAGACGTCGTCCACGTGCTCAAGGAGGAGTACGGCTGGGCTCGCGTCCAGACCCAGGGCAACGCATTCGGTGATGTCTGCGCGTTCGTGCCGGCTGACCGCCGCGTCACGCTCTCGGCGGACCGCACCACGGCCACCGTTGGCGCACGCACCGAACTGCGCGCACCGAACGTGGAAGCCGGCAGCTCTCCCGACAAGAGCTGGAAGCAGATCGGCTTCGCAGACGCAGGCACCACGCTCACCGTCCTCGGCACGGCCGACGGCGAGAAGGAATCCGTCTACAAGGTGAAGGTGCCGGCAACCGCAGAAGCATGGATCAACATGCAGTTCCTGCGCCGCGCGAGCGATGCAGAAACCGCCACCGCGAACAGCGTCACGACTGCCACGACGACCGTCGCCACGGCAGCCGCTGGCACGACGACCGACGCAGCCCCTGCTCCCGCAGGCGTCGTCACGCCGGTGAATCAGCCAAACGCCGGCGCACCCGCGCCGACGCCGGTCACCCCGGACATCGGCTCGAGCACGACCACGACTGCCACCAGCTCGGCCGGATCGCCCGCGATTCCGCCGCTGCTCGGTCCGAAGCCCGTGAATGCCTCCACCACCGAGGGCACGACTGCCCCCGGCACGGTGGTCACGACCACGGTGACGACCACGCGCAGCAC
>JBIIJH010000074.1:0-12051 GCA_044233905.1 Phycisphaerales bacterium
GCCGGAGGGGCAGTGGCGGCGCCATGCCGCCCGCCCCGCAAGGCGATGGGGGCCAGTCCCCTGCGGGATCGGCTTCGCGCGACCGCCATGCCGCCCGCCCCGCAAGGCGACGGGGGCCAGTACGCGGGCGTGAGCGGAACGTCGCTCACGCCCGAACACACGCCCTGCACGGCGACGCAGTGACCTCACCACGGCGACCCGGATGCATCAAACGCATGCGGCCAATGCATCACGTTGGTGCCGCCGGCAGCGTCCACTGACACAGCCACCACGTCGAACTGGAACAACCGCTCCCGGAACTCCGGCCGCTCCGCGAGCGTCGCTGCCAGGCGCACCAGGTTTCCCTGCTTGACGTGGTCCACGCGCTCCTCGGGATTCCATGCGCCGCGGCGCGTCTTCACTTCCACCACGGCCACCGCGCCATCCGGCGCCAGTGCCACGATGTCTGCCTCGTCGTCCCCGATGCGGAGGTTGCGCTCGATCACGCGATAGCCATGCGACGCCAGGTGTGCCGCGGCTGCCGCCTCGCCAAGCGCCCCGAGTGCGGCGCGCGTGTTTCCCGCCGGATTGCATGCAGTTTCATCCATGCCCCGAAGGTAACGCCGCCCCGGGCGTTGGACCGGGGCGGCGGCGGAAGTTCAGGGGGAACGCGGCGGCTTTGCGTGAGGGCCGTGGGCGATCTCAGGGATTTACGAGGTTCAGCGGGCAGTCCGATGGCGTGATGTCGTGTCGGGGCGCTGCACCCCAGAACGCAAGCATGGTTCCGAGGTCAGCGCCATCGACCTGTTGGTCGAAGTTCAGGTCCGCGGAGGATGCGAAGCCCTGGTTGGCCGTGCTGACGACCGTCCAGCCGCCGGCGCTCATCGGGGCGCTGCACGAGTCGCCGGTACAGATCTTCTTTGCCTCCACCGTGCCATCGCTCCAAGCGCGAAGTACGACGGTGTACTCATAGCTGTTGATGCAGGTGGCGTTGCAGGCATTGCTGCTGAACGCGAATCGGTCATTGTGCGCCGTGCCGTACCAGACGATCGTCGGTGTCGTCTGAAACGGTGCAGCCACCGCGGTGAGCGACGCTGCCGCTGAGGACAGGGAACCGTATGCCTCCCGCTCAGTGCCGGCGAACCGCTGTGCGAAGGGGAAGGCGACGAGTGCGCCTGCGAGGAGTGCAAGTCCGGTGCCGGTGGTGATGTTCTTCTTCATGTCAGTCCTGACTGGATCGAGTCATTGCAAGTCACTGCGCACAAGGGCCCCAGTTGGCCAAGAGCACACTGATGTCGGCGCCGTTGATCGCGCCGTCCGCGTTGAGGTCCGCGCCCGGGAAGGATGACGCCGGTCCCCAGTAGACGAAGATGAGGCCGAGGTCCGCGCCGGTGACGGCACGGTCGCCGTTGATGTCGCTGCGACATTCGCACGCGTCGGGGATGTTGTTTCCGTTGGCATCGAGCACAGTGCCCTGGAGAATCTGGCCGTAGTCGACGATGCCATCACCGTTGCAGTCGGCCGACCATTCGACAAGGAAGAATCCGATGTCGCTATCGCTCTCGCCATAGTCGTCCCAATCACAATTTGTCGGTCCTACTCCGTACCTCTTGGCTGCAAGAAATCCCTCGCTGCCGTTGGGCTGGTTGAAGTACCAGTCCGTGAATCCCCATGGTGATCCGTCAACCCAGTGCCAACCTTGCGACGGCGCGCTGCCGGGTGTCTGGTAGCCGCCAAGAAACACTCGGT
The DNA here is from genome assembly GCA_044233905.1 of Phycisphaerales bacterium. Taxonomy (GTDB): domain Bacteria; phylum Planctomycetota; class Phycisphaerae; order Phycisphaerales; family SM1A02; genus UBA966. The sequence continues at coordinate 1,729 of JBIIJH010000074.1, forward strand.
TCCAAACCGGAAATTGCTGCATGGGAATGAGTGGCTCGATCGCAGCATTTTCCTGCGCTGTGCTCGGAGTTGCCAGGTCTCCGGCATCCGCGAGTGCAGAGTTTCGGCATTCGTACCAACCTCCGGTTTTGGGGCGAAGCTGATACCAGTGCCCGTTTCCGCCATCCTCAACGCGCCATTGCATGGGGTAGTTTCCGATGGCGCACGTAACACCTGTTTCGCAGCAATCCGGCACGTTGTTACCGTTGAAGTCCGGCAACTTTCCTTCCCTGATCTGTCCGTAATCGACGGTGCCGTCACCGTTGCAGTCGGCGGACCATTCGACAATCACAGCTCCCGTGCAGCAATCGTTGTCGAAGGTGTCGTTCCAGCAATTGCAGCCGTAGAACTGGATCCTGTCGGCGCCGGGGGTGAAGCTGCAGATGGATCCGTAGACCCAGGGTTCTCCTGTGCACCAGGTCCACCCATCGCCGATGCGCTCGGCTCCCATCCAGTTGAGAAAGGTCGTCATCACGGAGCAGACAAACGAGTGCTCTGCCGCCGAGGTAACTGTGACGGGATGGCCGCCTCGGATTCGACACTGCTCCTTCGCGAATGGGTAGAGGACGCCGCCGCTCGCAAAATCGAGTTCGGCATACCAATGCCCATTCCCCCCATCCTCCACTCGCCACTGCACGGCCTGTTGGGCGCGCGCCATCGTTGTTGCGAAGAGGGTGATCGTGGCGGCTTGCAGGAGCTTGTTCATGTGATTCGATTCCTCGGAAGCGGTGCATCCGCCTGCGCTCCTCGGGAGCCAGGCGGGCATGAAATGGCAAACCGCACCCCGAGAGGCGCGAAAATGGCCACGGATGGCTCATGAATCAGATTTTTCTTGATCCAGCGCTCGGGCGCTGCGTTCCCGTCAGTGATGCACCCAGCCCGGTGCCACCAGCCCGGTCTGCTGGCGGGAGGCGGGGAAGAGCACCAGGTTGACGGCGTCGAACACGCGCGTGGCATTGCGCTCGGCGGCGGGGTAGTGCTCCGCGGTGGCCTGGCGCAGGGCGGCCTTGGTGGTGCCGGCGGCCGAGAGTTCGGCGTCGGTGGCGGAGTCGATCTCGCCGTTGATGGTCTCGCGCGTCCACTCAGGGTGGTACTGGATGCCGTAGCTCAGGGCGCCCACGCGGAAGGCCTGCACCTTGCAGTGCTGGCCCTGCATGACGAGCGTGGCACCCTCGGGCAGTGCGCTCACGTGCTCACCGTGCTCCTGGAAGACCGTCTGGTTCCAGCCGATGCCGGCATGCAGGACGTCCTCGACGCCGATCGACGCGGTGCGTACTGGCACCCAGCCGAACTCGGGCTTCTCGAGCTTGCTCACCGTGCCGCCGAGCGCCTTCGCCAGGAGCTGCGCACCGAGGCAGATGCCGAGGATCGGGATGCCGGCGGCGTGTGCGTCGCGCAGCAGTGCAAGTTCCTGTGCCACCCATGCGTCGGAATCGTTGGCCGACTGCGGGCCGCCGAGCGAGACGACACCGTGCACGTCATCGAGGTCCGTCGGGAGCTGCTGGCCGAGGTCGATGCGCACCGTGCGGACCTTCTGCCCGTGCTGGCGCAGGGCGGTGCCGAGGTGGCCGGGGTCGCTGATCTTGGAATGCTGGATGACGAGGATGGCCATCGTGGTGTTCGCTGAGGTCCGTGGGGCGGGGCGGTGCGTTTCGGTGCAGTGCGGTGGGTTGCGTGTCGTTCCGTCGGTCAGACGGCGCCGACCGCGCGGGTGCCGGCGGTGCGTGCCGTCGGGGCGGGGCAGCGCTCGATGGCCGCGCGCACGCTGCGTGCGATGGCCGCGGGGTCGAGCCCGGCGTCGACGAGCTGTTCCTTGCGCTCGCCGTGGTGGATCCAGTGGTCCGGGATGGCCAGGCGGGTGACGAGCCGAGTGTCGAGGCCGTGCTCGTTGCACGCCTCCAGCACGCAGGCGCCGAAGCCGCCGCGGATCGAGTGGTCTTCCACCGTGACCACGGGGATGCCGCGGCCCAGGAGGTCCTTGAGGAGCGCCACGTCGACGGGCTTCGCGAAGCGTGCGTCGTAGAGGTCCACCGTGTACTCGCCGAGTTGCGCGATCGCTTCCGCGGACTCATGCGCCATGGTGCCGAAGGCGAGGATCGCAACGTCGGGCTTGGCGTGCTTGACCAGCGCGCGGGCCTTGCCGAGCTCGAAGGGCGGGCAGGGCTGCGAGGTGAAGCGGTCGAGGACCGACTCGCGCGGATAGCGCACGCTGCTCAGGCCGGTCTCGTAGCCGGCCATGAATTCGAGGCAGGCCTTCAGGCTCGGCTCGTCGAGCGCAGCCATGATGACCGCGTTCGGCAGCACGGAGAGCATGCTGATGTCGCAGAAGCCGTGGTGCACGGCGCCGTCGCCGCCGACGAGGCCGGCGCGGTCGAGGCAGAGGCGCAGCGGCAGGCCCTGGAGCGAGGACTCCTGGAAGCACTGGTCGAAGGCGCGCTGCAGGAAGGTGCTGTAGACGGCGAAGAAGGGCTTGAAGCCGGTCTTCGCCATGCCGCACATCATGTCGGCGGCGTGGCTCTCGCAGATGCCGGTGTCCCACACGCGGTCGGGGAACTTGGGCTGCACCTTCGCGATGCCGGTGCCGTCGGGCATGGCCGCGGTGCAGGCGACCACCTTGGGGTCGCGTGCCATCAGGTCTGCCATGGCGTCGCCGTACGCGGCGGTGAAGCTGCGACCGCCCTTCTTGAGCTCGACGCGGCAGCCCTCGTTCTCCATGTCGTCGAGCACGCTGAACGGGCTCGGGGAGTGGAAGGTGCAGCTGTCCTTCTCGGCGAAGCCGAAGCCCTTGCCCTTGACGGTCTTCACGTGGAGGACCATCGGGCGGTCGAACTCCTTGGCCTCGTTCAGGACGTCCACGAGGGACTTGATGTCATGGCCGTCGACGGGGCCGACGGTGACCAGGTTGAAGTGCTCGAACCAGCCGTTGGTCTGCACCTCGTGGGCCAGGTTCTTGCTGACCTCGCCGAGGCGGTGGTAGAGCTCGCTGAGCGTGCCGCCGCCGGGGACGTGCTTGGCGAACTCGCGCGCGGCCTTCTTGAACTCGCTGTAGCCCGCACTCATGCGGACGCGGTCGAAGTACGCGGCGACCGCGCCCTGCGGCTTCGCGATCGACATGCCGTTGTCGTTGAGCACCAGGAGGAACTGGCGCTGGAGCGTGCCGGCGTTGTTCAGGCCTTCCATCGCCACGCCGTTCACGATGCTGGCGTCGCCGATGATCACCGCCACGCGACGGCCGTCGTTGGTCTCCGGGCTCCAGCCTTCGCCGCCAAGCGTGTCGCCGCGCGCCATGCCGACCGCGGTCGAGATGCCGGTGCCGGCGTGGCCGACGGAGAAGAGGTCGTAGCTCGACTCGCGGGGCTCGGGGAAGCCGGCCATGCCGCCGCGCTGGCGCAGCTTGCCGAGGAGGTGCTGCCGTCCGGTGAGGAGCTTGTGCGTGTAGCACTGGTGGCCGACGTCCCAGAGGAGACGGTCGTGGCCGAAGTCGAAGACGTAGTGCAGGGCGATCGTGAGGTCCACCACGCCGAGGTTCGGTGCAAGGTGGCCGCCGCTCTTGGCGACCTGCTCGCAGATGGCCTGCCGGACTTCCGCAGCCAGCTGCGGGAGTTGCTCGACGGAGAGCTTCTTGAGGTCGGCGGGGCCGGTGATCGTGGGGAGGAGGTTCATGTGTATTTCTATGGTGGCAGGCCGTGGTCCGGATGCGTCCGGTTCACGCCGCTTCGTGCCGTTGATGGCGGCAGCAAGGCGGTTTGGGATTGTAGCGCGTTGGTTATCGCGTTCGGGTGGCCAATTGCTGCGCCATGGAGCGCAGGGGTTCGGCGGCGGGGCCCAAGGGGCGGAGCGCGCCAAGGGCCGTTTCGAGGAGCGCGGCCACGTGCCGGCGGCTTTCCTCGATGCCGAACACGCCCGGGTAGGTCAGCTTGCCGGCGTCCTGGTCCTTGCCGGCGGCCTTCCCGAGGTGCTCGGTGGACTGGGTCTCGTCGAGGATGTCGTCGACCACCTGGAACATGAGGCCCATCGCATCGCCGTAGACGGAGAGAGCCTGCAGGCGTGCCTCGTCAGGGGTGCCGCACAGGGCACCCATCCGGCAGGCGCAGCGGATCAGCGCGCCGGTCTTGTGGTCGTGGATCAGGCGGAGCTTGGTGCCCGCGTCCGGCGTGCCGGGGAATCCGCCGAGCGTGTCGTAGACCTGGCCGCTGATCATGGCGGTGGTGGCCGAGGCGAGCTCGCGCGCGATCTCGGCCGGGCGCAGGCGCGATTCGAGCGCCACCTCCACGGCCACGGAGGTCAGCGCATCGCCCGCCAGGATCGCCAGTGCCTCGCCGTGCGCCTTGTGGGTGGTGGGGCGGCCGCGGCGCAGGTCGTCGTTGTCGAGGGCCGGCAGGTCGTCGTGCACCAGGCTGAAGCAGTGGATCATCTCGAGCGCGATCGCCGCGGGCACGGCGTCGGCACGCTGGCCGCCCACGGCCTCGCAGGCGCGCAGGGTCAGGACCGGGCGAACGCGCTTGCCGCCGCCAAGCGTGGCGTACTGCATGGCCTCGCGCAGGCGCGGGGCGAGCGGGTGCTCGGCAAGGGCGAGCTGCAGGGCGGATTCCACCTCCTGGAGGAGCTGGGCGTCGGTGGCATGCGTGCCGAGGGCGGTCATTCCGGCGAGTGTATCGGAACCCGTATGATTGCCGATTCCCCCGACTGCGAGGCCCCCACCATGTTCGAGCATTTCTTTTCCATCCTCCACAAGGGCGGCCTGGTCATGTGGCCGCTCCTGGCCCTGAGCCTGGTCTCGGTGACGTTGTCCTTCGAGCGCGGCCTCTACTGGATCCGGCAGAACGGCCCCGCCTCCAAGCGTGGCTTCGTGAAGCTGATGGAGGCGTTCCGCCGCGGCGATCGCTCCCACGTGGAAGCGCTGTGCGAGACCTCGGACACCGTGTATTCGCGCGTGGCGCTCTCGCTGCTGCACGACGGGGCCAGCGACGCGGTGGCGGTGGGAGCCGTGGAAGCGGAGCGCATCCACATGGATCGCTTCATGGCGACGCTCTCCACCATCATCACCGCCGCCCCGATGCTCGGCATCCTGGGAACGGTCACGGGCATCATCACCAGCTTCGACCTCCTCTCGGGCGGTCAGGCGATGGTGGATCCGCGCGCCGTGTCCGGCGGCATCTCCGAGGCACTGGTGGCAACCGCGAGCGGCCTGGTGGTGGCGCTGATCTCGCTCTTCCCGTTCATGGGCTACGGAGCACAGCGCGAGAACACGCTCGGCCGCCTGGAGACGATGATCGCGGTGGCGCAGCTGACGCTCGGTGCAACACCGCCGCCGCGCGGCATGAGCCCGCGCGAGAAGCCCAGCACGGACAAGACCCGCCAGACCGAGCAGCCGCCCGACGAGGTTGGCGTCCGCGGGTGACGGAACTCAGTTGTCCTGTTGGCTTCAGTTGTCCTGTTGGCTTCAGTTGTCCTGGTGGCTGAAGTCGGGGCGGTCCGCCGCGTCGATCCAGAGCTGCATGTTCATCAGGGTGCCGATGCTCATGCTCTCGGTGCCGCCGTCGGCGTGAACCACTGCGACGAGTCCATTGTGTCGACGGACCGGGACGCCCTGCTGGCGGTTGACCTGCAGGATGCCGGTGTCGGTCATGCCGGCCTGGCGCATGAAGTTGAAGGGGGCGGAGCCGGTGGCGTCGATCGCCTGCTGGGAACCCATGAAAGGCTCCCAGATGGGGCTTGCGCCGAGCTGCGGCGGCGTGATCCATGAGCACCCGGGGATGCGGTCCTCGGGGCGCGACGACGAGCGGTACGTGCCGGGGTCGCGCAGCGTGCTGGAGGCGAACACCACCACCTCGGTGGTACGAGTGATGTTCGCAAGCCGCGTGCAGACGAGGCGCCCGGTGACGTTGCCGCCCGTTGCGCTGGTCCAGGCAGCGTCTGCGAACGACGGATTCCCGTTCGTGTACCAGCCGCCGAAGTAGAAGGAGTTGTAGCCAAAGGCCGGCTGCAGGGCCATGGCGCTGCCCGGCACGCCGAATGCGCCGCTCATCCACGCTGGATGCGACGGCCCGCCATCCCATTCGCCGCACACCTCGTCGTTCGCGTCGGTGACGTCGGACTCCAGGTAGTTGAGCATGGTGCCGTACGGATCGTCCAGGAAGCGCGCGAGGCGCCACGGATAGGTCTGCGCCAGCGCCGGGCTCAGCGCCTTGCCGGAGGAGTTCGTGTAGTTCACCTTCCAGGTGGTCTGGGTGGCTTCATCGAGGAAGCCCGGGAGGATGCCCTCTTCGTACGTGTTGGCGTACTGGTACCACGCGGCATAGACGCCGCGGAGGCCGTTGAGCTCGCGCGTCTTGCGGGCACTGCCCATGGCGCCGCGCAGTCCGGAGATGAGGAGGCCCATGAGGATGGCGATCACTCCGATCGTCACGAGGAGTTCGACGATCGTGAAGCCGCGCAGGACGAGCGGCTGTGAGGGGCGGTTGGCGGTGCGCATGGTCTCCCCGGAAGATACGGCATTTGGCGCGGATTGCATGCGCCGCACCGGGCGATTTGCCTTCACGCCGATTCTGGATGGGGCTTCAGGTGCTCCGTCAGGAAGGCCGTGGCTCGGTCCTTGGCATCGGAAGCCATGCGTCCGAAGCCGGAATGTTCGTTGGGGGCACCTGTGGGGCCGTAGACGTGGAACTGCACCCAGGACTGGTCCGGCGTGCGTGCACGGACGGCTTCGATGAACTCGCGCTGGCCATCCACGGGGACCCACTCGTCGCCCTGGTTGTGGAGGGCCATGAGAGGGATGGGCTGCCAGTGTGCCAGATGCTCGAAGGGATCCATGGCAGCGACGCGGACGGGGTCGAACATGGCGCGGTTGCGCTGCCAGCGCCAGCTGCCGATGGTGCACTCGAGGAGCGCTGCGTCGAACCGGTGCGGGCGCGTGAGTCGGACGAGCGTGGCCATGCCGCCGGCGCTCATGCCGCCGATGGCGCGGCGGCAGCCGGCGTGTTCGCCGGAGGCGTCAAGGTCGGCGACCACGGCGTCGAGTTCGTTGGCCATCTGCTGCACCACCTCGAGCGTGCGCGATGGCTCCTGCAGCGCGGCGTCGAGGCGCTCGCCGTGGCCGGGGAGGTCGAGGGCGCAGGAGGCGATCCCGGCGCGCGCAAGCCGCAGGTAGCGGCCGGCATCCAGTTCCTTGTTCACGGTGCGTCCATGCATCCAGACCACGACCGGCGCCGGGCGGGTCACCGTGCCGGTGGCGCGGTCAAGATGCGGATGCACCAGAAGCGCGGGCACGGTGCCGCCTGCCAGGCGCACGAAGCGCGACATGGCAAGCAGGCTGGAGGGAAGCTGGTGGAACGGCTGCGGCACGGGCGTGGAAATGTAGCAGGGCGTATCCTCGCGCCGTGCACTCACGCGTCACCATCATGGGCGGCGAGCATCGCTCGCGGATCCTGGAAACCCCCGCCGGTGCGGACACCACGCGCCCAATGACCGGGCGCGTCAAGGAGAGCATCTTCAACATCCTGCGCGGATGGTTCGACGACGCGGTGGTGCTCGACCTCTTCGCCGGCGTCGGCACGATGGGGCTCGAATCGCTGAGCCGCGGGGCGCGCCTGGCCATCTTCTTCGAGCGCGACCGTACGGTGTTCGACTGCCTGAAGCGAAACATCACGGCACTGGGCGTGGGCGATCGCTCGCGGCCGGTGCAGGGCGACGCGCTCTCGGCCGCGGTGATGGCCTCGCTGCCGGAGCCCGTGGATGTGGTCTTCATGGACCCGCCGTACCCGATCGCCGAGCAATCGAGCGGCAAGCGCAAGATCCTCGAGCAGTGCGCGCGCCTGCGCGGGTCGATGGCCGAGCGCGGCTGGCTGGTCCTGCGCCTGCCGTACGAGCTTGCCGAGGGCGAGCGCACGATCGTGGGTTTCGTGGGCCCGGAGATCCGCGCGTTCGGCGACATGTACATCCACCTGTATTCGCCCGCGCCCGCGGCAGCCGGCGCGCCTGTCACGGAGGAGCCGGGATGATCGCAGCGCGTTCGATGGCGGCGGCATGCCTGGGTGTTTCGATTGCCGGGTTCATCCTCGGGGCGGGCGGGGAATCGCCGTCGGCCTTCGTCGGTCCTCCCGCGCCGCCGTCGGCAGCGGAAGCGGACGCTGCGGTGCGGACCGGCATCGCGTTCCTGCTCTCCGCGCAGGAGGGCGAACCCAAGGCGCAGTGGCCCTACGAAGGGGTCTATCGCGTGAACGGCGAGATTCCCGTGGGGTACCGCATCGGCGGCACCTCGATCGTCGCGGAGTGCCTGGTGCGCACGCCCGGATACGGCTCCGATGCTGCGCGCCAGGATGCCGTGAAGCGTGCGTGCGACTTCGTCTGTGCCGGCATCCGCGAGCCGCTCATGGATCCCCAGTACGACGGTGGATACGACGTCCGCGGTTGGGGCTACTGCTACGGTGCCCGGTTCATGCTGGTGCTGCGGGCCGCGAAGGCAGTGCCTGCGGGGATGGAAGCCGAGGTCGATGCCGCACTGCGGTGGTACCTCGACGCCATGCAGCGGACCGAGATCCCCGAGGTGGGCGGATGGAACTACGCGCGGCAGCCGGGAATCGAGACGCCATCCCCGGCGTCGCCCTTCATGACGCCGCCGTGCCTGCAGGTGCTCTTCGAGGCGCGTGCGCAGGGGTTGGCAGTGGACGACGCGGTGGTGGCGCGCGGGCTCGATGCGCTCCGGCGTTGCCGCACCGCTGATGGGAACTTCGCCTACAGCGCGCTCAAGCAGACCCGCGAGCCTGCGCGCAGCATTCCCGGCGCCATCGGCCGGATGGTCTGTGCGGAGAGCCTGCTCTTCCGCGCCGGGCAATCGGACGTGGCAGGCGTGCGGCGCGCGCTTGACGCGTTCCTGGAGCACTGGGTGCAGCTGGAGCTGCGGCGCAAGAAGTCAGGGACGCACGTTGGGCCGTACGCGGTAGCCCCGTACTACTTCTTCTTCGGCTTCTATCACGCGTGCGACGCGGTGGAGATCCTCCCGCAGGCCGAACGCGGCGAGTATCGCCGCAAGCTGGAGCAGCTGCTCTTCTCCGTGCGCGACGCGGACGGCACCTGGGATGACCGGGTCTTCCCGCGTACCCGCAGTTTCGGGACCGCCATGACCCTGATGGCGCTGCAGCGGCCGATGTTCGGCGAACCGGCGCGTTGGGCCGCGGCCTCTCCCGGGCAGCCTGCGCAGGACGGCAAGCAATGAGCGATTTCAAGGTTGGCGTGATCATCCCGGCAGCGGGGCGCAGCAGCCGCTTCGGGCTCGGCGACAAGCTGGCACAGGATCTCGGCGGACGGCCGATGATCCTGCGCTCGGTGGAGCTCTTCACGCGGCGCGAGGACGTGGGCGCGATCGTGGTGGCGGCTCCGCCCGCGGAGATTGACGAATTCCGTGCGCGCTTCGGCACGCAGCTTGGGTTCCACGGCGCGAAGATCGTGGCGGGCGGCACCATCGAGCGCTGGGAGACCGTGCGCAACGCGCTGGAGGCCATCCCTGCGGAGTGCACGCACGTGGCGGTGCACGACGGCGCACGCCCGGCGGCGAGCGAGGAGCTCATCGCCCGCGTGTTCGATGCCGCGCGCGTCCATGACGCGGTCATTCCCGGCGACCCGGTCACTTCCACGCTGAAGCGCGTTTCCGCGGAAACCGTGCAGGCCGAGGAGGAGGACGCGGTGGCGGACCTCATACTTGGCGAGATCTCCGATTCAACGAAGATCATGGGCCGGCGCGTGACCGGCACCGTCTCCCGCGAGCACCTGGTCGCGATCCAGACCCCGCAGGTCTTCCGCGCGGAACTGCTGCGCCGCGCCTACGCGCAGCCCGACCTCGGCGGCGCCACCGACGATGCCATGCTCGTCGAGCGCCTGGGAGCCGAAGTGATCGTCGTGGACGGCGACCCGCGCAACATCAAGGTGACCACGCCTGCGGACCTGGCATTGCTGCGCGCACTGATGCGCAAGTAAGCCCCGTAAGACCCTGCGGCGGTGAGGCCATTGCCGAACCGATGCCATTGGCGCAACGGGTGCCTGGCCCCCTCGCCGGAGGGGCAGTGGCGGCGCCATGCCGCCCGCCCCGCAAGGCGACGGGGCCAGTACGCGGGCGGGGCCAGAAGCTTCGTGTTCAATCGCACTCTTCGTTGCGGATGTTCGAAGTTCCGCCGCACGCTCCGCTGCGCGCGGGACCCCTGTCCCGCGGACGGCCTCGCTCCACCCGGCTCCTCTCGGCCTCGACGACAACCGCTCGTCCGGGTGGCACCCGGGAGTACTCGGGAGTCA
>JBIIJH010000197.1:0-3868 GCA_044233905.1 Phycisphaerales bacterium
CTGGTTCTGCCATGCGGCCGAATGGGAGGCGCCGCACATGAGGACCGACTTGATGGTGACGCCCTTGCGACGGCTCGCATTGCTGCTGTACGCGGCGGAAGTGGCCGTGTCGTACATGAGCGCCGCGGCGGCGCTCACCACCGGCGTGGAGAAGCTGGTGAAGTCGCCGGGCGCCACGAGCTCGGGCTTCATGCGCCCGGCGCCGTCGTTGCCGGCAGGCAGGTCGCCCGCGCTGTGGTTGCCGGACATGAGGCCGACGGCGATGCCGTTGTAGACGGCGCTCATCAGGGGCTGCATGGCGCTGCCCGCGCCGTTGTTCTCGCCGACGACGAAGAGCGTGTCGTCGCGCTGCATGGCGTAGTCGGCGCGGCGGAGCACCTCGTTGTCGGCCGCCGTGGCTCCGAACGAGCCGATCCAGCTGTGGTTGAAGATCCGCACCGGGCTGGTGCCGCCGGGCGGCACTGCCGGAAGGAGCGAAGGCTGGCCGAAGTTCAGGTACGCGCCCTGCGCGAAGGAGCCGGCCTCGTACACCCAGATGCGCGAGATGCCGGGCGCAATGCTCGTGGCGCTGCCGTAGAGGTTCTGGCCAACGAACGTGGCGTGGCCGCTGCTGCCGGACGCGCCGCTCATGTCGGTGAAGGTCTTCCCGGCAAACTCCGACGTCGCGCGGTTGGGGCCGAAGTTGCCGGCGGACTCCTGCGCTTCCGTCTGGCCGATCGAGACGCTGGCCCCGGTCGGCGTGGCCGCGCCGAGGCGTGCCTTCAAGGTGGCGAAGCCGACGTCGTCTGCAACGGCATGTCCCGCCACGGCAATGGCCGCGGTGGCGATCAGGAAGTGGGTTCGCGTCATGGGCATCTCTGGCAGTGGTGATCGGCTGGAACGGGCGCGTACTTCCGGGAACCCGCGGTCCCCGACAGGAGTTTGGTCCTTACTATGCGCCGCTGCAAGGGAAAGGTTCACAAATCTAGGAGGTTCTCGGGCTTCTGGCACCGATTGGCGTAGCCTTCCCCACGAAATGACCTCCCGCCCCACCGTCATCCAGACCGAACACCTCTCTCCCGCCGCCGCCCAGTGGCTGGCCGAACGGGCCGAACTGGTGGTGGGAGCCCCGGGTACGCCCGCGTTCGAGGCGGCAGCGCCCCGGGCCGCGGGACTGGTGGTCCGCACCTACACGCAGGTCGACGAGGCGCTCCTGGCGCGACTGCCCGCACTGCGCGCGGTGGGCCGCGCGGGCGTCGGGCTCGACAACGTGGACCAGGACGCGTGCGCGCGCCGCGGCATCGCCGTGTTCAACACGCCGGACGCCAACACGCAGGCCGTGGTCGAGTACGTCACCTGCCTGGTGTGCGATGCACTGCGCCCGCGGGTGTTCATCGACGAACCGCTCGACACCGACGAATGGGACGAGGTGCGCCAGGAGGTAGTGGCCCACCGGCAGATGAACGAGCTGCGCCTCGGCATCCTCGGCATGGGGCGCATCGGTCGCCGCGTGGCGGAGGTGGCTCGCGCCATCGGCTTCGACGTGGCGTACCACGACCTGGCCGAGATCCCGCATGACCAGCGGCGCGGCGCGCATGCGGTGAGTGCGGAGGAACTGTTTGCGTCGAGCGACGTGCTCACCGTGCACATCGACGGCCGCGCGTCGAACCGTGGATTCGTGGGTGCGGGGCTGATCGAGCGCATGAAGGCGGACTCGGTCTTCATCAACACGAGCCGCGGCTTCGTGGTGGACCATGCCGCCCTTGCCCGACGCCTGAAGGCGAACCCGGGCGCGCTGGCCATCCTGGACGTGCATGAGCCCGAGCCGATCACCGCCGACAATCCGCTCCTCGGCCTGGAGAACGCGCACCTGGCGCCGCACCTGGCAAGCCGCACCGATGCGGCGATGGAAGCCATGAGCTGGGTGGTGCGCGACGTGTGGGACGCCATCGCACGCTGATCGCGCGGCGGTTTCCTGGCTGGCTGCGGCGGTACGATCCCGTCCCACCCTCCAGGAGCCCACGCATGTTCGAGATCATCTCCGTCCACGCCCGTCAGGTCATCGATTCCCGCGGCAACCCCACGCTCGAGTGCGAGGTGGCCCTGGAAGGCGGCGCCTTCGGACGCGCCATCGTGCCGAGCGGCGCGTCGACCGGCGAGCATGAGGCCGTGGAGCTCCGTGACGGCGACAAGAAGCAGTGGCTCGGCAAGGGCGTGGCCAAGGCCGTGTCCAACGTCAACACGCGCATCGCGCCGATCGTCCTGGGGATGGATGCGCGCGACCAGGCGGCGCTCGACCACTCGATGATCGAGTTCGATGGCACGCACAACAAGGGCAAGATGGGCGCCAACGCCCTGCTCGGCGTCAGCATGGCCACGGCGCACGCGGCCGCTGCCGCGAGCCGCATGCCGCTCTGGCGCTACCTCGGCGGTGCGGGCGCGCGGCGCCTGCCGGCCCCGATGCTCAACATCCTGAACGGCGGCAAGCACGCCGACAACAGCGTCGACTTCCAGGAGTTCATGATCCAGCCCGTGGGCTTCAGCGACTTCGGCACGGCCATGCGCGCCGGCGTCGAGTGCTACCACGCGCTCAAGAAGGTGCTGCACGACAAGGGCCTCTCCACGTCGGTGGGCGACGAGGGCGGCTTCGCACCGAACCTCCCCTCCAACGAGGCCGCCTGCGAGGTGATCGCGGAGGCCGTGAAGAAGGCCGGCTACGACCTCGGCCGCCAGATCATGATCTGCCTCGACCCCGCCATGAGCGAGCTGGCCAACGAGGCCAAGGCCGTGAAGAAGAAGGGCTACCGCTTCTTCAAGAGCGACCCGAAGCGCGTCGCTTCCAGCGACGACATGATTGCGCTGTGGGAGAAGTGGTGCAAGAAGTGGCCGATCCGCTCCATCGAGGACGGACTGGCCGAGGACGACTGGAAGGGCTGGAAGGACCTGACCGACTCGCTCGGGTCCAAGGTGCAGCTCGTGGGCGACGACCTGTTCGTCACCAACCCGTCGTTCCTGAAGAAGGGCATCGAGACGGGCTGCGCCAACGCGATCCTGGTGAAGGTGAACCAGATCGGCACGCTCACCGAGACCTTCGACGCCGTGAACATGGCCACCCGCAACGGCTACCGCGCCATCCTCTCGCACCGTTCGGGCGAGACCGAGGACACCACCATCGCCGACCTGGCCGTGGCCACCAACTGCGGACAGATCAAGACCGGCGCGCCCGCGCGCACCGACCGCACCGCCAAGTACAACCAGCTGCTGCGCATCGCCGAGGACCTCGGCGACTGCGCGGAGTACGGGATCGCCAACCCCTGACGCATGACTGGTCGTGAGTAGCGGCTGACCCGGCCTTGCCGGGAACGCCTTCCCATGAGCGCATCCACCCCACGAACGCCGACCTTTGCGCTCCGTCGCCTCGGCGAGTTCTGGCGCATCCTGGGGCCGGACCGGCCGCTCTATGCCGCCGCGATCGGCGTGCAGGCGCTGGCGGCCGCGTGCCAGTACGTGGTGCCGCTCGTGCCGCAGGCGGTGATCGACGGGGTCTTCTCCCCGGAGGGGACGCGGATGGGCGCGATGAGTGCGCGCATCCTCGCGGCGCTCGGGGGCGCGGAGGCGGTGCGCAGTTCGCTGTGGGTTCCGGCGCTGGCGATTGCGGCGGCGGCTGTTCTTTCCGGCGTGCTCAACCTGCTCCGGGGGCGAATGATCGCGGTGGCCGCGCAGCGAAGCGTGCGCCGGCTGCGCGAGCGCGTGCACGCGAGGCTGGTGCGGCTGCCGGTGCCCTTCTTCGACACCAACGAGAGCGGCGACCTGCTGCAGCGCTGCACCAGCGACGTGGACACGGTGCAGAACATCTTGGCCAACCAGGTGGCGGAAATGGGGCGTGCCA
>JBIIJH010000198.1:0-3865 GCA_044233905.1 Phycisphaerales bacterium
GCGAGCGGAGCGCCTGGCGGCGCGAACTGGAGAAGATGCGGTTTCCGCAGAGGTCCATGGGTTCTCCTATTCCACCATCCGGAATTCGGCCGACTGGAAGAGCGCCTGGCAGAACGCCGACCAGGATGCCTCCTCGAGCTGCTTGGCCGATGCGCGTGCCTGCTTTGCCGACTTGCCGGTCTGTGCCGTCAGGAAGTCCTTGAAGAACGACTTCACGGCGGTCACCTCGGCCTGCGTGGGCTTGCGCCCGACCGCGAGGGCGAAGGCCCGGTCGATGCGCTCGAAGTCCTTGCTCCGCTCGGCCATCACGCGGCGCGCCATCGTGGTGGCGGCCTCGGTGACGGCGGTGCTGTTCATCATGAAGAGGGCCTGCGTGGGGACGCTGGTCTCGTCGCGGTCTCCGCTCACGAATGCCGGCTCGGCGAAGTCGAAGACGTCGAGCATCTCCTCCACGTGGTCGCGGAGGACGGGGAGGTAGACCGAGCGCACGGGCTCGTTCATCCTGGCAGCCGCCACGATGGCAGGATTGCGATCCATGCCTTCCAGGAAATTGACCGGCGAACCCACGGGTGGGGTCATCTGCAGCTCGCCCGCGGCCATGAGCATGGCGTCGCGGATGCATTCGGCTTCCAGCCGGCGCTTGGGCATGCGCCAGAGCAGGGTGTCGTCGGGGTCCACGGCCAGCGCCTTCGCATCCGCCTTCGAACTCATGCGATACGCGTGGCTCATCACCAGCTGCTTCACGAGCGCCTTGGTGGACCAGCCGTGTTCCATGAAGTCGACTGCCAGCCAGTCGAGGAGCGGCTGGTCGGTGGGACGCACACCACTCGCGCCGAAGTTGTCGGGCGTGGGAACGATGGGCTTGCCGAAGACGTGGAGCCACACGCGATTCACCCAGACGCGCGCGGTGAGCGGGTTGTGGTCGCTCGCGATCCAGTCGGCCAGCTCGCGGCGGCCGCTGCCGGCGGCTACCGTTCGGTCGCCGGGCTGCTGCAGCACTTGGAGGTAGCCGCGCGGCACCGTGTCGCCGGGCTTCTGCAGCTCGCCGCGGGAGAGGAGCCGCGCGTTCTGCGGCTTCGCTGCGTCCTGCGCGCCCATGGCGAGGCGGTTGAGCGCGGTGGGCTTGCCGTTCTCGTCAAAGCGCGCAAGCAAGTCGGCTGCCGCCTCGCTGCGCCCGTCCGCCGTGCGCGCGCGCTGGAGCATCTGCTGCTCGGTGGCGGTGAGCTTCACCGTGCTCCCGGGCTTGCGCGCCTCGCGAGCCTTCTTCTGGAGATCGGCAAACTGCGCGGCCTCGCCCTCGGCCACCTTCAGCTGCTGCTCAACGGCCTTGCGGATGGGGCCGGGCATGGTGGCGCCGGTGGCCACCGTTGCGCCTGCCGGCAGCTCGATCAGCGTCGAGGGATGGTCGTTGCCCTGCGTGCGGTACGTGCCGTACGCGGTGTCGGTCGACATGAAGATCCCGGCCATCGCGTAGTAGTCGCGCTGCGGGATCGGGTCGAACTTGTGGTCGTGGCAGCGGGCGCACGAGATGGTGGTGGCCAGGATCCCCTGGCCGAGCGCATCGATCTGCTCGTCCACCATGTCGAAGGTGAACTGCGGCTTGCCCTGCGTGTTGTGGCCCTTGGTGCCCACCGCCAGGTAGCCGGTGGCGATGAGCTGCTCGGCCCGCTGCTGGTCATTGGCGGCGGGCAGCAGGTCACCCGCGAGCTGCTCGCGCAGGAAGCGGTCGTAGGGCTTGTCGGCGTTGAACGCGGCGATCACGTAGTCGCGGTAGCGCCACGCGTGCGGGTAGAGGATGTTCGACTCCTTGCCGCTCGATTCCGCGTACCGCGCAACGTCCAGCCAGTGGCGGCCCCAGCGCTCGCCGAAGCGCGGGGAGGCAAGCAGTTGGTCCACCAGGTGTTCGTAGGCGCCTTCGGAACGATCACGCTCGAAGGCCTCGATCTCCTCCGGCGTGGGCGGCAGGCCGGTGAGGTCGAAGCTCAGGCGGCGGATCAGCGTGCGGCGGTCGGCATCGGGAGCGGGCGCAAGACCGGCAAGCTCCACGCGTGAGAGCACGAACTGGTCCACCGGCGCCTGCACCCACGCGCCGTTGTTCACGAGCGGCGGAGCGGTCTTGCGCGGGGCCTTGTAGCTCCAGAACTCGCGGCCCTTGGCAATGTCCAGGTTGGCGCGGGGCGACGCGGCAGGCGCTGGGCCCTGCATGCCTCCCGTGCCGGGCGAAGCGGGCGCCGGGGGCTTCAGCGCGTCCGGATGCGGCGCGCCCATCGCCACCCATTGCTCAAGCGCCTTGATGGCGTCGGCCGGGAGCTTTGCCTTGGGCGGCATCTCGAGGTCCTTGTCGTTGTATCGAACCGCGGTGATGAGCAGGCTGTGGTTCGGATCACCCGGGACGATGGACGGCCCCGTGTCGCCGCCGGCCAGGATGGCGGCCAGCGAATCGAGCTTGAGTCCGCCCTTCAGCTTGGCTGCGCCGTCCGAGTGGCACTTGTAGCAATGGTCCACGAGCACCGGCCGCACGCTCTTCTCGAAGAACTCGATCTGCGCGGGGGTGGGCGGCGCGGCCATGGCACCGGTGGCTACCGCGGCAGCTGACAGCAGGCCCACATGCTGGCCCGCGCGTGAGCCCGCACCTGAGCGAAGCAGCGAAGCGAGGATGACCGATGGCTTCCTCATGGCGGATGGACGCGGGAACCTCCGTGAGTATTACGTCCAGTCCGCCCGGAATCATTGAATTGATCGGCGAAATGCCGACAAATCGGCCTTGGTCCGCGTGATCAGACCGATGTCACGGTCGTGCCGTGGGCCGTTGACTCGCGCACGGGACGCCAGGCGGCCACGGTGGCCACCAGGGTCCGCCGGTCGACCGGCTTCGCCAGGTAGTCGCTGAAGCCTGCGGCAATGCACCGTCCCCGCACCGCATCGCCCGCATGTGCCGTCAACGCGATGACCGGGATCCCGGAGCCTCCCGCCCGGATGGCATGCAGCGCCTGCATGCCGTCCATGACCGGCATCTCCATGTCCATCAGCACCACGTCGAAGGGATCCTCGAACACCCCGGCATCCGCTGCCCGCAGGAAGGCAATTGCCTGGCGGCCGTCGGACGCGACGGTGACGCTGGCGCCGGCACGTTCCAGGAAGTGCCTGCACAGTCGGGCACTGTCCGGCCCGTCCTCGGCCAGGAGCACCTGCACGCCCGCGAGCGGAAGCGGTTCGGCATCGTCCGCAGCGGCGGCCTCCGCCTGTCCGGTCCACGTGGGCATCATTGCTTCCGCCGGCGTGGTCGTGCGGGGGAGGGTAAGCGTGAAGGTGGTGCCAGCGCCGCGGACGCTCTGCACCACCAGGTCTCCGCCGAGCATGTGTGCCAGCTGCTGCGAAAGCGCAAGCCCAAGGCCGCTTCCGTTGACGGTGTCCGCGGTGGAGGTCTGCGAGAACCGGCGGAAGAGGAGCGCGAGCTCTTGCTCGTTCATCCCGGGGCCCGTGTCGCGGACCGAGACCATCCAGCGGCTGCCGGAGACGGACAGCTCCACGGTGACCGAGCCGAACTCGGTGAACTTCACGGCGTTGCCGATGAGGTTGAGGAGGATCTGCCGGACGCGGAGCGGGTCGGAGACCGTGGTCGCCGGTCCGCTGATGCCCGGCTCGAAGCGCAACCCGATGCCCTTCGCCGCGGCGCGCGCCGCCAGGAATTCCACGGCATCGTTCGCGATCGCACGCAGGTCGATGGGCGAGCGCGCGATGGTCATCTCGCCGGCCTCCACGCGGGCCGCGTCGATGATGTCGTTCACCACTCCCAGGATGTGCTGGCCGTTGCGGGCAATGACCTCGCCGGCGGAACTGCCCAGGTCGCTGATATGCCCCCTGG
>JBIIJH010000075.1:0-12001 GCA_044233905.1 Phycisphaerales bacterium
ATGCGCGGTCACGGCGCGCACGGCGGTCGTGGCATGGCGCGTGCCGCGCGAGGCGCTGGAGGAGGTTCGGTCGCAGTGCCCGCCGGTCGCTGCCGCGGCGACGATCTCGCTGGCGTCGATGCTGGGTGGCGAGTCCATCCCGCGTGGGGCCGCGCGCGCGTCGAAGCCGGCAGCGAAGCCGCTCACGAAGCTGGCGGCGACCGGCTGGGTGTGCGCGACGGTGCTCCCCGTAGCGGCATTCCTGGCGGGCGGCGCGCTGGGTCTCCCCTCGCAGTCGGCGATGTTCGCGGCGATCCTGACCGTGGTGATCGTGATGTGGATCTTTGCGATCGTGGACGAGTTCGTTCCGCCCATCGTGGCGATCGTGGCGGTGCTCTTCGTGGGCCTGGCGCCCGCCTCCGTGGCGCTCGGGGGGTTTGCATCCCCGGACCTGATGACGATGGTGGGTGTCTTTGCGCTGGCGTCGGCGATGGCCGCCTCGGGCCTCACGTACCGGGTGATGCTCTGGGTGCTCTCGCGGCTGCCCGACCGCCCGTTCTGGCAGCAGTGCACCCTGCTGCTCGGCGGCATGGCGCTGTCGCCGGTGGTGCCCTCGGGGAACACGCGCTTCGCGATCCTGCTGCCGCTCTACCGCGACATGGCCTCCGGCCTCCACCTGGTGCCCCGCAGCCTGGCCATGACGGCATTGGCGGCATCGACCATCTCCGGCGCCATGATGTTCGCCCCGATGATGGCCACGAGCAAGGCGTCGAGCATCACCTCGCTGGCGCTCCTGCCTGCGCAGCTGCAGTCGGAATTCTCCGGCCTGTTCTGGCTGTCGGCGGCAGCCGTGGCCATGGCCGGCCTGCTGGCGTTCCACTTCGGGGCCATGCGCTTCCTGCTTCCTGCGGCGAACCCCCAGCCGCTGCCGCGGGAACGCCTGCGGACGCAGCTTGCGCTGATGGGCCCGCCGTCGTTCGCTGAGTGGATGGCGGTCGGCGCCTTCGCCGCGTTCCTGGTGGGCACGGCCACCGTCTCCGTGCACCACGTGCGGCCGTCGTGGATCGCCGGCTGCGTGCTGGTGACGCTGACCGTGTGCGGCGTGATCGGCAAGCCCGAGTTCCGCCAGCAGATCGACTGGTCGATGATCTTCTTCCTGCTCGGGATGGACGGCATCGTCCGCGTGATGAAGCACCTCCACCTGGACGACAGCGTGGCGCAGGAGCTTGCCGGACGATTCGGGTTCGTGGACGGGAGCGTCGGGATGTTCGTGCTGGCCGCGCTGGTGACCACCGTGGCGATCCGCATCGCCCTCCCGGTCTCCGCCGGCGCCGTGGTGGCATCGGTGGTGCTGGTGCCCGTGGCGCAGGCGAACGGGATCAACCCGTGGATCGCCGTCTTCCTGGCGGCGCTCTTCAGCGACATGTGGTTCTTCCCGTACCAGAGCGGCGTGTCCATGCAGGCGGTGGCGTCCGGCATGACGGCCGGGATGGATGGTCGGCGATACACCGCGTACAACCTGTTCATGAACGCCGCGCGCGTGGCGCTGGCGTTCCTCTCCATTCCGTGGTGGAAATGGCTGCAGATCCAATGAGCCAACGCTGGAAGGTCATCCTCCCCGGTGCGTTCGTCGCATTCGGATTCGGCATGCTGGTGGCGTTCAACGCCGCTCGCCCGCGGATCATGGTGCTGCAGAGCGTGGGCGCGGAGTCTGAGTGGGCCCGGGGCGTGGACGCCGGCGTGCGCGCGGCGTTGCAGTCGAACCGGCGGCCGGTATCGGTGGAGTGGCAGTACCTCGGCGTGGACACGCGGAGCGCCGCGGGCGTGCGCGCGACGGCGGCCGCAGAGGCGTGGCGCGCGGTCGATCGCTTCGATCCGGACGTCCTGATTGCCGTGGATGACGAGGCCAACGAGTCGGTGGCGCGCGAGTTCGCAGGCCGTGGCGGGGCGCGGGTGGTGTTCGTGTCGACCGACGCCGCGCCCGCCGAGTACGGGTTTGCCGGCAGGACCAACGTGGCGGGCATCGCCGAGTTGCTGCCCCTCTCCGCGGTGCGCGACGCGTTCCGCTTCACGGTGGGCGATCGGCCGCTCCGGGTTTCGGCGGTGGCGTTCGACGGCCCCACGGGGCGCGCGGAGCTGGCGCAGGTGCGCGCGTTCGACTGGTCGCCGCACCGGCTGGTGGAGACAGCCGCGGTGGGTTCCCTTGATGCATGGAAGGGGTTCGTGGAATCCCGCGGCGCGGACGCCGACGTCCTGCTGGTCTTGAGCTACGCCGGCCTTCCGCTGCATGACGGGGATCCTGTCGTGGCCGACGGGCCCACGATCGCCGCGTGGACCGAAGAGCACGCGCGGCCGTTCCCGCTCGGCCTGCACGGCTCGTACGTGACCCACGGCGGTGGATTGGCCATTGCGCCGTCGCCGCACGACTACGGCTTCCTGGCGATGGAGATGGCGCTCGATTGGGTGGACCCGAGCAACGGAAGCGCGCCGCCGCCGCTGGTGACGTCCTCGCACTTCGACGTGGCGGTGGGCGCGGCGCGCCTGAAGACGCGCGGTATCCAGGTGCCGCCGATCTACCTGGAGGCGGCGCGCATGGGTGATCGACTGCTGCCGTGACGGATGCGATCGCGCGCGATGCCGCGGCGAGCACGGGGCCGTTCACGCGCTGGGTGTCGGTGCACGTCTGGTCCACGCACGAGCTTGCGGACGGCACCAAGGTGACGGGCGTTGGCGCGGCCGCGGGGCGCTGACGTGGCCGGTGTCGCTTTCGCGGGATGAGCGCGGGCGATAGCCTGCGGCGATGCAGCACCGATCGTTTCGGCACCTTGCGATATTCCTCGGCGTCGCGGCCGTCGCAGCCGCCCCCATTTCCATGAGCAAGACCCAGTTCTACAAGGGCGTCGGTTCCGGCTCGCCCCTCTTCAACCTGTCCGACGGCAAGTTCTACGAGGGCGCCGGGAGCGGCAAGGTGCTTGCGAACGTCAGCGGCGCCAAGCTCTTCCAGGGCGCCGGCAGCGGCAGCGTGATCCTCAACGTGAGCGGCGAGAAGGTGTTCAAGGGAGCGGGCTCCGGCGAGTGCCTCTACAACATCAGCGGCTCGAAGGTCTTCCAGGGCGCCGGAAGCGGCACGGTGCTCTACAACGTTTCCGGCGGCAAGATGTACAAGGGCGCCGGCAGCGGCACGGTGGTCTGCAACTGGAGCGGGGACCGGCTTTCGGCAGTCGAGCTCGCGGCCACGGTGTGGTTCGTGGAGCATCCGTACTGAGCGCAGGCCCGGCGGCAGGGCAGGGCGTGCGTTCAGCGAGCCGCAGTGTCCGCGGACGATGGCAGCGCGAACACCCAGAACACGGACGGCTGGTCCGCCTTCATGTCGTTGTCGGTGGCCACGACGAGCGTCCGTCGTCCGTCGGCAAGCGTCGGTCCCCAGCAGAGGCCCTCGATCTTCTCCGGGGTCTGTCCGATTCCCGTGGCGGGATCGGCGAGGTCGATCAGGAGCCTCTTGGCGACGGGCTTCATGTTGCCCGGGAGATCGCCGCCCGGCAGTGAGGCGATGCCGGAGACGTCGGTGGAACCCGTGGTATCGATCTCGTAGATGCGCCGGAACTTCGCCGCGCTGCCGTCGCGTTCGATGACCAGGAAGCGGTGATCGTCGAGGGCCATCAGTTCGCTGGTGCCGTATGCCGGATCGTCGAGGCGGTACACCACCTCGCGCATCGTCTTCGCGCCCGGTTCGCGTCCGAGGCAGAGCAGCCGGATGTTCCGTCCGACGCGCTTTCCCTTCGCGTTGAGGGCGCCGTCCTGTATGAGGGGGTTCTGCAGGAGCACCCACGCCTCGCCGGACGGCGTGATGGCCAGGCCTTCGAAACCCTTGTTGGGCTGCCGGCCGGACGTGTTGGCGGGCGGAACCTCCGCGGCCTCGTCCTTGCCGGGATGCTTGCAGGCGAAATGGTCCGGCACCGGCCAGGTGCGGACGTACTTCCCGTCTGGCGCGAACTCGAGGACGCCCGGCATGTACTCCTCGCCGAGCAGGAAATTGCCGGACGGCAGGCGACGGACTCCCTCGGGGTCGAGCCGATTGCCCAGGATCGTTCCGCCACGGTCCGTCTGCGTGCCGAGCTCGGCGGAAAGCCCGGTGAACGGCACGCCATCGGGGCGGCGAAGGAGCGTGCTTGCGTCGAGCTGGACCGCCACCGTGGGGCTCGCCGCGGGATCGACGCGCAGCGTGAGCGACTGGAGGCGGCACTGGAACGCTGCGGCGCCATCGGCCGGGCCGCGGTCGCAGGTGCCGATCAGGCGTACGCCTCCCGCGAATCGCTCGATGCAGTCGATGCCGGACCCGACGCTGCCGAGTCGCGCGTGGGGGACGCCGGCCACGACCTCGCCGGCGAGGCCGCTCCTGTCGAGTGCGTCGCCCGGGATGGATGCCGTGCCGATGAGCTCGAAGGCTGCCGACTTCGCGGCGGGCGGGGTGGCGGCGGCGAAATGCGTGGCCTCGGAGGGGACGGCCTCCGAGGGGACGGCCATGCAGGCCGTAATCGTCAGTGTGGCAATCGTCAGCATGGTTGTTTCGCCGTCGACTGCATGCGCCGGGGTACGCGGAACCGGGTGCGCGTGGAACCCGGTGATTGTCGAACCGCGCGCGTCGAAGGCATCGACGGCGAGCATGAGCAGGTCACTCGTCCGTGGCGGGGCCGAGCGGATCCCAGATCAGCTTCGAGGTGTTCCAGTCGCCGTTCGTGAAGGACGGATTGCGGTTGCCCTGGGAGTTGGTGGTTGCCTCGTCGTTGAGCATCCATGCCACGTGGCCGTCGGCGAACATCAGGTGGCCGCCGTTGAAGTGTCGTGCCGCGAAGCGCTTCCAGTCGGAGCGGTGGCGGTTGAGGTCGCGGCCGCGGTGGGGGTCGGTGCCGGGCAGCTCATCCGGGTTGGCCCGCATCTCGAGCATCAGGATGGTCTTGTCCGCGAAGCCGATCTGCGCGAGCGACATGGTGCGCGTCGGCGAGAAGTCCGGGATGTCCCCGTCCTTCATGTACGTGTTGTTGAGCTGGCTGTTCGGAACGTAGTTGAAGTAGAACTGTCGCCGGACGCCGCCTTCGCCGGGAGCGCCGAAGCCCCAGGGGATCTCGTTGGCGGGCCGCGCCGCCGGATCGAGGAACACCGACTCGGCATCGCCGCTCATCTCGACGTTGCGCTGTTCCTGGAACGCGAGGTTGGAGATGTCCGCGTACGCGCGCTGCCCGACCATGAGGGGAATCGCGTTCGCCCAGTAGTTGGGCTGTGCCAGGTTGGTTGCCATGTCGTTGGCGTCCTTGAGGCCTTCCCACGGGAGCTTGTCGTCGTGCGTGCTGGTCCACGAGATGGTTCCCACGCCCCACTGGCGCAGGTTCGACTGGCTCTTGGTGGCGCGCGCCGTGGCGCGCACCATGCCGAGCCCCGGGAGAAGCATCCCGATCAGGAGCGCGATGATGGAGACGGTGACGAGGAGCTCGACGACGGTGAAACCACGGGTGACGGCCGGTTGGCGAGGGTGCATCTCTTCGGGGTTCCTTGCGGATGTCTGAAGTGTACTGCGATCAGCCCCACGAGCCGAGCAGGACGCCGAGGTCCGCGCCGGTGGTGGTGCCGTCGTTGTTCAGGTCAGTGATCCCCGGCAGGTTCCAGTTGCCGAGCAAGGTGCCGAGATCGGCACCGTCGACGTGACCGTTGCGGTCGAAGTCCGCGGGCAGGAACGCCGGGGCCGCCACGCAGCCCGATGCGAGGAGCGTCGCGAAGGACTGCGTCACCGTCGTGGCCACCGGGCAGCCGGTCCACGTGTTCGGGCGGCCGAAGGTGCTTGCATCCCCGGAGTCGTCGTACCACGCGGTGGCGTCGGTCTTGCCGGTGGGGTCCTCGCGCAGGCGGCAGACGTCCTCGCTGTTGATCCGTCCGCCGTTGTAGGCCACGGAGCCCTCGCCGACGGGGCCGACCACGGCGGTGCCTGCTGCGTTGCGGACGGTGAGCGTCCAGCGGTCATTGGAGGTGGTGAAGTTGCCCGAGACGTGCCCCACCTTGGTGGAGGTGGTGTTGGCCACCAGCGCCGTGTCGAAGGTGTTGACGTTCACCCACGTGTCGGAGGTGCCGTTGTAGGAAAGGTCGGTGTTCAGGCCACCGAGCGCGGTGGTCTTCTGGATGAACGTGATGATGGTGCCGATGCGCAGGTCGGACCAGAAGGCGGCATTCGAGAGCTTGATGCTGCCGGTGGCGCCGGTCTCGGCCCAGTCGAGGGACCAGTTGCGCATGTCCAGGTGGTCGGTGGCGACCACCAGCTCCATCCAGTCGCCGCCGTTGCCGGCGACCCGGCCGAAGAACGCGTCGGACGCCGTGCCGGGCGGGGTGTTGGCATCACCTGCCTGGGTGCCGCCGCCGAGGAACTCGGCTGACTTGACGGCGTTGTACTCGTTCACCAGCAGCGGCACGCAGTTGCCGCAGAGTTCGCTGCGGACCGTCGCGCGGAGCGCGGTCAGGTCCTGGCGGCGACGGCAGTCGAAGTCCGCGGGGGCATCGCTCTTCCAGGTGTTCGGCGCGCCGAAGGTGGAATTGTTCGCGTCCTGGTAGTTGGAGTAGATGGAGGTGCTGGATCCGGGCGTCTCTTCCAGCTTCCCGACCTCGTACTTGTTCACCCCGGATCCGGCCCAGCCGCCATTGGTGAGGCCCTCGCCGACAAGCCCGATGGCCACGTCGCCGTTCGCCTTCACCACCTGGCACCACCAGTTCTGGTGGCTGATGTAGAGCTTGTTACCCGTGACGTTGGTGATGTTCCAGACCGATTCCAGCAGGTTGGTGCTGGAGAGGTTGACGTTGATCCACCAGTCGCTCGCGCACGGATTGAACGAGAGATCCGTGTCGAGCCCTCCCGCGGCGGTCGAGTCGCGCGCGATGGTGATGATGGTGCCCGCGCGCACGTCGGCCCACGTGGAGGAGGCGGCAAAGGTGATCTGGCCCTGGGCGGCGGTGCCGTCGCCCCACCAGATGTCGGTGCCGCTGGCGATCGGCGGCGGCGTGGTGGTGGATCCGCCGCCGGCGGCGACGAGCCACTGGAGCTTCCAGCCGCGGAGGTCGGTGTGGTCCCGGAGCACCACGAGCTCGATCCAGTCGCCGCCGTTGCCCATGCGGCGGCCGAGGAAGCTGTCCTCGTCGGTCGAGCAGGTGGCCGTGTTGCAGGTGTCGGTGTTGTTCAGCCAGGAGTCGTCGCGGACGCAGTTCCACTCGTTGAGCACGAGGTCGGAGCCTGCGAGGCAGGTGGAGGCGGCGATGAACGCGAACGCGGGGGCGACGAGGTTGCTGATCATGGCGGTTTCCGTGTGTTGGGACCGAACGGCGGACGACGTGCGACTTAGACGCTCGCCACGGGTCGTATGATCTTCGGGAATGGTGTGCGTTTCGTTAAGATCGCGAACGCGGGGCCTGCCAAATGGGAACGAAATCTGAACGATCGCCGAACGGGACTTCGGCGATTGCTGTGGCTCACTCCGCCCGTCCAGGTTCCCTTTCTTGGACTGTCCCTGGCCCTTCCCCCTTCCTGGAGCCCTTTGCAAATGAAGACCGTGTCCCTGCTTTCAATCGCCGCCGCGGCGATCGCTGCCAACGTGTCCGTGGCCAACATCCGCATCACCGAGGTGATGAGCTCGAGCAACGGCGGCGTCAGCCTCAGCTCCGCTGGCGACGGCGTCGTGCTCTTCAACTCCGGCAACACGGAGGTCACCCGCGTCTCCTTCGGCGCCGCGACCTCGGGCTCCACGTTCTTCTGGGGCTACGATGCCGCCTCCGGCGTGGTGGACTCGAGCTACAACGGCCTGGTCAGCACCGTGGGCACCATCGGCTCGCAGGTGACCTTCCAGAGCAGTGGCGACACCGGCTCGCTCGGCACTGCGATCAACGCGCCGGCCCCCGGTGCGGTTGCGCTGCTCGGTGTGGCCGGCCTCCTCAACGGCCGTCGCCGGCGCTGATCCATCTCCCCGGAGCGTTGTCGCTTCGGCCTGCAGTTCAGTTCCCCCGGGCGCACCACGGTGCGCCCGGGGTTTTCGTTGTTGTGGTGCCGGTTCCACTCCGCGCGGGTTCCATGACGGGCAGGGGCACACGATTCGGGGAATGTTCCCACGCGCCGTCCGGCGGTTCGCAAGCGATGGTTCTCCCATGGAACACGCGACCCCCAATCCATCACGGCGGACATTGTTCGTGCAGGTGACCATCCTGCTGGTGCTCGTGGTGACGGCGGGCACCGTCTGGCGATGGTGGCCGATGGCGTGGGCGCCGGCGGCGCTGGCGACGATCCTCTATGCCATGTACGCGATGCTGATGGTGATCGACCGCGTTGCGCATGCTTCGCCGTCCGTGGGCGATGACGCCGCGGGTCGCGCGAAGTCCGCGGAGCGATCGGTGGCGTGGAAGACCGCGCTCACGCTCTTCATCGGCCTCGTCGCGATCGCCACGGTGATTGCGTCGGCGCTTCTGGATGCGCGGACTGTGGCCATCGGCGCGCTGATGGTGTTCGCCATGGCCGTCTTCATGGGCATGCCAATCCTGGCGCTGACGGTGACCGAGGAGATGGGCGCGGTGCGTGATGGGGCCGACGGCGAGCACATGGAGCATGGGCCGCCGCGGTGAGGATGCCGGAGCGTTCGGGCCGCGGGCCCGTCAGTTCACGGGCACGCGCCCCACTGGCCAAGCAGCAGGCCGAGGTCGCTGCCGCCGACGATTCCGTCGTTGTTGAGGTCTGCCGGGCACGGGCTGGTGGTGCATGCGCCCCAGCTGCCGAGCATGGAGCCGAGGTCGGCGCCGCCCACGATGTTGTCGCCATCGATGTCGCCGAGGCACGGGGGCGCGGGGAACTCGAGGATGAGCGCGCGGCGCGCGTTGCCTTCGAAGGTGTCGTCGAGCCCCGCGGCCGGTCCGCCGTTGCCGCCGTAGAAGCAGGCGAAGTCGCCGGTGAGGTTCGGTTCGCCGGGCAGCCACGGTGAATCGGTGACGGGTTCGCCCGATTCCCACACCCAGTTGCCGGTGGTCCGACTCAGCCCCACCCACGGGCCGCAGGTGTAGCCGTTGAGGGTCCACATGTTGAGGAACGCGGCGAAGCGCTTGAAGATCCACTCGCGCTCAGCCTGCGTCTCCATGGAGACGAGCTGCGCGCCCACCGAAGTGGCATAGTCCTTGGCCTGCTGCCAGGTCACGCGCGCGGGCAGGAGCACCGCGGAATAGGTCTTTCCGTTGCCGCCCTCGGAGAGCGCCCACGTGGCGGTGCCCAGGTGCGGGTCGGAATTGAATTCCACGAGCACGTTGCCGAAGGCGTCACGGTCGTCGTTCCACTTGCCGTTGGGATAGACGACGCCCCAGTTCTCGCCGCCGGCATTGTTGGGCTCGCCGGGGTTCCAGTTGCTGTAGACGAGCGGTTCGTTGTTCCACCAGCCCCAGCCGCCGGCGGGCTCTGCGGCGCCCGTGGCCTGGATCAGGCCGAAGGCGGTGTTGCCTCCGAGGAGCGTGGGCGTGGCGCGCGTGCGGGCGAACTCATTCTCCGCCGCCGAGGTGAGCGTGGCGGGATAGCCACCGACCGCGATGGCTGCGGCCTTGGCCTCGTTGAAGGTCTTGGTGCCGCCGAGCGCGTACGTGGCGTACCAGTGGCCGTTACCGCCCTGCGACACGGGCCATTGCACGGCGAGTCCATCGGCGATGGGCGCGGGGTCGCCGAGGGCGATGTCGATCTCGCCGGAGCCGCTCACACCCTTGCCACCGACGCGGATCAGGTAGAGCTCGCCGGCGATGCACGGCACGATGAGGCGCGAGGTGCCGCCGTTGCAGACCGAGTCGTTGTCATTGCATGCGAGCGGGATCCCGCCGCAGGAACCGTAGATCACGACGTTGGTGTCGAAGCCCGCGTGGTTGCAGGTGGAGACCGCCAGGCCGCCGCTCACGGGCGGCACGACGCGGAACCACACGTCATTGGTGTAGTTGCCGTTGCCGGGGTCGGCGCACTCGGAGATGAGCGGCGGGCCGTCGGTGTCCGTGTTCAGCGTGGTGAAGGGATAGCGGCCGAAGCCGAGCGGGCGGGCCGCGTTGCAGTGGTCGTTCTCGGGGGTGAGCCCGCACTGCTCCACCGCGATGTTGACGCAGAGGGAATCCCAGCTGTTGGTGCAGCAGGGCGGGTCGATGCTGCACACCAGCGCGCAGCACGCCGCATTCGCGCAGCCGCTGGCGGCGTGCGGCGCGTTGCAGGGCTCGCCCGTGCCGCAGCTCGGCGGCGGGCCGAGGTAGTACGGACCCTGGATGAACGTGTTGCCGAAGCTCACGGAGGTGCGGATCTTGGCGGTGGTGCCGGCGGGGAAGCTCGAGGGATCGAGGTCACCTTCGATGGAGCCGATGGTGAGCTGGGTGCCGATGAAGCCGGTGTTGTCGAAGGTGAACGTGGTGCCGAAGGGGGCGACGGAGGTGGTGTCGAGCGTGCCGGGCGAGGACGAGAACGGCGTGGTGGTGGTGTAGGTGCCGCGGAGGTTCCAGCTGCTGCCGAAGTCGGCGCGGCCGGAGCCGATGATCGCTGCGCCGGCGTTTGCCACCAGGGTGACGGTGGTGGTGCTCAGGTCGACGGTGACCGGGACGCATCCGAACACGCCGCAGAGGAGCTGGAAGTCGAGCCGACCGCCGCCGAAACTGAGCGTGGAGCCCGCCTTCATCTCCGCGAAGGTGAACGGGCGCGAGCCTGGCTGGAGCCCGAAGCTTCCGTTGCCGGCGACGGGGACGACCATCGAGTCCTCGCTGAACTGCGAGCCCGAGCTGTTGGTGGTGGTGATGCGTACCGTCACCAGCGCCGACTGGCCCGCGGCGACGTTGTACGGCGCGGGAACCTCTGCCTGCGCGTGTGCCGCGATGGAGGAAATGACGGCAACGGCGAGCGCGAGCGGCGCGCGGCGGGTCTTGGCTGGCACGGTGTTGTCCTTGGGAAGGCGCGGACACATGCGGGCGGTCTATAAGGAATGTCGCGGATCGGGGAGACCGAAAACGGCGCGCGGGTGGATTGGGGTGACTTTCGGGGCGATTGTGATCTCCTGACGAGACTTATCGCTCCTACGCGGGATTACGGGGGCGGGTTCGTGCAGGGGTCGGTGCCCCAGGCGCTGAGCAGGAGGCCGAGGTCGCTGCCCTCGACCGATCCGTTGCCGTTGAGGTCGGCCAGGCAGTTCGCTGCACCGCAGGTGCCCCACTGGGAGAGCAGCACGCCGAGATCGGCGCCGCCGACCACGCAGTCGCCGTTGATGTCGGGGGAGTGACGCGGGCAGGCCACCGTCGTGTTGATGGCGAGATCACCGACCAGGACATCCTGGTCGATGGCGCCGTTGCGTGCAGCGAAGACGAACGACCAGCTGCGAGGATCGATGCCTGCGGTGGTCTCTTGCGCGGCGTCGGCGTGCACGGTGATCGGATTCTGTCCGGGCGGCGCGATGGTCACGGTGGTACCTGCGTCGCGACGCCAGCGCACGGTGGCGGTGGCCATGGAGACGGGGTCACCGGCCTGCACGTAGTCGTCGTAGCGCTCGGCGGAGAAGTCGAACGGCACGAACGCCACCTGCGTGGCGCCTCACTTGATGGCAACGCCGGGGCCGGTCGCGCTCGGATAGGTGACGAACCCGACGCTGAGCCCCGCGTTGTCGGCGACGAATGCCTCGACGCCCCACTCGCCGCCGGAGGCACGCGTCCCCTGCGTGTTGGTCATGTTGCCCCAGCCGAACGAGAAGCCGTCGCCGGGGCCGCCGTTCAGGTTCTTGAGGCTGAAACGGAACGAGGCCTGGAACTCGACGACCTCCTCGTCGATCTGCGGGCTGACCCACGAGCCCCACGATCCGGGCACGAAGTCGGAGACCAGCTTGGCGCGCGGGTAGCCGCCGACGTCGACGAACATCGCGGCGCCGTAGCGCACGCCTGCGGCACCGGCGCCGAATGTCTCGAAGATCGAGCGTATGCACGGCGCGTCCGCCGCGGCGGGGGCGGCGAGCGCGAG
>JBIIJH010000006.1:0-38744 GCA_044233905.1 Phycisphaerales bacterium
GTCGGAGGACCGCAGGAGTTCGAGGGCCGGGCGCACGCTCACCGTGGAGCGCAGGCCGAACCATTCGGATTCCAGGCAGAAGACGCCCTTGCGGTAGATGAGCACGCGGGGATCGTAACGCGCGCGGTCAGAAGTCGCGGCGACGGAAGAGCCACACGCAGCCGCCGAGCATCACTGCCTCGAAGATCACGCTGCTGCCGATGGCCCACGTGGCGCCCTTGCGTTCCTCGGCGTCGTCGTACACGGCCTGCTCGAAGTCCTTGCGCTTGACGCGCGGGCTGGCGAAGAAGCGCATGCCCTCGTCCTCGTTGGCCGGGCGACGGAAGTTCGCGGCGCGCACCAGCGTGCGGGCCAGCCACTCGGTGGTCTCGTTGGTCTTGGGAAGCGCCGTCACCAGCGCATAGGCCGGCCAGTAGCCCGAGCTCCAGCGCTCCGCGGAGCGGCGTTCGGCGGTGAGCTCCATGCGCAGCTTGTCGACGTCGGCGTCGGCGTTCTTCTCCAGGCGCTTCTCGATGGCCTCCTCGATGGCCACCACCTCCATCTGCGAACCGATGCGGCCGTTGTTGAGGAACTGCTCGGCCGCTTGCACGCCGAAGAGCACCAGCCAGAAGACCAGCGTCAGGATCAGGCTGGCCACCGTGCTGCGCGTGAGGACGCCCATGAGCGCGCAGAAGCAGTAGAGGTAGCTGAAGAAGATGATCACCACCGGGATGGCGAGGAACAGCCCGGGCTCCCATGCGCCGCCGCGGAAGCCGATCACCAGGAAGCTGGCCGTGACGAACACCGCGGCCTGGATTCCCGCGAAGAAGAGCCCAGTGACCCAGCGCGTCAGGAAGAGCCGGTGCCGCGTGATGGGCTTCGACAGCATCATGTCGATGGAGCCGTTGGCGATCAGCTCGGGCACCACGCTCGCGGTGGAGATGAGCGCGAGGATGGCCGCGAGCCACGTCAGCCAGATGTTGATCCCCAGTTTCTGGAAGATCATCTTGTAGAAGAGGTCGCGCGGGAAGAACAGCGTGTTGACGAACTTGCTGTCGAAGTGGAACGCGAGGACGGAGACGCCGGTCTCGTCGATCCCCGGCGCGCCGACGATGACCACCACCAGCATGCTGACGCCGATGGCAAGCCAGAAGAGCTTGCGCGAGTTGAGGTCGCGGTAGGCATCGAGGAAGATGGCCAGGGTCTGCGTCACGGGCGGGCCTCTGTGGAAGGATTGCTCGTGGAAGGATTGCGCGGCGGCGCCACGATGGGCGGCGCGGTCGGCGTGCCGGGGCCACGCGCGGCGCCAGGCATGGCGCGGCCGCGTTCGTCCACCACGCTTCGCACGAAGAGGTCCTCGAGCGTCTCGCGGGCGCGTTCCACGCGGGTGAGCGTGATTCCCGCGGCGCGCAGCGCGTCGATGGCGGGCTGCACCACGGAGGGATCGCGCGTGGGGATCACGTAGGTGCGCAGGCCCGGCTCGGCGGCGGAGGGCACGCCGGCCACCTCGCCCACGGCGGTCTGGATGCTGGCCGGTCCGTCGATCGCGTCGATCTCGTAGCGGTGGCTGTCGTGCGTGAGCTCCTCGATGGTGCCCTGCGCAAGCGTGCGGCCCTGGTTGATGATGGCCACGCGGTCGGCGAGCATCTCCACCTCGCTCAGGAGGTGGCTGTTGACGAGCACGGTGCGACCCTCCGCGCGGATGCGGAGCAGCATGTCGCGGATCTCGCGGCGGCCCACCGGGTCGACGCCGTCGGTGGGTTCGTCGAGCACCACGAGGCGCGGGTCATTGATGAGCGCGGCGGCGATGCCGATGCGCTGCTGCATGCCCTTCGAGTAGGTGGTGACGCGGCGGTTGCCCCAGTCGCGCATGCCCACCATCTCGAGGAGCTGCTCGGTGCGGGCCTTGCGCTCGGTGCGCTGCACCTTGGCAAGCGCACCGAAGAAGTCCACCACCTGCCGACCGGTGAGGTACTGCGGGAAGCGGTGGTGCTCGGGCAGGTACCCGACCTGCGACAGCACCTCCTGCGTGCACGCGGGCCGGCCGAGGACCGTGCCCGTGAGCGTGGTGGGTCGCACCACGGTCATGATGATCTTGACGAGCGTGCTCTTTCCGGCGCCGTTGGGGCCGAGGAGCCCGAAGATCTCGCCTGACTGCACCCGCAGCGAAACCCCGCGCAGGGCCTGCACCCCGCCGCGGTAGGTCTTGGTCACGTCCTGGAGATCGATGGCAAACGTCACGCCATGGATCGTAGACAGACCTACCATTCCGCGCCTATGCACCCCGGACTTCGCGAATTCCTGCACGCGCTCGAACAGGCGGGCGAACTGCACCGCGTGCGCACGGAAGTGAGCCCGGAGCTCGAGATCACGGAGATCGCCGACCGCGTCAGCCGCATGCCGGCCGCCGCAAGCGCGGGTGCGCAGGCGTTCGACCCGGCCATGGCCGCGATGGGCGGAAAGGCCCTCCTCTTCGAGCGCGTGGCCGGAAGCGACTTCCCGCTCGCCATCAACGTGTGGGGGAGCTACCGCCGCATGGAGATGGCGCTCGGCTGCGACGCCGACCCGCGCGGGCTGGGCGCCATCGGTGCGCGCATCGCGAGCCTGGTGAAGCCGGTGCCGCCGCGCAGCGCGGGCGAGATGCTCGCCAAGGCGCGGGAGTTCGCGCCGCTTCTTCGGATCGGCCCGAAGCGCGTGCGCCGCGGGCCGTGCCAGGAGGTGGTGAAGCTTGCCTCGCGCAACGAGGTTGACCTCACGCGGCTGCCGATCGTCAAGTGCTGGCCGCTCGACGGCGACCCCGCCGCGGTGGGCTTCCCGATGGACGCGCGCGCGGCCGGCACCGCGGCCGGCCGTGGTCGCTACATCACGCTTGCCGGGATGCACACCATCCACGCCGACGACCGCGATGCCGCGAAGCCCGCAAGCCACAACATCGGCATGTACCGCAGCCAGCTGCTGGGGCCGACGTCGCTTGCCATGCACTGGCACATGCACCACGACGGTGCCTCGCACTGGCGCAGCTGGAAGAAGCTGGGCAAGCGCATGCCCATTGCCATCTGCCTCGGCGGCGAGAGCGTCATGCCCTACGGCGCCACCGCGCCGCTTCCGCCCGGGATCAGCGAGCTCCTGATGTGCGGCTTCCTCAACGGCCGCGGCATCCCCATGGTGCGCGCCAAGACCGTGCCGCTCTGGGTGCCGGCCAACTCCGAGATCGTGATCGAGGGATGGGTGGACACGGAGTGCGGCGCCATCGGCTGGCATCCGGCAAGCGGCGAACCGCTCGGGCCGGGTGCCGTCTTCGAGGGGCCGTTCGGCGACCACACCGGCTTCTACAGCCTGCCCGACCGCTATCCGCGCGTGGAGGTCACCGCGCTCACGCATCGCCGCGATGCCGTGTACCCGACCACCGTGGTGGGACTGCCGCCCCAGGAGGACTACTACCTAGGCAAGTCCACCGAGCGTGTGTTCCTGCCGCTCCTCAAGACCATCGTCCACGACATCGACGACTACCACCTGCCGATGTTCGGCTGCTTCCACAACGCCGCGTTCGTGCGCATCCACAAGGCGTATCCGCTGCAGGGCCGCCGCGTGATGTCGAGCGTGTGGGGTGCAGGGCAGATGGCGTGGACCAAGATGGTGTTCGTCTTTGACGGCGCGGCGCCCATCCATGACGAGGATGCCGCCATGCGCCTGGTGTTCGAGCGCTGCCACTTCGTGCGCGACGTGATGCGCATCGAGGGACCGCTCGACATCCTGGACCACAGCGCGCCGTGGATCGGCGCGGGAACGAAGCTCGGCTTCGACTGCACCGCGAAGGTCACGGGCGAGGCGTGGAACGGCGTGGCGCTCGGCGAGCCGGTGCGACCGTCGAAGGATGCGATTGCCGCTGCGCGGGCGCGCATCGAGCGCGCGGTGCATGCGATCGATCCGCAGGCGCGTGTGGAATTCCCGTCGGTGGGGCTTGGCCGCCTGTGCACCATTGCGGTCGGCGCCGGCGCAGACGGCGCGCGCGTGGCCACCGCGGCGGTGGCCGCCGCCGGCCCAGCCGAAGCGCACGCCGCGCATGACGGCGCGGCGGACTTCATCATCGTGACCGATGCACATGCCGGCGCACGCCCGGACGACTGGCGCGCGCCCTTCTTCTTCCTGGCGTCCAACGCGGACTTCACGCGCGATGCGCACACCGCCGGCAACCGCATCGCCTTCGACGCCACGCGCAAGGTGCCCGGCGCGGGCCGCGGCGGATTGCCCGTGCGCGAGTATCCGCCGCTTGTCGAGATGGATGCGGCCACCGCCGCGATGGTCGACCGCCGCTGGAACGAGTACGGCTTTGCCGGCGCGCGCGTTCCCACGCGCGGGGCATGTCCGTGACGCACACAGGTGCTTCCGAGCCGCGCGGCGCGATGCCCGCTTCGCGCGCCACCGTCCCCGGCCGCGTGCTGGTGGCGTGGCGCGTGTTCCTGATGATCCTGATGGTGACCTACGCCACGCTCGCCACCGAGGTGGTGCGCGGCCTGGTGGGCGGCTTCGGGCTGCACGTGGGGAGCGTGGTGGTGATCGTGGTGTCCACCATGATTGCCATGCTGGCCTTCCTCCCGCTCGGCGCGGTGATCGACCTGCCGGAAGCCATCTGGGAATACTGGCTTCCCGACCGTCGCTGGCAGCAGGGCCGGTGCCCCTGCTGCGGCTACGACGCCAACCGCGCGCGCTGCCCGGAGTGCGGCACGCCGTTCGCGCGCCCGCCGTCCTACGCCACCGACCTGCGCACGCTGCGACGCACTACGCTGGTGGTGGTGCCTTCGTGGATCATCGGGCTTGCAGCGGGGCTCGTGATGGTGAACGCGGACGAGTCGGCATTCCAGCGCGAGGTGGCCGCGCTGCGCGCGAGCGAACCGGAGCTGCGCGACCACGCACGCCGGCGTGCGTGGCCCGCGGATTTCACGGAACTCACGTGGAACGCCGGGCGCGGGTTCGTGGGGCCGCCGCCCTTCGACAGTCCAAAGACCGCGCGGTGAGCGCGGGGTCGTGGCGCGACGAATGAGCAGTGCGCGCACGACAAACGCGCGCCAAAAAGCATCGCCGCCGCTCGGCGCGGGGCGCGAGCGGCGGCGATGTTGCTCGATCGGCAATCCGTTACTGCTTCGGGGCGGACGCGGGGCCCGTTGCCGGTGCCGGTGGCGGCACCGGCGTCACGCTTGCCGCCGCGGGCGCGGCCTTCGCGTTGGGAGCGCCGGGCGTGGCGCCACGCACGATGTTCTGCGGCGTGGACTTGCCGGAAGCAGGCAGCGGATACTTCGCCATGTATTCGGGCTTCAGCACGAAGTAGTAGAAGGTGCCGTCGGAGTACTGGTTGCCGGCCAGGATCTCGGCGGCGGCGCCCACGCCCATGTAGATGTCGGCGCGGCCCGCGGCGCGGATGGCGCCGCCGGTGTCCTGGTCCATCATGAAGCGGTCGAAGTCCTGCTGGCGACCGGCGTAGTCGGCTACCTGCGTGTCGAACAGCATCACCAGTCCGCGCGGGAAGATCTTCTTGTCGGTGGCCACGCTGGCGTGGTCGGTGACCGGCACGCCGAGCGAGCCCTGCGGCCAATTCTTGCCGTCGTACATGGCGAAGAACACCATGTTCTCGTTCTTGTCGATGTACTGCTGCACCAGCGCCGGGTCGCGCTCGTAGAGGCGGCGGATGGACGGGAGGTTGCGCTCGCGCTTGGTGATGACGCCCTCGTCCACCAGGCTCTTGCCGAGGCCCAGGTACGGGCGGCCGGTCTTGCCGGCGTAGCCAACGTACTTGACCGTGTTGTCCGGCATGATGAGCTTGGCGCTGCCGTTCACCTCGCAGACGTACACCTCGAAGGCGCTCGAGAGCCAGATGAGTTCCGTGCCCGCAAGCTGGTTGGAACCGAGGATGTCCTTGCGCGCCGACCACTGGCCGATCGCGCCGTCCGCACCGCGACGGCCGAGCGGCTCGCCGGTGACGGAGTCGGTCACCAGGTCCGCGGGGCGCTTGAAGAGCGGGTACTTGAACGTGTCGGTGCGCGTGATGCTCGCCTTGAACTCCGGCGAGCAGTAGCCGGTGACGAGGGCCTTGCCCTTGTCGTCATAGCCGCGCGTCTGCCAGATCTCGAACTGCTCGTACACGGCATCCTGGAAGCTCTTGGCGTCGGCGCTCTTGGTCATGAGCTCGCGGAACGCGTAGACGCTGGCGGCCGCGTGGTCGTGGCCACCGGTGATGACCTGCGAGAGCGGGCCCATCTGCTCGGAGCTGTAGTTCTGGCGGCTGGTGCCGGTGAGGAACCACTGCGCGCTGTAGTCGATGGCGCGGGCGAACTTGTCGTCGCGGCCGTTGAAGGCAGGGGTGAGGTCGGGGTACTGCTCCCGCGAAAGCTTCCGCAGGCCGTGCTCGCCGGGGGGGAGCTGGAACTCCTCGTCAAGGAGTTCGACCTTCTTCTCGGCCTCGCAGCCGCCCAGGAAGACGGCGGAAGCGGCGGCCAGGACACCGGTAGCGACCAGCATGGCCCCGGTGTGGGCGCGGCGAAGACGGCGGGCGGAATGGGACAAGGGCTTGATGCGTCCGTGCATCCCGGGGATATCGGCAGAGGCATGCGGAAACATGCAGAACTCCCGCTACAATCCTGACATGACCACTGCCACCGCCCCCATGCTCGCGGCGTTCGGACTCCCCGGCGGAGCCGAGCTCATCATCATCCTGGTGATCGGGCTCCTGCTCTTCGGAAGCCGCCTCCCCTCCGTGGGCCGCAACATCGGCAAGTCCATCACGGAGTTCAAGAAGGGCATGAAGGAGGCCGGCGAGGAGCTCACCAAGGACAAGGAGGAGCCCCAGCCCGCCGCCCAGCGCCCCCAGCTAAGCCAGGACCAGATGGAACGCGCCACCGAGGAGGCCCTGCGCCGCCTCCGCGCCGAGCAGGCTGCCACCCAGGCCGCGACGCAGAAGTGACCCGCGGCGGCTGACGCCCGGCATTCGCAGGCGCCGCCCGACGGCGTCGACCACATCGATCGATCCCAGAGCGCCGCCACGGGCGTATAGTCCGCGCCATGCGGGCATCTCGCCCGCCCACAACGGGATCTTGACAAGCGCCCCGTCGGCGCCTGCGCAGGCTCCCGCAGGAGGCTCACGTGCTCATACTCGCCGAAATGTCGACCTCAATGAGGGCGCTCCAAGCGGGCCTTTCCATCGAAGGCGTCACCATGTACCTGTTCTGGCTGGGCACCGTCGCCATGGGCGCGGGCGCGGCCTACTTCTGGCTGCAGCGCAACACCGTGTCGCGCCAGTACCAGACCGTCCTCACCGTGGCCGGCATCATCTGTGCGGTGGCTGCCTTCCACTACTGGCGGATGAGCAACATCTACCTGGAGGGCGTCGCCAACCTCTTCGACGCCAATGGCGTGCGGATCCCGGGTGCGGTGATCGAGCAGTTCCCCACCACCTACCGCTACATCGACTGGCTCATCACCGTGCCGCTCCTGGTGATGGAATTCCCGCTCCTCCTCAACATGGGCAAGAAGGGCGGCGAACTGTTCCGCGGCCTCGTGTTCTGGGCGCTCGTCATGCTGGTGACCGCATGGGTTGCCGAGGAAAGCCCCACGGGCAGCCAGCAGTGGTGGACCTGGTACGTGGTCAGCTGCGGTTCCTGGCTCTACATCGTGTGGATGCTCTTCACGCAGGTCTCCGAAGGCATGAAGTCGGCTCCGCCGAGCATCGCCGACAGCCTGGGCAAGATGCGTCTCTTCGTCACCATCGGTTGGGTGATCTATCCCGCGGGCTTCCTCATGGCGCTGGCAGGCGACAAGGGCGAGAGCTGGCGTGAGATCGCCTACAACGTGGCTGACGTCGTGAACAAGGTGCTCTTCGGTCTGGTCTGCTACCAGGGCGTCAAGGCGCTCGAGTCGCAGTCCGCCGAGCACCGGAACGGCTGATGCCCGTCTCACCGGCACGGGCCGATCGACAAGCGGACCGCGTGGAGGCTTCAGTCCTCCACGCGGTCCGCGGCGTATTGGGCCGCGGCCTCTCGGGTCCACGAGCCCTTCCGTGGACGGTGCTCGCCGGCGCCGCGGTGCTGGCGGCCGTGGATCCTGCGGCCACCGGCACGTTGGCACCGTGGCCCTTCGTGGTGGCGCTCGCCCTCTTCGGCATGCCGCACGGCGCGGCCGACTGGGAGGTGAGCGCGCGGCTCGCCGGACGGCATGGATTCATGCGCCGGTGTGTTGGGTTCGTGCCGTACATGGCATTGATGCTGGCCTGCACCGCCGCACTGGTGCTGGCACCGGGGCTGACGGCGGTGGCGTTCCTGGGGCTGACGGTGGTGCATTTCGGGATGGAGGATGCCGACTCGCTGCATGCCGCGCACGAAGGCCGCGTGGCGCGGTGGTCATTGGCGGTGGGGCGCGGGCTGCTCCTGGTGTGCACCGTGTTTGCGGCGCATCCCGACGAGGCGTGGGCGCCCTTCGCCGAAATCGGCAAGGCACTCGCACCATGGTCTGCCGTTCGCTGGACAATCGATCCGCCGGCAATGCGCGGTGCGGCGCTGCTTGGGTGCGGCACAGGCGTTGCACTCTCGTTGCTGGGCGCGGGCGCGCGCTTCGTTCATGGCCAGCGGCGCGAAGCGGTGCTCGACATCGCCGAAGGCGCACTGGTGGCGTTCGTGGCAATGCAGGCGGACCCGCTCTTCGCCATCGGCACGTACTTCATCGGCGTGCATGCGTTCCGCCACTGCCGGCGCATGGCGAACATGCCGACGATCATCGAGCCGCCGCCTGCCCCGCCGGGATTCGCGCGGCGCCTCGTGCGCGTCCACGTGCTCAGCCTGCCGCTCGCGATGCCGACGGCACTCTGCCTGGCGGGCATCTGCGTGCTGCTGGGCGGATTCGACGTACGGACCATCGCGGTGGCGAGCATCGGCTTCTACATCGTGTCCACGCTGCCGCACCACCTGCTGGGGCTGGCGCTCCCGGTGGATCGGAACGCGTCGACGCAGCCGACGTAAGCGACCGATGCGGGTGCGGCCGGCACACGTCCCGCACGGTTATCACGGCAGCGTGGCCGCCTGCGCACCGCCGTGCAATGCTGCTACAATTCTCGCCCCGGGCGATTAGCTCAGCTGGCTAGAGCACACGCATCACACGCGTGGGGTCACTGGTTCGAATCCAGTATCGCCCATTGGGATGAACAGCACGTGGTTGCGCCGGTTCGAAAGGACTCGCGCAACCACGCTGCGTTTTGGGGGTTGCGTGTTCGTACGCCGAATCGGTTCCGTCGACAGCGGACGCCAGCTGCAACCGACTTTGCACCGTCGGTGCTACCGACTCTGCACCGTCCTGCGCACGGCCGATCGCCATGTGGCTGGAAGTCGACTGATCACCGACGGGCCATCTGACACGAATCTGGCTTCGTGTCGAGGAGATCCCCGCGCTCACGCCCCCGGGGTGAAGTTCCCGAGCAGGATCCCCAGGTCGAGACCGTCGACCGACCCGTCGTTGTTCAGGTCGTACGGCGAACCCTTCGCGGGCCCCCAGGCGCCGAGCAGCAGCCCGAGGTCGCGGCCGCTGACCTTGCCGTCGCCGTCGAAGTCGCCGCCGAGCGGGCAGCCGTCGGCGACGACGTCGATGTCGGGGAACCAGGTCCCGGCGACGGCGACCGAGAGCAGGTCTCGCGGATCGGTCCCCGCTTGCGGGCCGACCGCGCTCCAGCCGCGGTCGATCCGCGCTGCCGGGTTCGCACCGAAGTCAGCACGTGCTCCGCGCAGGGTTGGCGCTGCCGTGCCGCCGCTCGAGCTGTTGAAGGTGCCCGGCGGAATGGAGTAGCAGACGAAGAAGCCCGGCGGCTCCACCACGACCGACGGCGTCGGAAGCGACTGCAACGACTGGTGGCGGTACGAACCGGTCCCGGTCCACTCGACCTGCGCGCGCCGGAGGTCGGCGCTTCCGTCGGCGTCCTGCGCGATGACGATCGTGAAGGGCTTGCCGAGGGGGCTCGCAGGGTGCGTCGGATCCGTGCCGGGGTTGATGCGGAAGCGCGCGGCGTCGATTCGCATGGTGCGGTCGATCGGGAAGTAGGCACCGGCGAGCCATGCTCTGGGCGAGGAGCCGACCAACCAACCCAAGATCTCCGACTCCTCGGCCAGCTGCTCCGCCGCGATGCCGACCACCGGTGCCCCGTTCGGGATCCCGTCGTCGTTGCAGTCGGGCGCACCGGCCGCGATGTCGAGGACGTCGGGAATGCCGTTGCCGTCGCGGTCCGGTCCGCACTGGTCGGGCACGCCGTCGCCGTTCAGGTCGGTATCGCCGCCCGCGATCGCGCAGCTCGCAAGGACGGTGGTCGATCCGCACACGGCGGCCGCGCCGTCGCGCAGTTCCGTGAGGTCGGGGATGCCGTCGAGGTCGCAGTCCTGCTCGCACGCATCGGGAAGGCCGTTGCCGTCCGCGTCCGCGAGTCGGAGCGCGACAATGTCGCCAGCGTCGGTCGCGCCGTTTCGGTTGCAGTCCTCCGCGGTGCCGTCGGACACCTGCTCCGCGTCGCGGCGGCCGTCGCCGTCGGCGTCCCAGGGACGCGGCCAGATGCGGAGCATCGAGCTGCTGGCGGACACGGCGATCGAGCGATCGGTGCCGAACGCCGAGATCGCCCACGACGTGCCCGCGAGCCACGTCCACCGCTCATCGACGCCCTGCGTGCCGCGGAACCGGACACGGTCCGCGCGGGCGACGTCGCCCGCGGGCGTGATCAACGTCGCGTAGTCCGATGCGTCGGCCCCCTGCCACTGCGCCACCGGAGTGACGGTGCCGCCCTCGCCGATCTCGACCAGGCGATTGGTATGCCGCCCTTGGCCGATCCGGAGTTCGGTGTAGGCCACCCAGCGACCACCCGCCGCGATGCGCTCTCCGCAGAGCTGCGATCCGGCGGAGGCGGGAAGCCGAACGGCCGCGGCAGCGCCCCCCGAGCGAAGGTCGATCATCGAGGTACGGACCGCGCCGGGAGTGGCCTCCGCATCACCGGGCGCAACGACGCCAGATGTCACGACGAAGCCGTCGCCCACCTCGACCGGTCCGACGCGCTCGCTGAACCCGAAGTCCGCGATGGTCAGGCTGCGGACGAGCTGCCATGCCCCGCCCTCGAAGCGATGAACGTCCCACGAGAATGCCCGCTCGAGCACGATCGTGATGGGGCCGGGCCCGCCGACGATCGACGCCGAGAACACGACCGGCACCTCGAGCAGCGGGAGCGTCTCCCACGATCCTCCGACCTTCCGCGCGACGACGACCAAGCCATCGGTTTGCGCCGCGGCGAGGGTGTCGAATCCGTTGGCGGAGATCGCGCGGACGCTCGCGAGGTTCAGACCCGGGATGTCGATCGTGCCGGCGATCGCCCACTCGCCGTTCGCGCCGGGCCGGAACTCGACGAGCTCCTGAGGCAGCGTGCTGCCGAAGTTCGACTGACGTCGGATCGCGGCGATCGAGTCACGGAACATCAACGGCTCGAGCTGCCACTCCATGCCCGCGCCCGGTTCGAACGCATGCGTCGCGGCGATCCGTTCCGGCTCCGGAACGCTTGTCGCGGACTGCGCAAGCGCGGTCGTCGGGAGCGTCAGGAAGATGGCTGCGGCAAGCAGCGAGGCGCCGTGGCGCACGAAGGTCGGTCCGTTGGTTCCGCGGATCATCGGTCGCTCCAGGAGGAAAGCAGGATCGAAAGGTCGCCGCCCGCGACGATTCCGTTGCGGTCGAGGTCGAAGAGGGGGTCGGCCTGGCCCCAGGCACCGACGAGCATGCCGAGGTCCACGCCACCGACGGCGCCGTCACGGTTGAAGTCGCCGACGGGGATGCACGGCACCAAGCGAACCGAGAACGTCGGCTGCTGGTTCGTGAGCGCGGCGCCTGCGGAGAATCCGGCGAACCAGGCCGCGCCGTTGACGACCGTCGGGAAGGTCGTCCGCACGTAGTGGCCGGACTCGCCGGCCGCCGGAGCGGGATCCCCGTACGCGAGCGTCACGTTCTCGACGGCCACCCAGAACGCGGGAGCACCCGAGAGATCGATCGCCGGCAGCGGGACGGTCACCGACTGCACCGTGCCGTCGGGCAGCCGCGGGCAGACGATCGAGGGCAAGCGCACGAAGTGCACGATGTCACCGTCGGTCACGCTGGCGCGGTTGCCGGTGCCGGAGCGATCGAGGACGATCATCACGCGACGAGCGGTCGCAAACGTCGAGGTCGAGCGGAACTCGAGCGCGTTGATCACCGGCGACTCGGCGCTCACCCGCTGCCAACGCACCGCGGTGAATCCGCCCGGTCCGTCGCCCTGGATATCGGGGGCGAGATAGCCCTGGCAGCGGTCCGGAATCCCGTTCGCGTCGCAGTCGAAGGCTGAACCGTTGAACAGCTCGATCTCGTCGGGGATGCCGTTTCGGTCGCAGTCGGTGCCGCACGCGTCGACCCGACCGTTGCCGTCGACGTCGAGCGAGGGGTTGTCGAGGTCGCACGGCTCGTCGGGCACGCCGTTGCGGTTGCAGTCGGTCGCGCCGGCGAGGAGCTCGGCGAAATCGGTCGCGCCGTCGCCGTCGCAGTCGGCCGAGCACGCGTCGAGCCGGCCGTCGCCGTCAACGTCGGCCCCGATGCCCAGAAGCAGGTCGCCGGCATCGGGAATGCCGTTGGCGTTGCAGTCGACCGCCGCGCCGGCGCCGAGCTGCTCGCGGTCGTCCGTGCCGTCGCGGTCGAGGTCTGCGACCGACTCGATCGAGAGCCGGAGCGGCTGCTGCACCGGCAACGTCGGAACCGGCGCGGGAAGCACGCTGAGCGTGCCGCCGACGACGCCGATCCTCCACGTCGACGACGACGCCGTGGTGGCAGGCACGTCCGCGCGGAACGTCCGCCGGCGCACGACGCCAAGCGAGAGCTCCTCGTCGATTTCGTCGACCCAGGCGGTTCCATCGGCGAAGGAACGAGAGAGGATGAAGACGGAGTCGTCGTGGCTGCCGAGTCCGACGCCGATGCGCGGCAGCGTCAGGTCCGGCGCATCGAGCAGGATCGACTGCGTTCGCGCGAACGTCGCGGGCGGCGCCCAGTAGGTGAATTCCGCCAGCTGGCACGCGGTGCTCGCCGACGGCGAGGAGCGCACGGCCACGCACACGCGCCCCTGCGAGGTGATCGCGGGCGGCGACCCGATGCCGCCGAGCGAGACCGAGCCGTCGTACGGCGCGAACCATCCTTGCGCCGCCTGGTCGAACCTGGCGAACCGAATCGACGAATCGGTCGATGTCCGTCGCACGACGGCGATCAC
The DNA here is from genome assembly GCA_044233905.1 of Phycisphaerales bacterium. Classification (GTDB taxonomy): domain Bacteria; phylum Planctomycetota; class Phycisphaerae; order Phycisphaerales; family SM1A02; genus UBA966. The sequence goes on from JBIIJH010000006.1 coordinate 13,262, forward strand.
GCCGGCTCGGATCGCGGGCGCGTAGTCGGGCAGCGTGCCGCCGCCGGCCGACTGGAGGAATCCGAGCGGCTGCTCGAACCAGCCGAAGCCCGGGAAGTCCTCGCAGACGCTCCACGCGACCGCGGAGCCCTGCTCCCACACGGCGACGAACTGCCGTGCGTCCGGCGAGGTGACCAGGCGTGACAGGTTGCGGGCGGCAGTGGCGGTCGCGGGTGCTCCGGCGAGCGGCACCACTCCGACGTGCTGCCATGACGCACCCGGCTTCGACTGGCGGAAGCGGTGCACCGCCGGTCCCGAGGCCGGCGTCGAACCGGCGCGCGCGAAGACCAGCAGCTCGTCGGTGCCGAGCAGCGCCACGGCGGCGCCGAAGCCTCGGTCCTGCCCCTTCGCGGCGGTGGGGTCGACGAGCGTTTGCAGGACGGTGCCGTCGACGCCCTGCAAGGTCACCCGATTCCGCGCCAGGTCGCCGATCGCGATCGATCCATCCGGGAGCGAAGCCCCCGTGCCGCCCCAGGCGCCGGCATCGGAGGGCGGCTGCAGCAGGTCGGTCCGCAGCGGAGCGGGAGCGAAGGGAAGCTGGCCGAGGGCCTGAACATCAACAGCGCCGGCGAGCAGCAGGATCCCAACACGGATGGTGGCTTGGATGGCGTTCATGGCGGTGCGTCTGAAGTATGTACGCACGGAACGGGAGAACGTTTGCAGGAACCACCAAAAAAGAAGACGGACCGTCGAGCCTGAAGATGCCGCAATTCCGCCCTCCATTGCTTCCGCCCGGCGGCGGCACGGGCCGCTCGGACGAGCGCTGCAGTAGCCGCGTCCATCGCATCGAAGGCAAGCAGGCCCATTGCACAGCCTGCCGCGACGCGGCTGTTTCCCGGGCGCCTTCAGCTTTGGGCTTCGAACATCAGCCGCCATCCACGCCCATCGCCGATGAGCCGCGTGCCGACGCCTCATCCCGCCGCCAGTTCCTGCGACCATGGACGAAGTCCCTCCGCGACGCAGCGACTGGCCGATCGAAGTGCGGCCGCTCCACGATCGCGATGCGGCGCGGCAGGAACGCGAATACTGGCTTTCCCGCACGCCACGCGAACGCATGGATGCCGCCGACAAGCACTCGGCAGCGCACGCCGAGCTCCTGTCGCGCGGCGCCAAGCGCCTGGGCGCGCCCATCGAGGAGTTCGTGGGATTCCAGCTCGACGTGCCGAATCCGCCGTGGATGTCGATGCTGGCGATGTCATTTGACTGCTGAGCGGGCGCGCAGCCGGCGTTCGGAGGGTTCTCGATTGCCGAGCCGGGTGCACGCGCGTGCACTCAGACCATCTGCTTGCCGGAGAAGACCCGCCCCGGGTCCACCGAGCGCTTCACCGCCTCGAGCCTCTCCAGGTTCGCACCCCAATACGCGCGGCGCCAGTACTGCAGGTCGGCATCGGCGTAATTGACGTATGCGCCCGCACCGAGGCCAGGCCGCGCGGCATCGATCGTGGCACGCACCCATGCGCGGTTGGGCGCGTCGAGGTCCGCACGATCCGGTTCCCACTCCGCTGCGACCTCGGCGATGAAGCGCGCATCGCGGTGGGCAAAGGCGGTTGCATCGGACGCAACGTCTGCGACCGCCCCACCGAGTGCGTTGCAGATGAGCATTGCCGTGCCCGCGCATCCGCCCGGCCGCACACGCTGGCCGAATGCGGAGGCAAGCGCCTCGATCGCCTCGCTGCGCGCTTCGCCGTCGGCGAACGCGGATGCGTTGGCGGAACGCGGACCCGATGCGCGCAGCTTCGGCTGTGCAGCGGGCGGTGCAGACGACGAACTGCGCTCCGACGACGGTGCGGCGGAAACGGCCTTGCGCAGCGACCGAACCAGCGCATCACGCGAATTCTCGTTGCGCTCGGAATGGACGATCACCCGCACCTGAGAATTCTCGCGGCTTCCGGAGGTCATCCACACCAGGCTCGAGGACGAACCCTCCGGCAGCGACTCGATCCAGCGTGACCACTCCGCGAGCACCGCCGCGCCCGCACCGAACGCCCATCGGACGGTGGCGGAGTGGACGGGCATCCAGGGCCGGTGACGGAACGTCATGCGCGTCACGATGCCGAACCCGCCGCCCCCACCGCGCAGTGCCCAGAAGAGCTCGGGTCGTTCGCGGGGGCTCGCCAGCACGATGGAGCCATCGGCAAGGACCACTTCGACCTCCGTGAGGGCATCGATCGCCAGTCCATGCACGCGCGACATGGCGTTGAAGCCGCCGCCGAGGATGAGTCCCGACATGCCGACCGACGGACACGAGCCGAGCGTCATCGTCCGCCGGCCGAGGCGGTGGTAGAGCGCCGCGCCGAGCGGTCCGTTGCGAACGCCGCCACCGACCTGCACGGTGCCACCGGCGTCGCCGGGTTCGATACCGTCGATGCCGGACAGGTCGAGCACCACGCCATCGCCGGTCGAGTCACCGACGAAGCTGTGGCCGCCCGAGCGCACCGCCAGGGGCACGCCTTCCGCGCGGATCCAGCGCACGGTGGATGCCACGTCCTCCGCGGTCCGGGCGTGCACCACCGCCGCCGGGGATGCACGCACGCATCCGTTCCAGCTGGCGGTGAATCCGTCGAATCGTGCGTCTCCCACCTTGGAAACCGGACACCGAACCACGGAGGAAATGGGATGCCCGGAGGGCCGACCGGCGGGCGCACCGGTGCCACCCGCCTGGCCACCTCCGCGCGCCATGCACGGCGCGATGAAGGGCAACGCCGCAGCCCCGCCGAGCAGCCGCAACGCGCGACGTCGACCGAGATCCGCCGTCAACCCGCGGTCTCCTTGGACTTCGCAGGGAACCAGTGCGCCTGCGCGGCGGCACGGCCCACGGGCGTGTTGCCGCAGCGGCGTACCAACGACTTATAAAAGCGGTCCGCCGCAGGTGGGTCCTGGTACATCAGCCAGCGACCGGCCTCGCAGAGTGCGGCGGCGGTGGCGGTGGAGTTGTCGGGCATCAGCCGCGCGGCCTGCCACGCGAGGTCGGCTGCGTAATAGCGATAGTGGAAGCGGCGCGCCGGCACCATGCCGGACGTCTCCACGCGGCGCAGTTCGTCGGTGGTGGCGTAGACCAGCGTGCCGTTGCCACGCACCGCGCGCGCCCCGCCCGTATCCACCCCGGACATGGCGCCGCCGGAGTCCTGGCCATCGGGCCACTGCTCGGTTCCCATGAGCTCCATGCCGCCGAAGCGGGCGATGCGCGCTGCCGACAGGAGTGCCGCGGCGCGAGCCTCCGCGGGAAGTGCTGCATCGTTGCCTGCAGCGAGAAATTCTCGGAATTCCGCCAGGTACGGTCGAAGCGTGGCGGGCATGTAGTCAAGCGCCTCCGTCAGCCGTCCGGCGCGCACCAGGCGTCGCGCCAGGAGATGGCGCAGGTCCGGAAGTTGGCCCTCCGCGAGCGCGTCGACGAAGCATCGCAACTCGTCCTCGGTCAGCACTCGCTCGGCCAGGTAGTCCGCGTCGCTCCACGCGCCGGCGGCAATGAACTCCTCCAGCGCGTCCTCGAAGCGCCCCGCGCTCGCAAGGAGCACCCCCAGGCGGCCATGCGCGCGCGCCTGCCTCGAGCCCTGTTCCGGGTATCCGCCCGTCCAGCGCTCCTTGCCGTCGCTGGCCGGCATGGCCCCGATCACGTCGCGCACGGCAAGCATGGCCGCACCGTGGTCGCCGGTCCGCACCGCGTGGCGAAGACGAAGCCAGGGGAGCAGGTCCGAGTCCGAGGATGCCATCGCAGACCAGCGTGCCTCCAGGTCATCGCGGTGGTTCAGGGCGGCGAACCACGCGAGCATGGCCGCCTCGGACGGCTCCACCGCGGAGACCTGCGCCAATGCATCGCACCATGCGGCGCGGAACCCGTACGACGGGCACTGGTCCGGGCGCGGGCCCGGGTCGCCGCCGGCGATGGCCCACGCGGTGAGGACGCGGCGCGCGAGCGGGTCACGCGCGCATTCGCCAAGCGTGCCTTCTGGGCGTGATGCGGCCTTCCATGCGGCAATGTTGAGCGACGCATAGGCCGTGGGATCCCCGGCCACGTACTGCTCCATGTAGAGCGCAATGGCGCGCACCACGCCACCGGTGTCGAGCTCGGCCCGCGCTTCCCAGCCGAGGCTGGCGTTGGCGAGCCCGAGCCCATCCGCGTAGCCCTCGGCCGCCAGGGCGCGCGCATGGCGGAACCAACGCATGGCTTCTGCAGGGTCCGTGCGCTGGTATGAGCGGCCCATCATGAACGCCGCCGACACGGTTCGCCACGGTCGCGATTCCGGCGGCAGCGCAAGAAGCGACTGCCAGATCTCGCGCGCGCTATCGGGGTCGCCACGCTGCCACGCCTCGCGTCCGTCGATGTACAGCCCGAACTCCGCGAACTCCCCGCTGCGGGGGTCGCTCGGCATCAGGGAAGCCACCGCACCCGACAGCGCGTGCGCGGCGCGGACGTCGGACACGTCGTCGCGCTGCACCGGGTCGTAGCGGTAGTCGGCCGGCGCCAGCTCCACCAGCGTTCCGACGCGCGCGGGCTTGATGCGGTCGAAGAGCGTGCGGAGCGACGGCGAGGGGAGCTCGCCGAGCTGCCGGTCGTCCATGAGCAGGAGGCCGCTTGCCCAGTGGTCCGAGCCGGATTCGTCGTCGTACGGCTTCGCGTTCGACACGGCAATGCTTGATGAACGCCCCAGCAAGCGCACCAGCCTGGACGCCGATACCACCCCCACCACGATGAGCACGGAGACCAGCACGGCCATCGCCGTGCCCCTCCAGAACGTCCACTCGAATGAACCTGATCCAACGCCCCCGTCCTGTTGCTGTCCCATGGATTTCCCTCCTGGCATGCGTGCGGCTGCGCATCCTGCGCGGCGACGGACTCGTCATCGGCCGACGCCAGCATCGAGGATGAAATCGCGATGGAGCGCGATGAAGCCGACCACCGACGGCGGACCCAGAGGACGCCCCCGGCAATTTTTGCCGGACCCTGCGCCACGGCGCGCACGGGCGGTGAGCGGCTTCACCGCTCCGGCACGTACCCGCCCGCCACGCCGACCGGCGAATACACCGTCTGGTGCAGCTGCATCTCACGCGCACGGAATGCGCCGGCGCACGACAGCATGTAGTAGCGGAACATCCTGTAGAAGCGGTCGCCGTACTCCTCGCGGAAGTCGGGCCACGACTGGTCGAACCGCCTCCACCAGGCCATGAGCGTGTGGTCGTAGTGCGCGCCCATGTTGTGCCAGTCCTCCAGGACGAAGATCCCCTCGAACGCCCTCGCCAGCTGCACCGGCGACGGAATGGACCCGTTCGGGAAGATGTAGCGGTCGATCCACGGATCCGCGTGCGGCCGCGAGACGTCCTGCCCGCAGTTCTGCAGGAGGAAGAGGCCGTCCGGCTTGAGCACGCTGCGGGCCACTTCGTAGAACGCGCGGTGGTTCTTCCAGCCCACGTGCTCCACCATGCCGATGCTCACCACCTTGTCGAAGTTCCCCGGGACCTTCGCGGCCACGTCGCGGTAGTCCATGTTGAGGATCTCGACGTTCGGGTCATGGATGTGGCCGTGTGCGTAGTCCACCTGGCGCTGGGAGATGGTGATGCCCACCACGTTGCAGCCGTACGTCTCGGCCATCCACTTGGCCAGCCCGCCCCAGCCGCAGCCGATGTCGAGCACGCGGTCGGTGGGCTTCAGCTTGATCTTGCGGCAGATCAGGTCCATCTTGTCCTGCTGCGCGCGCTCGAGGTCGTGCTTGTCGGCGTTCTTGAAGTAGCCGCACGTGTACTGGTTGTAGGGATCGAGGAACGACATGTACAGGCAGTCGTCGATGTCGTAGTGCTGCTCGGCCACCTTCCTGGCGCCCCGGCGGGTCTGCAGGTTGAGGAGCTTCGCCTTCAGCACCTGCACGGCGTTCACCCAGTTCCGAGAGACGAGCTTCTCGCCGCCGGCCTTCAGGGAGCGCGCCATCATCTCATCGAGGGCGTCGCAGTCCCACCATGCGTCCATGTAGGACTCGCCGAGGCCGAGCGTGCCCTGCCCCAGCACCCGGTCGTAGAAATCGCCGTTGTGGACCCGGATGTCCCACGGGCGGTCGCCGTTCACCTTGACGTCGGCGGCGGAGAGGACGCGCTCGCAGATTTCCTTGGCATTCATGGGTTCCAACGTACGGAGCGGGGGCGGCGTGGTCTGCGGGGAAGTTGCCCTGATTGCAGCGAACGCCTCGTCTCGGATCCGTACGATTCCTGTCATGCACCGGCACCGACGTGGATTTGCAACGGTCCTTTCACTCCTCGCCATCGCATCGATGACCGCGTTTGCACCGCCGGTGGCGTTCGCCACGAGTGCCGCGCCCGGCACCGGCGCCTGGCAATCGCGCATCGCGCAGCAGGTCTCCGCGGCGCGCACGCGGACGCTGGAGACGTGCAAGGCGAAGGGAATCACGCTTCCGAAGGACTTCCTGGCGTGGATCGACCATGACCCGGTGCTGCGGGATTCCGTCTACGGATGCCGCAGCGATCCGCTGCCGGTGCTGCTGGGTCTGCGGTCGCTCGAGATCGACCTGGGCGAGCAGGTGGTGCGCACGGACTACACGCAGCTGGCGCTGGCGTTCGCGATCCAGGATTCGTACGCCAAGCGCACGCGCAAGGCCGGCACGTGGAACGATGCCGACGGCGCCGCCCTGCCCGATGCCCTGCCCGACGTCTCGCCGCGCGCGCCGCTTGCGCTGCGCATCTCCGGCGATCCGCGCGTGCCGGTGGACACGAAGGACACCACGCGCACGCTCGACCGCGACGACCACGTGATCAACTTCCTGGAGGACCACGCGCCCATCGAGGTGGACGTGAAGGCCACGGAACTGCCGCCGCTCGAGTACGACGACACGGGCGTGGCGAAGCCGCGCGGCAAGGCGGTGGAGGTCACGCGGAAGACAACGCGCCCGCTGGTGGCCGCGGACGTGATCTCCTCGGCCGCGCTGCAGCAGGAATTCAACGCCTACATGCAGGCGCACGGGCAGGACCTGCGGCTCGATTGCGGAAACGGCGCGGTGGCGTGGAACTCGACCGCGGCCGTGAGCGACGGCGAACTGCGCAAGCGGATCGCCGCCGCGCACGAGATGTTCCAGGCCGCGTACCGCGCGAAGGGACGCATGCCGGCCGAGCGCGACGCAGCGCCGACGCCCGCGGAGTCGATGGCATGGTTCATCCGCAACGACCGCTGGGACTTCCCGCCAGAGGTGCGCGCCGCGCGCGCCTGGCCGCGCTTTCCGCTGAACGCGCCGTGGCCGGTGCTCCTGATGCTGGCGGCGGACGATCAGCCGCTGCGCGAGCGCGAGGAGATCTGGGCGAAGTTCCGCGACAGCGGCGAGGTGCGCACCTACGGCGAGTACATCGGCGATATCGCGCAGCAGTTCGACATGCAGAGCGCGCGCCGCCTGAGCCCGTTCCCGTACAGCTACGGCAGCATCCAGATGATGTGGAAGGACGGCGGCGTGTGCGGCACCATGGGAAACATCGGTGCGCGCACCGAGCGCATCTGCGGCGTGCCGGCATCCACTGCCGGCCAGCCCGGCCACTGCGCGATGGTGCAGATGGAGTGCGACCCGAAGACAGGCGAATATCGCTGCACGGGCGGGCAGTACGCCACGGGCGGCGACGAGGTGACCACGGTGCACGCCGGGTGGAACTATGACGACACTGGTGGCCGGCGGCCCATGGTGTTCCACCAGACCGTTGCTTGGGGCGTGAACGCGGGGCTTGGGTCGTTCGTGGAGACGCTTGCAATGCGCCGCGCGTGGGACGCGATGCCCGCGGAGCAGCGTGCCAAGGAATGCGCGAAATTCATGGCCGAGGGCGTGACGCGCAACCCGTACGCGATGGCGGTGGTGGAGGCGGCCATTGCGGATGCGCCCGATGCCAATGCCGCCGTGGCGCTGGTGGACGATTTCAACGCCGCGCTCGACAAGGCGGGCATCCCCGCCGACCGCAAGCTGTACCGCGACACCGTGCGCGACCTGGCGCACGCACGCGTGCTGGCGCTGCCGGCGCCCGCGGACGCGAAGGATGCGGCAGAGCTCCTCGCCGACCTCACGCGCCAGAAGTGCGCGAACGCGCAACTCTTGGCGCGCTGCTGGCGCGACACCGCCGGCGAGGACGGCTTCGTGGAACGGTGCGTGAAGGCGGCCGAGGACTACCTGGCGTCACCCGATCGCATGAAGAACCGAAAGGCGGCCGACAGGTTCGCCGCGCAGGTGAAGGCCTGGTCCAAGACCGTGAAGGACAAGGCGGCGCGCGCGCTCTGGGCTGCGGCGGTGCTCAAGGCATTCGACGGCAAGGAGCGGCTCCAGATCCGCGGCAAGCCGTCCATCGATCCGGCCGTGACGGAACTGTGCAAGGTGGCGGGGAAGCAGCCGCCGACGATCGAGCGTTGACGGCCGGCAAGCGCGACGGTCAAGGCAGCGCGAGCACCATCACGTGCCGTTGCGGCTCCGCAGCGTGCAGCCGAGCAGCTTGTAGAGGATGCGCGCGCCGACGCTGCCGTTCCATTCGTCGCCGGCGGTGCTGGGCGCCACCTCGCAGAGGTCGAAGCCGATCACGCGGCGGCCGCTCTTGGCGAGCATTTCAAGCAGATGGCAGGTCTCGGGGAACGTGAGCCCGCCGGGCACCGGCGTGCCGGTGTGCGGGCAGTGCTCGCTGGTGAGGCCGTCGATGTCGAAGGAGACGTACACCTCGCGCGGCAGCGCAGCAATGATGTCCTTGCACACCTTGGTCCAGGTGGCGCCGTCGAACTGGCGGTCGCGCATGTGCTGGTCGTAGAAGCACTTCACGCGGCCCTTGGAGCGCTCGATGAACTCCACCTCGCGCGAGCCGACGTCGCGGATTCCCACCTGCACCAGCTTGCCCACGCCGGGCAGGCGCGTCATCACGTTGTGGAAGATGCTCGCGTGGCTCCACGCGAAGCCCTCGAAGCTGTCGCGCAGGTCCGCGTGCGCGTCGATCTGCAGGATGCCCATGCCGGGGTGGCGCAGCGAGAGTTCGGCGATGAGGCCGAACGGGCTCGAGTGGTCGCCGCCGAGGACGGCGGGGATGGCGCCGCGGTCGAGGATGCGCTCGGCCTCGCGCGCCACGTAGCCGTGCACGCGCTCGCTGGCGGCATTGACCGCCGTGATGGCCTTCGCGTGCACCGTGTTGCCGGGGACGGCGCCGCCTGCCTTGATGATGGGCTCGGCCGTGGCACGCGACTTCCTGCTGAGCGCGGCGATGTCCTTCGGGATGGGGAGCATGGCGATGCCCGCCTGCCAGATGGGGCCGTACTGGATGTCCTGGAGGTCCACCTGCTTGCTTGCCTCGAGGACGTGGGCCGGGCCGTTGGCCGTTCCCGCGCGGTAGCTGGTGGTGGTGTCGAACGGCACCGGGATCACCACGATGCGCGCATCCTCGGGCCGCGTGTCGAGGCCGAAGAGGCCGTCACCGATGGCGGCGGCATCGGGGTCGAAGCCGGCGGGGGCGATGGCGGGCTTGGTGTTCTTCGCGGGCTTGGCGTTCTTGGCAGTGGGCATGGCCTGACGATACCGGGCACACGCACCGGCGGCGCCTCAGGGGCAGTTGCCCCAGTTGCCGAGCAGGCTGCCAAGGTCTGCGCCGTCGGTGGTGCCGTCGCCATTGAGGTCGCCGGCAGCCGTGCCCCAACTGCCAAGCAGGAAGCCGAGGTCCGCGCCGTCGCGCTTGCGGTCGCCGTTGAAATCGCCGGCGCACGGAGGCGCGGCGGGCGGGACCGCGGCGACGGAATAGTCGTCCACGTACGCGTAGGCGCTGGAGCCGCTCGTCCCGGAGAAATCGGTGTACGAGAACATGTTCACCGCGTAGACGCCACCCTTGATGGTGGAGGTGTACGAACCGACCTGCGTGCCGTCGATGGCGAGCGACGCTTCACCGGTGGTGGGATTCCAGCGGAACGTGCAGGCATGCCACGCGGCAAGCGACACCGATGTGCCGAACGAGTAGCGGTTGGCTGCGGCGTAGCCCCCGTCGAGGTACGACACCGCGCCGGTCTGGCCGTTGATGACGAAGCCGCTGCCGGTGGTCAGGGCGTCCTTCGAAACCATGACACCGAACTGGCACGGGACCGTGACGCCGCTGGGGATGTACAGCTTGAGCGTGGTCTCCAGCACGCCGTTGCCGCCGGCGCTGGCCGTGGCCCACTTGCCGCTGTTGAGGATGTCGAGCCAGCCCTTAGTGCGGTCGGCACCGAACCTGCTGGTGGTCAGGCGCACCATCTTGCCACTCCCCGAGGGCGGAAGGATGGCACCGTCCGAGGCCAGGACATTGAAGCCCACCTGTCCGCTGTTCACGGAAGCACTCACGGCCCACGTGCCGCCGGTGCCGATCCACGCAAGCTGGCCGGAGAGCGTTCCGTTGGCGTAATCGTCGAAGCCGGTGGCGTAGACCACGCCGGCGTGCGAGTTGGAAACGAGGAGCGAAACTGAAGCGACGAGCATGAAGGTTGCAATGCGCATGGTTGCTTGAATCTAACTCCACTCAGTGAGATTCACGTCCAAAAATGATCGTGTTTGAGGAAGAGATTGGAGAATTTGAGAACGAGATGCGCGCGCGGCCGTCATGGCAGCGTCGCTTCGCTATCGTTTCCGGACTTCCGGGTCCCCACCATGAGTGATCAACCCATCCAGCCGCAGTCGCCGCGCGACGCCGTACCGACATGGACCGACGTTCAGTGGGACGCCGTCTCGTCACCGCATCGCACGCAGCTGCTGAGCGTGATCGACGGCGTGGGACGCGCGACGATCAAGGAGCGGAGCGAGTGGACCGGTCGCACCGGACCGTCGCTCTATCCACACCTCGAGATCCTGGAGAAGGCCCAGTTCCTCACGGTGGAGTTCGAGACGAAGAAGGGCCGGCCGTACCGCGTCTACTGCGCGGGCCCTGCCCTCAAGTGGCGGTCCACTGCGCATGGTTCGACCGACACCGGCGGCCGCGCGATCAAGCTCGCGGTGCAGCTCCTCAACGACGTCATCCTGCGCCTGCGCCGCTGGGGCAAGGTGCGGGAAGGCACTCCGATCGAGCGCGGAGCCCATGCCAGCGCGAAGCTGATTGCCGAGACCACGTGGCTCGACGAGGGGCAGCGCGCGGAGCTCAACCGCCGCGTGGCTGACCTGATGGCGTTCGTGCGGCAGGCACGCGCGGAGCGGCGCGGCGCACGACACACCGTGACCATCTACCACTTCCCCGACGTCACGCTGCGCGCGGTCCGCGAGCACCGGCAGGCGAAGGAACTGGGACAGGGCTGAGCCGAGCGACGGAGCCGAATCGAACCGCGGGGCCGAACTGCACGACGAGCCCGAACGCGGCGCGCATCACTTGCGCGCGAGCGGCTTCATGCACTGCACGTTGAGGCTGATGGGGACGCCCTGCCAGACCATTTCCGAGGTGTCCTGGAACAGCCCGAAGCTCTTCACGCGCCGGAACCCGTCGAACCCGTGACCGCGCAGGATGCCGCACAGGATCACGAACGAGAAGCCGGTCTTGTGGAAGTCGAAGGGCTCGATCTGCCCGCCCATGATCATCCGCTGGACGAACCATTGCGATTCGGGATGCGCCGCCGTCTGCACGAACAGCCGGCAGAGCACTTCGAGGTCCGGCACGGCAATCATGAGCGTGCCGCCCGGCATGAGGACGCGTGACGCCTCGGCAAGCGCCGCGGGCAGCTCATGCTGGTACCCGAGATGCTCGTAGACGTGCGATGCGTAGATCTCCGCCACGCTGCCGTCCTCGAACATGGAGAGGTCGGCGCAGCTGCCGATGACGTCGACGCCGGGCTTGTCCTCCACGTTGACGATGGTCCAGCCGGGCTTCGTCTCCCAGCCGCCGAGGTGGAGGCGGAGGTTCCTCTTGCCGGTGTACGTGGCGCGGGGTTCGCTCATCGTTCGGTTCCTTGGGTGCAACGGCATCGTAGTGCGGTGCGCATCACACCTCGCGCAGCGCCACGCGGCAGTACCACTTCACCGCGTCGCTCATGGGCGGGTCGAGCGCGTCGAGCTCGGCCGAGGTGCACCAGCGGATCTGGTGGTGCTCGTCCGCCGCAAGCGTGGCCTGCCCCGAGCGCGGCCGCGCGAAGTAGATCATGCCGATGTGCTCGTGCGTCTCGCTGATGCGGTGGATGTCGAGGAACCGCGGTGCGATGAGCGCGCGCGTGCCGGGCCCGGTGGTGGGCGGTCGCTCGCCGATGAGCTCCACCTCCAGGCCGCTTTCCTCGCGCGTCTCGCGCAGCGCGGCCTGCTCGGGGTCCTCGTCGAGCTCGATGTGGCCGCCGAGCGGGAGCCAGCGGTCGAGCTTGCGGTGGTGGATCACCAGCACCTTGCCCTGGTGGACCACGAAGATGGCCACGGTGAAGTCGATCTTGTCGTGGATGTGCGGCATGGGTGGGCATGCAGGGTAAAAGAAAGCCCCCGCGCGATCACGCGCAGGGGCCAAGGGATCATCGGAGGGACGTCACTTCTTGTCGGACGCGGCCGGCACCAGCTTGGTGGCGGCGGAGGCGGAGGCCTCGTCGAGGAGGCGCGTGGCGACGTCGGCCTTGGCCTGCACCGCGTCTGCATCCTTCTTGGCCTTGGCGATCAGCGGCTTGGCGGACTTGATGCCGTCCGCGGTGAGGTCGTTGGCAAGCAGCACGCGGATGTCGGACATGTCCGACGTGAAGGTCTCATAGGAATCCTTGAGCTCGCCCATGGCGGCGCCGATGGCCTTGATGCGGGCGCTGAAGGCGTCACGGCGGCTGTCGGCGGCGGCACGCGCGGCGTCGCCCTTGATGGTCTCGGATTCCTTCTGCCAGGCATCGGTGTACGACTGCGCCTTCTTGGTGAGCGACGCCCAGCGGCCACGCACGTCCTCGGCGGTCTTGTCGAGCGTCGACAGGTGCTTCGAGAAGGCCTCGAAGCTTGCCTTCAGGTCGGCGGTCTCGCCGATGGCCTCGGCGGCACTGACGGTCATGGACACCTCGCCGCTGCCGCGGGCGACCATGGCGCGGGTCTCCTCCATGCTGGCGGTGGCGGTATCGATGCGCTTGGGGCCGGCGGATTCGCAGCCGAGGAGCGCGAGGGCGAGGACGGGGAGGGACGCGATGCGGAAGTAAGAGATCATGGGTGGGAATATAGGGCCAGCGAAGGCCCGCTGTGCGAAGGGATTGTTCATTGAATCGACCGACCCGGCCGTCGGTTCGCGGCAATGCCGAGAAGGCGCGCGCCGCCGGGTGGCGGCCTCGCCGTGTAAGTTGCGCGGATGTTTCGTGCGGCCCGGCGCCTCCTCCTTGGGTTGTTCCTGATCGCGGCCGCGTCGGCCGTGCTGGTCATGGGCGATCGCTCGGGGGAACGCGGGGGCGCGGCAGGCGGCGGCACCGCCACCGGCGCGCCGGCGCCGCGCATCGCCGTGGTGCAGATCAGCTCGATCGACTCGATGAACACCGGCCGTGACGGCGCCATCGAGCGGCTGGAGGCGGCCGGGTACTCGCGGGCCCGCGGCACCACGTTCGACCTCTTCAACGCCGAGGGCGACATCGGCACGCTGAACCAGATTGCCGCGCAGGTGTGCAGCGCCAGCCCGCCGTACGACCTGGTGATCTCGCTCTCCACGGTGGGCACGCAGGCCGTGATGCGCGCCAACAAGCGAGGGATCCCGCAGGTGTTCGGCCTGGTGGCCAGCCCGCCGGGCATCGGCATCCCGCTCGGGCCGTGGACCGAGGGCTCGACGCGGCCGGCCAACGTGGCGGGGATCGGCACGCTGCAGCCGGCGGAGGTCCTCTTCGACGCGATGCGCTCCTGCGCGCCCGGGGTGCGCCGCGTGGGCTGCGTCTGGAACCCGGCGGAACCGAACGCCGAGGCATCGGTGAAGCTCGGGCGCGCGGTGTGCGCGAAGCTGGGGATCGAGCTCCTGGAGGCCAACGGATCGAACGTCAACGAGGTGGCGAGCGCCGCCGACGGCGTGATTTCGCGCGGCATCGACTGCTTCTGGATCCTGGCGGACACCAACGTGATTGCGGCGGCAAAGCCGGTCATCGAGCGCTGCCGGCGCGCAGGCGTTCCGGTGATCACCAACTTCCCGAACATGGCGGCCATGGGCGCGGCCATCAACTACGGCGCCGACTACCACGCGATGGGCGTCTCCACCGGTGCGATCGCGGAACTGGTACTCGGCGGCTGCCCGCCGCGCGACGTGCCGTGCGAGAACTTCGTGCCCATCTCGCTGTGGCTCAACCATGACGGCTTCGGCAAGGACTGGGCGCAGCCGGCGGAGCTCGAGGAGCGCGCAGAGCGCATCTACGAGGGATCCGGCGCGCCGAAGGAACGCACGGTGGAGCAGCCCGCTGCGCCGGACTCGGTGCTGGCGCTGCTGGCGGCGCGGAAGAAGACCGCGGCGAGCACGGGCAACTCGACAGCCACGCGCATGCCGGTGATCTCGCTGATTGCCTACAACCGCTCCCCGAACTTCGAGGAGTGCTACCGCGGCTTCATGGACGAGCTGCCGAAGCTCGGCCTGGTGGACGGCACGACCTGCCGCGTGGTGCTGCGCGATGCGCAGCTCGACATCGGCACGCTGAACACCATCGTCACCGCCACCGCCGAGGAACGGCCCGACGTGGTGGTGCCGTTCACGACGCCCGCGCTGCAGGCCACCATCCGGCGCATCCGCGACCGCCCCGTGGTGTTCTCGCTGGTGGCATCGGGCGTGGCGGCAGGCGCCGGCAACTCCAACGAGGACCACCTGCCGAACGTGACCGGCGCACAGACGAGTTCCGACGTGGCGCTGATGGCGCGGATCGTCCGGGAGGCGCTGCCCAATGCACGCCGCGTGGGCACGGTGTTCGCGCCCGGCGAGACCAACAGCGTCTTCAACCGCGACGAACTGGCGGTGGAGCTGCGCAAGGCGGGCATCGAGCTGGTGTCCGCGGGCGCGGACCGCCCGACCGAACTGCCGGAAGCGGCCGACGGCGTGGTGACGCAGGGTGTCCAGGCCATGGTGCAGATCTCCGACAACTCATCGGGCACCGGCTTTGCCACCATCGTGAAGGCCGCCGATCGCGCGGGCATTCCGGTGCTGGCGTTCACGCCGGGCGCGATGCGTGCCGGTGCGACGCTTGCGGTGTCACGCGACTTCGAGGACGTGGGGCGGCTGTCCGCGCGGCTGGTGGCGCGTGTCCTCAAGGGCGAGCAGACCGCCAAGATCCCCTTCAGCTGGCCCGATCGCACGGAACTCCTGGTCAACCCGGCACGCATGGCGAAGTACCACGTGGTGCTGCCCGCCGAGCGCATGACGGGCGCGCGCACCATGACCGAGTCCACGGGGACGAAGCCATGAGGATCGAGCGCCAGGTCAACGACGAAGCGGTGCGACTGGTCCTGGACGGACGCCTGGATGCCGCATGGAGCGAGCCCGTGTCCGTGGCGCTCGAGGAGGCCATCCGGCTGGGACGGCCGCGCGTGGAGCTCGACATGGGCGCCACCACGTTCATCTCGTCCGTGGGCATCGGCGTGATGCTGAAGGCCGTGGGCCGGCTGCGTGCGGTGGGCAGCTCGCTGGTGATCGTGGAGGCAAGCGCGCCGGTGCGCGACATGCTGCGCATCGCAAAGCTCGATGGCCTGCTCGGGCTGCGCGCGGCGCCGGCCACGACTGCATCGCTCTCTTCGGTCTCCTTCGGCGAGGGCTGGAACGGCACGCTTTCGCCGACCACCACGCCGGCCTCGCGCGGCGCGGCCGTGTTCGTGGAGGCGGGACCGTTGCGCGTGAGCGCGAACACGATCGCCGTGGGCCACCTGGCGCTTGCCGCCGATGCGGCCGCAGCGCGCGGACTCTTCGGCGACGGCCTGGCCGCGGGCGGTACTGCCGTGGTGCTGCCGGGCGAGGCGCCCCGCCCCGATTGCCTGGCATCGTCCGAGGCGGGCGCGGTGACGTGCATTGCGCGGCGTGCGGTGATGATCGATGCCGCGCCTGCGATGCACGGGCACTTCGAGGCCGCCGGCGACGGCACGGTGACGCTCGGCGCACTCGCGGGCGCACTGCTGCGCGCGGTGGGCGGGCCGGTGGCGTTCGTCGTGTGCGGCGAATGCGCGGGCGCGTTCGGCGCGTGGGCGCGGACCTCGCCGGACGGATGGCCAGACGAGCCGGCACGCATGACGCCGGACGCCATGCGCCGCGACATGCGCTACGCAGGCGAGCCGATGCACCGCGGTGAATCGATGGTGGCCGCGGGATTCGCGTGCAACGCCGCGGACGCAGCGAAGCTTGACACCGCGGTGCGTGCCACCATGAACGAACTTCCCGGAGGCACGCTCCTCCACGCGCACGTGGCGGTGGCCGGCTACCGGCCGATGCCCCGCAGCGCGCGGGACGTGGCCACGGTGGGGCAGCTGCTCGCGGAACAGCCGCTGCGTGCGGTCATGCACGCGCTGCGCGGCGCGGACCGCGCGGAAAGCGCGTTCCTGCGCGGCTCGGTGTGGGTGGTCCCGATGGGAGGCACGCCATGAGCCTGCTGCTTGCCACGCTTGCCATCGGCCTGGTGTTCGCCGTGCTGGCGCTCGGGATCTTCCTCTCGTTCCGCGTCTACCAGATGCCGGACATCACGGCGGATGGATCGTTCCCGCTGGGTGCGGCCATCACCGCGCGGCTCCTGGCGCTCGGCTGGGGCCCGGTGCCGGCAACGCTTGCCGGCATGGCGGGCGGCATGATGGCGGGGGCGGTCACCGGCATCATCCACGTGCGCTTCAAGGTGAACGCGCTGCTGTCGGGCATCCTGGTGATGACGGCGCTGTATTCCGTGAACCTGCGCGTGATGGGCGCGAGCAACCTGCCGATCGGTGCGCGCACGCTGTTCACGCCGTTCGAGGAAACGGCACGCGCATGGTTCGGCCCCGAGGTCACCATCCTCGGCCGCACGGCACCGAGCAGCGATGTCGGCCTGCTGGTGGCCACGCTGGTGATGGCCACGGTGGCCACGCTCCTCCTCTGCCTCTTCCTGAAGACCGAGCTGGGCGCCGCCATGCGCGCCACCGGCGACAACGCGCGCATGCTGCGTGCGCTCGGCACCAGCACCGACCGCATGACCATCCTGGGGCTGGCGCTCTCCAACATGCTGGTAGCCCTTTCCGGCTCGCTCTTTGCGCAGATGCAGGCGTTTGCCGATGCGCAGATGGGAATCGGCGTGATCGTGATGGGCCTGGCAAGCGTGATCCTGGGGCAGACGCTCGTGGGCCCGGTGCGCTCGGTGCCGTTGGCCGTGGTGGGCGCGGTGATGGGCGCGGTGCTCTTCCGCCTCCTCGTGGCCATTGCCATCCGCATGGGACTCGATGCCAACGACCTGCGGCTGGTGACGGCGGTGGTGGTGCTCGCCGCCATCGTGGGCCCGGGCTGGCTGCAGGGACTTGCACGAAAGCGAGGCGCACATGCTCACGCTTGACGGTGTCCGCAAGACCTTCAACCCCGGCACCGCGAACGAGGTGCGCGCACTGGCGGGCGTGAACCTCGAGTTCGAGGCGGGCTCGTTCACGGTGGTGATCGGCACCAACGGCTCCGGCAAGAGCACGCTGCAGGGCGCCATCGCCGGCGCGTTCCCGCTCGACGCCGGGCGCATCGTGGTGGACGGCGCGGACATCACGCCGTGGCCGGAGCACCGGCGCGCGCACGTGGTGGGCCGCGTGTTCCAGGATCCGTTCGCGGGCACGGCGCCCGGCCTCACCGTGGCGGAGAACCTGGCGCTGGCCTCCAAGCGCGGCAGGTGGCGCACGCTCGCACCGCTCCTGCGCGGCGCGCGGCGCGGCGAATGGCGCGACCTCCTGGCGCAGATCGGGCTGGGGCTCGAGGATCGCCTCGATGATCCGATCGGCCTGCTTTCCGGCGGCCAGCGGCAGTCGATCACGCTGCTGATGGCCACGCTCACGAACCCGCCCGTGCTGCTCCTCGACGAACACACCGCCGCGCTCGACCCACGCAGCGCGGAGCTGGTGATCGACCTGACCACGCGGCTGGTGGCGCGCTCGAGCAGCACCACCATCATGGTGACGCACTCCATGCAGCAGGCGGCCACGCTGGGCGACCGCCTGGTGGCCATGCACCGCGGGCGCGTCTACCTGGATGTTGCGGGTGCGGAGAAGAAGCGGCTTACCGAGACCGAGCTGCTGGCGCTCTTCAGCCAGATGCGCCGCGACGACCGCTTCGACGACGCCGCAGTGGAGACGGTGCGCGCGGGCTACCGCTGAAGGTCACCGCATCGCGGCAGGATCACTGGGGAACGAACACGCCGGCGATGGCTCCCGTCATCCAGCAGGCAAGCGCACCCGCGGTCATGGCGCGCAGACCGATCGCGGCGATGTCCGCACGACGCTCCGGTGCCATGGCGCCGAGACCGCCGATCTGGATGGCGATCGACGCCAGGTTGGCGAAGCCGCACAGCGCGTACGTGGAGATGGTCTGCGCGCGCGGCGAGATGGACTGCGCCTTCACCTGCGAGGCAAGATCGGCGTAGGCCACGAACTCCGTGGCGATCACCTGCTCGCCCATGAGCGAGGCCACCGTGCGCGACTCGCTGCCGGCGCCCATCAGCCACGCGAGCGGCTGCAGCAGGATGCCCAGGATGTTCTGGAAGGTGAGCACCGGAAGGCCCATGGATTCGCGCCAATGCGCGATGGGAAGCCAGCCGGCATCCACCTCGCTGAGCGCGGCCAGCGGCCAGTTGAGGAGCGCGATCAGCGAGACGAATGCCACCAGCATGGCGGCCACGTTGAGGGCGAGGCGCAGGCCGTCGGTGGCGCCCTCGGCGGCGGCGTCCATCACGTTGGACGTGGTGCGCGGCAGCGATCGGAGCGCGTCGAAGGACTCGTCGGCCACCTTCTCCGTCTCGGGGAGCATGAGCTTCGCCATCACGATGCCGGCGGGCGCGCTCATGACGCTTGCAGTCATGAAGTGCCGGGCCACCTCGATGCGGGCATACGGATCGTCGCCGCCGACCATCACGATGTAGGCCGCCATCACGCTGCCGGCAATCGTTGCAAAGCCGCCCACCATGATGCACATGAGCTGCGAGCGCGTCATGCCGGCGATGAACGGCTTGACCGTGAGCGGCGCCTCGGTCTGGCCCAGGAAGATGTTGGCCGCGCCGGAGAGCGCCTCGGCGCCGCTGATCCCGAGCACGCGGCGGAGGACGACTGCAAGTGCCGCCACCACGCGCTGCATGACGCCGAGGTGGTACAGCACCGCCATCAGCGATGCGAAGAAGACGATGATGGGGAGCACCTTCACCGCAAAGATGAAGCCCCATGCGGCCGAGGAATCGGCGGCATTTCCGAAGACGAACCGGGTGCCTTCCTCGGCGAATCCGATCACCCGCGTGACGCCCGTGGCAAAGAGCGTGAACACCGCCGCCACGGGGGGGAAGCGCAGGAACAGGAAGGCAATGGCGAACTGCAGGCCGACGCCCGCGAGAATGGTGCGGCGGTTGATGGCGCGGCGGTCGGTGGAGAGCGCCCAGCCGAGACCAAGAATGAAGAGGACGCCGAGGAGACCCGTGAATTGCTGCATGCGTTCTCCGGCGTTCGATGCGAGCGCCGCACGGTGCAGGCGCGGGCGCAGCATACGGAGACGCGCGGGATGGGCCCTATCCTGTGCCCGTGCACCCCGAGCCACGCACCATCCACTTCGAAGTCGCCGCCGACGCCATCCTTGCCGCGGCGCGGGCGCGCGGCGGGCGCGCGGTGGTGGGGATCACCGGCGCGGTGGCGGCGGGAAAGTCGACGCTCGCGCGCCGCATTTCCGCATGCGTGGTGAGCACCGACCACTACCTGCCCGACTATGACCGCACGCCCGAACACTTGCGCGACCTGCCGGAATCGTCGGACCTTGCGCGCCTGGCGCAGGACCTGGCGGAGCTGCGAGCCGGCCGCGCCACCAGCATTCCGCACTGGACGTTCGAGGCGCACGCGCGCGTCGGCGAGCAGCGCGTGGAGCCGGCCGAGATCGTGGTGGTGGAAGGGCTGCACGCGCTGCACGCCCTGCCCCGCACGCACGTGGACGTGGCGGTGTTCGTGGAGGCGCCGCAGTCCACGCGCTGGGCGCGGGCCGTGGAGCGAGAGCGCGCAGGCGAGCGGCCGTGGCCCATCGAGTACCTGGAGAAGTTCTTCCACGGCGTGGCGGAACCGACGTTCGCGCTGCACTCGGCCGCGTACCGCGCCGGCGCGCACTTCGTGGTGGTGAACGACGCGGTGCCCGGCGATGCAGCACGCGCAACCGACGTCACCGCGTGATCACCCGCGCACGCACGGACGGAAGCACGCGGCGCAGGTGGCTACGAAATCGCCGATCCCGCCCACGATGATCCGGTCGGTGATGGGGACGATCCGCTCGCTGTGCGTACTGGGCGCGCCGCAGCGGACGCAGGTGCCCGCGATGCGCGTCACGGTGTGCGCGCGCGGAAGCAGCGCATCGAACGGCGTGAACGTGCCGCCGAAGTGATCGAGGTCGCAGCCCGCCACCACCACGCTCGTGCCGCGTTCGAGCATGGCCTCGATGGGCGGCACGGCCTCGGACGCGAAGAAGTGGATCTCGTCGATGGCCACCAGTTCCGCGGGGTGGGCGAGCGCCTCGTCGAGCGCGGTCACGGCGATGGCTGGCACGCGCTCGCCGGTGTGGGTGACGATGGCCGCCTGCGCGTAGCGCGTGTCGTGCGCGGGCTTCACCACCAGGACGCGCTGCCCCGCATCGCGCGCGGCGGCAATGCGGCGCATCAGTTCCGTGGTCTTGCCGGCGAACATGGGGCCGCAGATGACTTCAAGAACGGCGCGGTGCATGGGGAAAGCGTACGAGGTTCCGGACTCGCCGCAGTTTCACGTCCGCCGGTTCGCTCACGCCCGTTCCGCGCGCTGCGGCACCCGGCGCACGAGCGCCAGCCCGCCGCAGAGCAGCACCACGATCCCGGCGGCGCCCCAGAGCACGCGGTCCACCAGGTCGCGCGCCACGCGATCGACGCCTGCGGCGGCCGCAGGCAATCGATCCGACTGCACCAATCCGCTGCTCGCCTCGATGAGCTTTCGCGCCTCGGCGGCGGAGGTGCCTGCCTCGCGCACGAGCGACTCGAGATCGGCGATGGAGAGTGACTTGCCATCGGAACGCGTGTTGTCGAACCGCGCCACCAGCCCATCGATGGCGGCGATCACCTTCTGCAGTTCGGTGGAGAGCGCACGCGCCTCGGCGATGGTTCCGCGCGCCTCGGCGAGCACGGGCGTCAGCGTGCGCTCCTGTTCCGAAAGGCTCGAGATGATGGCTTCGCGCTCCTTGGCCACGCCGCCGAGGATGGCCTCGCGCTGCAAAGCCACCTGGTTCGAGATGTTCTGCGTCAGGCGGAGCGCGGTCATCTCCACCTGCTGGCCGAGCACGTACGGATAGCGCGACGAGTACCAGAGCGCACGCTCGCCGAGGAGGCGCGCGTCGTCGACGGCCACGGAGACATCGGTGAGCTCCTCGAGCAGCCCACCCGCCTCGGCGCGCTCGGCCAGCGTCAGCTGGTTGCGGTCGCTGGCAAAGTCCGACAGGCGCACGAACGAGACGATGCCCTGGTCCGGGTGCCGCGCGATCCACGCGTCGATCAGCGTGCGCAGGCGCGCGAGCTCGGGTGCCTTCAGGTGATCGGCGGCCTGGGCCCAGAGCGAATCGCGCGCCTTGGCCAGCTGCTTGGCGCCCGCGAGGCCCGCCTCGAGCGGGATGCCGAAGCCCGCCCAGTGGTGCTCGAGCGCCCAGGTCTCGAGCGAGCAGAGCACCAGCATGTCCATGATGGCGACGCTGGGGTTCGGGCCCACCGCCACGTCAAGCGATGCGCCCATGCCGTTGCGGAGGAATGCCTGCGTGACCCAGATGCACTCCATGTCGCTGCCGCAGGCGCGCTGCATGTCGTACGCCATGGCGCCGAGCGCGGAGTTCCAGTCGTCGGACATGCTCATCACCGCCGACTGCAGCGCGAGCGCCTGCACGGTGTCGACCGACTCCACGGCAGAGCTGTTCCAGGTGGAAGTGCGACGCCCGCCGCCAAGGCAGCCGGCGAGCGAGACGACGGCGAGCAGCGCGAACACCGCGGCCAACGCGGTTCCCCGTCGCAGCGTGCCGGACGGCATCACGCGATCTCGAACGGGCAGTTCCGCCCGACCGCGTTCCATGCCACTTCGAGCGAACCCGTATCGATGCATCGGAGCAAATCTACGCGTACTGGCCCATCAGGCAGGGGCCACACACCGCGAACGCTGCGTGCGACCGCGCAACGTGCGGCGGCACGCATTCAATCTGGCAAATAACTCACCCACTTGTCCCCTCGGTGATTCCTGAATCGGCCTAACCTACGAACCTCAATGCCCAACCCCACCTCACCCACCATCGAGCGTCCGGCTCCGCTCGCCGGGGACCTCATCGCCGGCCTCGTCGTCTTCCTCGTCGCCATC
This sequence comes from Phycisphaerales bacterium, assembly GCA_044233905.1. Classification (GTDB taxonomy): domain Bacteria; phylum Planctomycetota; class Phycisphaerae; order Phycisphaerales; family SM1A02; genus UBA966. The sequence continues at coordinate 35,731 of JBIIJH010000006.1, forward strand.
CCGCTCTGCCTCGGCATTGCACTCGCGTCCGGGGCACCGATCATCTCCGGCGTCATCTCGGGCATCATCGGCGGCATCGTGGTGGGCGCGATGAGCGGGTCGCACGTCAGCGTCAGCGGGCCGGCCGCCGGCCTTGCCGCCATCGTCATGGCGCAGATCCAGGGGCTCGGCTCGTTCGAAGCGTTCCTCTTCGCGGTGATGATCGCCGGCGGCATCCAGATCGTCGCCGGCATTCTCCGCGGCGGCGTGCTGGCCAACTACTTCCCGAACAACGTGATCAAGGGCCTGCTGGTCGCCATCGGCGTGCTGCTGATCCTGAAGCAGATCCCCCACCTGGTGGGATACGACTCCGACTACGAGGGCGACATGTCCTTCGTGAGCCCGGACGGCAGCACCACGCTCTCGCACCTGGCCGATGCGGTGAAGTTCTTCGTTCCCGGGGCCCTGATCGTCGGCCTGACCTGCTTCGCTGTCCTGATGGCGTGGGGCAAGTCTCCCCTCAAGAAGTCCAAGTTCCCGGCATCGCTTGCCGCCGTCCTGATCGGCGTGGCGATCAGCGAGGCGCTGCGACTGACGGGATCGGCGTGGTCCATCGAGCAGAGCCACCTGGTCACGGTTCCCGTGGTCGGTTCCGAGGGCATGGGATGGGGCGACCTGCTCACGTTCCCCGACTTCTCGCGGTGGAACGATCCTGCCGTGCTGCGCGCCGCCGTCACCCTGGCGGTGGTGGCCTCGCTCGAGACGCTCCTCAACCTGGAGGCCACCGACAAGCTCGACCCCGAGCGACGCGTTTCGCCCCCGAACCGTGAGCTGGTGGCGCAGGGCACCGGCAACATGCTCGCCGGCCTGGTGGGCGGCCTGCCGATGACCTCGGTGATCGTGCGCAGCTCGGTGAACGCGTCGAACGGCGCACGGACCCGGCGCGCGGCGATCTTCCATGGCGTGCTGCTGCTCGGCTGCCTGCTGCTCATTCCCGGGGCGCTGAACCGGATCCCGCTCGCGGCGCTTGCCGCCGTGCTGATCGCGACCGGCCTGAAGCTTGCGAGCCCGAAGGTGTTCCGGCAGATGTGGAGCGAGGGCTTCAAGCAGTTCGTGCCGTTCTTCGTCACGGTGGTGGCGATCGTGGTCACCGACCTGCTGATCGGCGTGATGATCGGCCTGGCCACCAGCATCGTCTTCATCCTCCTGAGCAACGCCCGCCGCGGCTTCCGCATCATCAAGGAAGACCACGTGGGCGGCCTCGTCCACCGGATCGAGCTGGCAACCCAGGCCAGCTTCCTCAACCGCGCGCAGCTGGCCACCACGCTCGGCGAGTTCCGGCGCGGCGACCAGGTGTCGATCGATGCCCGTGCCACCGACTACATCGATCCGGACATCGTCTCGATGATCAAGGAGTTCGTGAACGAGTCGGCACCGGCGCGCGGCGTCTCGGTCAGCCTGCAGGGCTTCAAGGACCGCTACCCGCTGCAGGACGTCAAGCTCTACGTGGACTGGACCACCAAGGACATCCAGGCTTCGCTGACGCCCGACCGGGTGCTCCGCGTCCTGAAGGAGGGCAACGATCGCTTCGCCTCCGGACAGCGCCTCAACCGCGACCTCGCGAAGCAGGTCGACGCCACTGCCGCCGGGCAGCACCCGATGGCGGTGGTCCTGAGCTGCATCGACAGCCGTTCGCCGGCCGAGATCCTCTTCGACCTCGGCCTCGGCGACATCTTCAGCGTGCGGCTCGCCGGCAACGTGGCCAGCGCCAAGGCGCTCGGCAGCATGGAGTTCGCCTGCAAGGTTGCCGGCGCGAAGCTGATCGTCGTGCTGGGGCACACCAGCTGCGGCGCGGTGAAGGCCACCTGCGACTTCGTCTCGAAGGGACTCGACCCGGTCGAGGCGACGGGCCTCACGAACCTCGGCTCCATCACCGAGCCGATCTCCGAGGCAGTCGCCATGGAGACGCGGACCACCGGCGTCCGCGACAGCTCCAACCACGACTTCGTGGACCGCGTGGCCACCATCCACGTGCGCAACACCATCCGCTGGATCGAGGAACACAGCCCGGTGCTGCGGTCCATGATCATGAACGGCGAGATCGGCATCGCCGGCGCGATGTACGACGTGTCCAGCGGCAAGGTGGAATTCATGGGCGGGGTCGGTGCCGCGGGCGTCCAGGACGCCGTCGGGAACACCGGGGCGTCGGCCTGACGGGCCTCCTGTACATTCCCCACCCCATGCCGAAGACGTCGCTCCCCATTCTCCAGTTCGTCGCCAACAACTACCGCAACTTCAACTCCCGTGCCACGCGCGACGCCCTGTACGCGTACTGGGACCACGTGAACGGCGGCGGCAAGATGTACTGGGCCGTGGCGGGCGCCATGAGCTCGGCGCAGCTGGGCATCACGCTGGCGCCGGCCATCCGCGCCGGGCTGGTGCATGGCCTGAGCGTGACCGGCGCCAACCTGGAGGAATCGCTCTTCCGGCTGGTGGCGCACCACGGCTACAAGGACTTCCCGGAGTACCGCTACTTCACCAAGCAGGACGACACCAAGATCCTGAAGCAGCGCATGCGCCGCGTCACCGACACCAGCATCCCCGAGGACGAGGCGTTCCGCGCGGTGGAGAAGATCCTGGTGCCGATGTGGAAGAAGGCCACCAAGAACGGCGAGCGCCGCTACTGGCATGAGTACTTCTACGAGCTGGTGCTCTCGCTCCCCAAGTCGAAGTTCCAGGGCAACCCGGACGAGTGCTGGCTGCTCGCCGCCGCGAAGGCCAAGCTCCCGATCGTGGTCCCCGGCCACGAGGACTCGACGTTCGGCAACATCTTCGCGTCGCACGTGAAGTTCGGCGAGTGCAGCGCCAGCATCGTGAAGAGCGGCATCGAGTACATGGCCGGCTTCTACGACGACTACAAGCGCCTCTCTGCCGGCAAGGGCATCGGCTTCTTCCAGATCGGCGGCGGCATCGCCGGCGACTTCCCGATCTGCGTGGTGCCCTCCATCAAGAGAGGCGCTTGTAGTCGTCGTAGA
>JBIIJH010000199.1:0-3819 GCA_044233905.1 Phycisphaerales bacterium
ACCGCGCGCTCATGGGCTCGAACATGCAGCGCCAGGCAGTGCCGCTCGTCAAGAGCGACCCGCCGTGCGTCGCCACGGGCATGGAGCGCGTGGTCGGAACCCACTCCGGCATGATCGTGAAGGCTGCGCGCGGCGGCATCGTGACGTTCGTCGACAGCCAGCGCATCATCATCGACAACGCCGACGAGTACGAGCTCCGCAAGTTCGCGGGCCTCAACGAGCGCACCTGCCAGAACCAGCGTCCGGTCGTCAAGCCCGGGCAGAAGGTCAAGGCCGGCGAGATCATCGCCGACGGCGCCTCCACCAAGATGGGCGAGCTGGCCATCGGCAAGAACGCGCTCGTGGCGTTCAACACGTTCGACGGCTACAACTTCGAGGACGCCATCGTCATCAACGAGCGCCTGGTGAAGGACGACGTGTTCACGTCGATCCACATCGAGAGCTTCGAGGTGGAGATCCGCGAGACCAAGCTCGGCCGCGAGGAGTTCACCGCGGACATCCCGAACGTCTCCGAGAAGATGCTGCGCAACCTCGACGAGTTCGGCGTGATCCGCATCGGCGCTCGCGTCGGTCCCGGCGACATCCTCGTCGGCAAGGTCAGCCCGAAGTCGAAGTCCGAGCTCAGCCCGGAAGAGAAGCTCCTCCACGCGATCTTCGGTCGCGCGGGCGAGGACGTCAAGAACGATTCGCTCGAGGTGCCGGCAGGCACCGAGGGCGTCGTGATCGGCGCCAAGCGCTTCAGCCGCCGCATGCACCTCAACGAGGAGCAGAAGAAGCAGCTGAAGAAGGACATCTCCGAGTTCGAGGAACAGCTCGACAAGAAGGCCATCTCGCTCTTCAAGCAGATGGTGCAGCTCGTCAACGCCGCCCTCGGCGCCGAGATGGTCGACCCGAGCACCCGCCAGAAGGTGGGCGCCAGCGACATCGACGAGGTCATCCTCGAGCAGATCCAGAACTTCTCCGACAAGTGGATGAAGGGCTCCAAGGAGGCGCGCGACGCCGCCCTGGTGACCTACGGCCAGTTCTGGCCGCGCATCCAGGGAATCTCGGTCGAGAAGGAGCGCAAGGTCGGCCACATGAAGCGTGGCGACGAGCTCCCCTCGGGCGTGCTCGAGATGGTCAAGGTCTACGTCGCCACCAAGCGCCAGCTCTCGGTGGGCGACAAGATGGCAGGCCGTCACGGCAACAAGGGCGTCATTGCCCGCATCGTTCCCGAGGAGGACATGCCCTTCCTCGAGGACGGCACTGCCGTCGACGTGCTCCTGAACCCGCTCGGCGTGCCGAGCCGCATGAACGTCGGCCAGATCCTCGAGGTCCACCTCGGCTGGGCGGCGCAGGTGCTCGGGTTCCAGGCGCTCACGCCCGTCTTCGACGGTGCGACCGAGGCCGAGATCTTCGAGACGGTCAGCGACGCCAACAAGCACGTGGCCCAGCGCCTCGACACCTTCGAGAAGACCGGCAAGGAACCGGGCACTCCCCGCGAGCTGCTCGCCCGCATGCCGGCGACCGGCAAGGTCCAGCTGTACGACGGCCGCACGGGCGAGCCGTTCAAGCAGAAGACCACGGTCGGCTTCATGTACATCCTGAAGCTCCACCACCTCGTCGACGACAAGATCCACGCCCGCAGCACGGGTCCGTACAGCCTCATCACCCAGCAGCCGCTGGGCGGCAAGGCACGCACGGGCGGCCAGCGCTTCGGCGAGATGGAAGTGTGGGGCCTGGAGGCGTACGGCGCTGCCTACGTCCTGCAGGAGCTCCTCACCGTCAAGAGCGATGACGTCGAGGGACGCACCAAGATCTACGACTCGATGGTCAAGGGCACGAACACCCTGGAGGCGGGCATGCCCGTCGTGTTCGACGTCCTCTGCCACGAGATCAAGGGTCTGGCGATGAACATCCAGCTCGAGAAGCTCTCGGGCGACGATCGTCCCATCCTCGACTGACCATGACACGAACCGGCCGCGCGCCCATCGGGCCCGCGGCCGGCAACCAACGCGCTAGCAATCGGCCCCCACGGGCCGCCACCGACCGAACGACCGCATCCCCGCCCCGCAGGCGGACAGAAAAGCGAGCAAAGACATGTCTGAGAACGTCTACGACCGCGTGAACGACATCGGCGCCGTGAAGATCACCCTCGCGGGCCCGAACGACATCCGCAGCTGGAGCTTCGGTGAGGTCAAGAAGCCCGAGACGATCAACTACCGCACCTACCGTCCCGAGCGCGACGGCCTGTTCTGCGAGCGGATCTTCGGCCCGGAGCGCGACTTCGAGTGCGCCTGCGGCAAGTACAAGGGCACCAAGTACAAGGGCATCATCTGCGACCGCTGCGGCGTCAAGGTGACGCACAGCCGCGTGCGCCGCAAGCGCATGGGCCACATCAACCTGGCCGCGCCCATCGTCCACATCTGGTACTTCAAGGCCATGCCGAGCCGCCTCGGCAACCTGCTGGCCATGAAGACCAGCGACATCGAGAAGGTCGTCTACTTCCAGGACTACGTCGTCACCGACCCGGGCTCCACCGAGCTCGAGTTCAAGCAGATGCTGACCGAGGACGAGCACCGCGCGGCGGTCGAGAAGTTCGGCCCCGGCTCGTTCACCGCGATGATGGGCGCCGAGGCGGTCCGCGAGCTGCTCTCCCCCATGAAGCTCGACCTCGATGACGAGGCCGTCAAGCTCCGCGAGGACCTCTTCAACACGAAGAGCAAGCAGAAGCAGAAGGACCTGTCCAAGCGCCTGAAGATCGTCGAGGCCATCCGCAAGAGCCCGAACGATCCCACGTGGATGGTGCTGGACGTCGTCCCGGTCATCCCGCCCGACCTGCGTCCGCTGGTCATGCTGGAGAGCGGCAACTTCGCCACCAGCGACCTGAACGACCTGTACCGCCGCATCATCAACCGCAACAACCGCCTCAAGAAGCTGATGGACCTCAATGCCCCCGAGGTCATCATCCGCAACGAGAAGCGCATGCTGCAGCAGGCCGTCGACGCACTGTTCGACAACGGCCGCTGCCGCCGCCCGGTGCTCGGCAGCTCCAACCGCCCGCTCAAGTCGATCACCGACATGATCAAGGGCAAGCAGGGCCGCTTCCGCGAGAACCTGCTCGGCAAGCGCGTCGACTACTCGGCCCGCTCGGTCATCGTGGTCGGCCCGGAGCTCAAGCTCTGGCAGTGCGGCCTCCCGAAGAAGATCGCGCTCGAGCTGTACCAGCCGTTCATCATCCGCAAGCTCAAGGAACAGGGCCTGGCGGACACCATCAAGAGCGCCAAGCGCATGCTCGAGCGTCGCGACGCCGAGGTGTGGGACATCCTCGAGACGGTCATCAAGAACCACCCGGTTCTCCTGAACCGCGCCCCCACCCTGCACCGCATGGGCATCCAGGCCTTCGAGCCGGTGCTGGTCGAAGGCAACGCCATCAAGATCCACCCGCTCGTCTGCACCGGCTACAACGCCGACTTCGACGGTGACCAGATGGCGGTCCACCTGCCGCTGAGCGTCGAGGCACAGGCCGAGGCGCAGGTGCTGATGATGTCCATCCACAACATCTTCAGCCCGGCGAACGGCAACCCGATCGTCAGCCCGTCCCAGGACATCGTCATGGGCGTGTACTTCCTCACGGTCGGCTTCAAGGACAAGCCCACCGAGCAGGGCGGCATCCGCCGCATGAAGGACCTGGCCGAGGCGCTGCTGGCCTACGAGACCAAGGCCATCGACCTGCACGACTGGATCGACATCCGCCTCGAGCGCTTCAGCGAGAGCGTCGAGAAGGAGAAGGACCAGCCGAAGAAGCTCCCGGAGAGCCGCCGCGTGGTCACCACGCTC
>JBIIJH010000076.1:0-11817 GCA_044233905.1 Phycisphaerales bacterium
GTCGCGGAACTCGCCGAATCGATCCGCACCATCCTGATGCGTGCCGTCACCCACGGCGGCAGCACGTTGCGCGATTACCGAGCCGGCAACGGCGCACGCGGCAACGCGCAGCAGCTCCATGCGGTGTACGGCCGGGATGGGGAGCCATGCATGGGCTGCGGAGCCGCCTTGCGGGGTGCCCGGCTGGCGGGTCGGGCAACGGTCTGGTGTGCTGAGTGCCAGCGTCGGGCGTGACCGGGTGGAGGGACGGTTGTCAGCCTTCCCGAGCATGACGACGTCATTCAGAGAACATAAAGAGATATCTATCTCTCCTCCTAGAAATGAGTCCTGTCATCCTGTGGACAACCCGGGAGTCAAGGCGCGTAAGTCGTTTCTCCAGCACGGTGTGCATTGCCCGAGCGGACGGTGGTTCGACTGTCAACTTCGTGCCACTCGCGTTCGAGTCGCGTCAGGGTCCGGGTTTCCCTGGGTGTCCACGGTTGCACGACAGACATGCAACCACGTTATTCGCCGATTTCACGGCTACGTTGCGCCTTGACGATCGTCAGCAACCGACAGCCCCCGCACGCTTCGCCCACCCGCTCAGACAGGCTCGCGGCGTTCCAGCGACTGCTCGATCCGGGTCACGTCGCTCGACAGTGCCGCGTCGGTCTGCGCGCGCGAGCCGACGGTCCGCACGGCGTGCATGACGGTGGTGTGGTCGCGCCCGCCGAAGTAACCGCCGATCTCCTCGAGCGAGAAGCGCGTGTGCTTTCGAGCGAGCCACATGCACACCTGGCGCGGAAGCGTGACGCTCTTGTGCCGGCGCTTGGACATCAGGTCGCTGAGCTTGATGTCGTAGTACTTGGTGACCGCGTCGATGATCTGCTGGATGGTCGGCTGGGTGGCGGTGCCGGCGACCTCTGCCGGGCGGCCATCGGCGAGCGCCTGCTTGGCGAGTTCAAGCGTGATCGGCACGCCGTTGGCCATCGCCAGGCCGCGCAGGCGCGTGAGCGCGCCCTCGAGCTCGCGGATGTTCGAGTCGAGGCGCGCGGCGATGTACGCCGGCACCTCGTCCGGCATCTGCAGGTCATGCAGCGCTGCCTTGGTCTTCAGGATGGCGATGCGGGTCTCGTATGCCGGCCGGTCGATGCGCGCCACCAGCCCGCAGTTGAAGCGGCTGACGAGGCGCTCCTCGAGGTCCGGGATCTCCGAAGGCGCGGCGTCCGAGCTGAGGACGATCTGCCGCCCGCCCTGGTAGAGCGCGTTGAACGTGTGGAAGAACTCTTCCTGCGTCTGCTCGTGCTTGGAGAGGAAGTGGATGTCGTCGATCACCAGCATGTCCGCGTTGCGGAAGCGGTGGCGGAACTCCATCATTCGGCCCGCACGCACCGCCTCATGGAAGATGTCCATGAAGGTGCTGCACGAGATGTAGACGATCCGCGCCGACGGATCGCGCCGGAGCATCTCCTGGCAGACGGCCTGCAGGAGGTGGGTCTTGCCCATCCCCACGCCGCCATGCACGAAGAACGGGTTGTAGGCGCGGCCCGGCTTCGCGGCCACTGCCTGGGCGGCCGCGTGCGCGAGGCGGTTGTTCGGTCCCACGACGAACGTCTCGAAGACGTAGTCGGGCGACAGCACCAGCTGGTCGTCGAAGAGCGCCTCACCGGGGGCGCCGGCAGCGGACGCGTTCGATGCCGAAGGCGTGGTCGAGGGCTGGGTCGTGCGATCGGCGACGAACTGCACGCCGATCAGCAGGCCGGTGGCCGCACAGGCGGCTTCGGTGAACTGCGGCACGCAGCAGCGCTGCAGGTACGAGAGCCTGACGGGCTCGGTCACCAGGAGCGAGATGTTGGCACCGTCCATCGCCACCACCTCGATCTGGTCGAACCAGTGGCGGCAGAGCTCGCCATGGTGACGCCGGAGGTGGTCGAAGACACGGTGGCGGATGTCTGACAGCGACATCGCGGCCTTCCTGGCGGTCTGTTCGGTGGATGCAGTGCGGTTGGACATGGCGTCGGTCGGGTTGGGTCTGGCCATGCCGTGGCACGCGGGCAAGCGCACCGATCGTCCCACGCACCACGGGACGCGACAAGACCTCCCAGCGGTGTTCCGCACCGCATCCGACGCGTCCTGCGTCGACTGGATCGCCACTGCATCGAGTGGATCCGAAGGAGTGAATTCGTGTTGTTGCGCGCGGAGAAGTTTGCCCACCACGCCGCGCGATCCGTCAGTGCGGAATGTAGACCGCGCACGACCGACCGTCAACCATCATGTGGTGGCTTCATGCATCCGTTTCAGTGGGCGCCGCGTCCGTCTCGACGTGCGCCGCATCGGCGGACGGCGCATTTCCCGCCGTATTTTCCAACGCAGCCACTTGACTTTCATGGCGCGCCCTGTTGGACCGGTGGTCCATCAGCAGGTGGACGTTCTGCGCGCGCTCGGCCCCCGCGATCGCCTCGATGCGCTCCCGCGCGAACGGGATCAGCGTGCGACGCGAGACGTGCGTGATCACCACGTCCTTGGCCTTCCATGCCTCGAGCAGCGGCCGCAGGTCGTCCACGTGGATGTGCTTGCCGATCTTGGCGCGGTCGCGGTGCTCGTCCTCGAAGAACGTGCACTCGGTGATCACCACCTTGGCATTCACGAACTCGTCGCGGAGCAGGAAGTCGCCCATCTCGGTGTCGCCGGTGTAGGCAACCAACGGGATCTCGAGCGTCCGCGTGATCTCCGTGCCCTGCGACTTGAGTTCGCGGAGCTTCTCCTGCGAGAGCCCCACGAACTCGTCCTTGAGCTTGCTGCGCCGCTCGATCACCACGAACGCCAGCGCCGGCGTGGTATGGCTGACCTCGATGGCCCGCACCACCATGTTGGGACGGAGCTGGTATTCGGAATCCGGCTCGATCGGGACGATCTCGTGCGGGGTCTTCTGGCGCTCCAGGTCCACCCACGAGGCCATCATCCGCCGCAGGGGTTCCACCATCTTGGGATGGGCCAGGCAACGTGCGGTGCCCGGCATCTTCTGGAAGAACCGCTGGCTGAACCAGTACGGGAGGCCCGCGACGTGGTCCATGTGGGTGTGCGTCAGCGCGACGGTCGGAGATGCCAACGTCGGCCGGGGGCACAATCCGATGTCGAAGACCAGGTCCAATTCCGGGACATGGACGACCGCCTGCTCGCCGGCGACGGAGACGCCCTGGATGCGGAACGGTGTGGAATAGATGAAGCCAAGACGGGCCTCCTGGGGAGGCATGCGCGGGATCATTCGGCGGAATCTCCTCTCGCAGCGCTTTCGCGCGGCGGGGTGCAGGTGCGAACGGCGGATTCTAGGTGGATCGCGGGAGGTCCATCGGCGGTTATGTGATCTGCCGTTGACCAAACTTCCCTGAATTCGGTCAAAGTTCCTTTTCCCGCGGCGCAGCGAATTCGATTGTCCTGCCACTTCACCATGCGCCTCACTCCAGACGACACCACGCTCCGAAGCGAGTTCGCCGACGATCCGGACATGGCGGGCATCGTTGCCCTCTTCGTCCGTGAGTTGCCGCAACGGCTTGCAGCCATGCATGCGTCGCTGTCGGCGGGCGACCTGGAGCAGGTCCGCGTGCTTGCCCACCAGCTCAAGGGCGCGGCGGGTGGTTACGGGTACCCGAAGCTCGGCGAGGCCGCAGCGCTCGTGGACAATGCCGTGAAGGACGGTCAGCAGGCCAACGTCATCAGGAGCCGCGTGGGAATGCTCGCCGCCGTGGCGGCCAGGATCAGGCCATGAAGTTCCGGCACCGATCGGCCGATGGATTCGGCCATAGCATCATTGCCCTGCCCAGATGACGCCCCAGTCCTCACCACTTCCCAAGGTCCTCGCGATCGACGACTCGGAGCTGATCCATCGGCTCCTGCGCGTCCGCCTGCAGCATGAGCAGATCGAGCTGCATGGCTCGATGGTCGCGGTGCAGGGCCTGAAGATGGCGCGCGACCTGCAGCCCGACGTGATCCTCCTCGACATCGAGATGGAGGGAATGGACGGCTTCGAGGTGCTCCAGGCGCTCAAGTCCGACGTGGACCTCCAGGACATCCCGGTGATCTTCATCTCCGCCACGGCAAGCATGGAGGACCGCGTGCGCGCGCTCGACCTCGGCGCCGTCGACTTCGTCGCCAAGCCGTTCGAGGTGGTCGAGCTCAAGGCCCGCGTGCGCAGTGCGCTCCGCGTGCAGCACCTGGTGAAGATGCTGGCGCAGAAGGCGCAGGTCGACGGCCTCACCGGCCTCTGGAACCGCACCTACTTCGACCGCCGCCTTGCGCAGGAAGTGTCGGAATCCATCCGACACCGTCGCTCGCTCACGCTCGTCATGTGCGACGTGGACGGCTTCAAGAAGCTCAACGACGAGCGTGGCCACCCGTTCGGCGACATGGTGCTCGAGCGCCTCGCGAAGATCCTGCAGTCCGGTCGCGGCAGCGACATCCCGTGCCGCTACGGCGGCGAGGAATTCGGGATCATCCTCCCGAACACCTCGGGTTCCGAGGCACTGGAGGTGGCGGATCGCTACCGCCGCGCCATCGAGCTCGAGACCTGGCCATCCGCGGCCGGCAAGGTGATCACCGCGAGCTTCGGCATCGCCGACATCTCCATGCTTCCCGGGACCCAAGGCGTCGAGGACCTCATCGCCGCCGCCGACAGCGCGCTCTACAAGGCGAAGCTCAACGGCCGAAACCGCGTCGAGGCATCCAGCATCAATCAATCGGCAGGCTGATGGGCACCGTCCACGACCAGGGACTGTGCATCCGCCACTGGGATTTCAGCGAGACGAGCCAGACGGTGAGCCTCTTCGGACGCTCGCTGGGTGTTGTCCGTGGTCTCGCGAAGGGCGCACGGCGCGAGCGCGGCGCGTTCGACGGCGGCATCGACCTCCTCTCCCGCGGTGAGTTCGGCGCCATCGTCAAGCCCGGCCGCGAACTGGCCACCCTCACGGAGTGGGACCTCCTGGAGGTCTTCCCGCGCCTCCGCACCGATCTTGCCGCCAACCGTGCGGCGTTCTACATGGCGGACCTGGTGGGACGGATGCTGCAGCCGGAGGACCCCCATCCCGCGCTCTTCGACCAACTGGTCGATTCGCTGCGCGTCCTCGGTTTGGTGCAGGGTGTCGAGGAGCCGCTGCCCGATGGCGCGGGTGCGCTGCTCTCGTTCCAGTGGGCCTTGCTCTGCGAGACCGGGTATCGGCCCACCGTCGAGTGCGATCCGGACGCGGAGGTGGCGGAGTTCTCGCCGTTGGCCGGCGGTGTCGTCCGCAGCGGCGAACCGGTCGACGGCCAACGATGGAAGGTCCGGCGGTCGACGCTCGAATGCCTGGCGGCAATCGGCACGAAACCAGGCACTGGCGATGCATCCACGGTCGATCGGGCGAATCGGCTGCTCGCGGCCTACCTGCGCCACGTGCTTGGCGCGGAACCACCCACCATGCAGCTGGTGTTCGCTCCCGCCACCGCGTGAATCATCGGTCCATCAACCCTCCGGCACGACCTGCGCGCGCAGCGTGGGCCGCAGCGGGAAGTCCTTCGCCACCGCCAGCAGGTCCGCCACGGTGAGCCGGTCGATCTGCGCCAGCTCTTCCTCGAGCGATGCGTAGTTGCCGCGGTAGAGCCACAGCGACCCGAGCCGGCGCATGCGTCCCTCGGGGCGCTCGCCCGCGATGGCGATCGAGGTGCGCACCTTCGCCCGGGCGTTGGAAAGCTCCTGCTCGGTGATCTCGGTGCAGACGCGCTCGAGCTCCGACTGCACGATGGCGTCGACCCGCGCGACGTCGTCCGGGCTGCACGCCACGTACGTGACGTACTCGCCGATCCCGTCATGTCCGTCGTACTGCGCCTGCGCCTCCTCGGCGATGCCGGTCTCCACCAGCGCCCAGTAGAGGCGCGATCCCTCGGAATCGCCGAGGATCTGGGCAAGCATGGCCGCGGCATAGCGCCGCGGGTCCTGCACTGCGGGCGCCGGGCAAAGCCACGCCAGGTACGCGCGGTTGGCCTGCTTCATCGGCACCAGCAGGCGTTCCTCGTGGGCATGGAACGGCGGATGCGCACGGGCCACCTCGCCGCTGGTCCACGATGCGCAGCACGCGCGGACATGGTCCACGAACCTGTCGAAATCAAGGGCACCCGCCGCGCACACCACCGTGTTCGAAGCCGAGTAGCGCCGGTCGAAGTAGTGCTGCATCTGGTCGCGCGTCAGCGCCGACACCGTCTCCCGCGTCCCCAGCACGCGGTGCCCGAGCGGGTGTGCGCCGAAGTAGCGCTCGTTGGCGTGCTCCCAGAGCCGCCAGAACGGGTTGTCGTCGTACATGGCGATCTCCTCCAGGATCACGCCCTTCTCCTCGTCGAAGTCCTTCTGGCGGAGCGACGGGCGCAGGATGTCCGCGATGATCGCGGTGGCATCCATCACCTTCTCCGGGAGCACGTGCGCATGGAACGCAGTGAGCTCGCCCGAGGTGAACGCGTTGTGGCTGGCGCCGATCCGGTCGAAGTCCCGGTTCACGTCATCGGCGGTGCGGCGTTCGGTGCCCTTGAACACCATGTGCTCGAGGAAGTGGCTGACGCCCATCAGCTCGCGCGGCTCGTCGCGCGCGCCCGTCTTGACGAAGAAGCCGACCGCGGCCGTGTGGGCCTCTGGGCTGCACTCCGCGATGACCGTGAGACCGTTGTCGAGCACTGCGTGCCGAAATTCGAACGCCATGGGCGGCATGGTAGGGGCCAGCCACGGCATTGCCGGGGCACCACCCTTATGGGGCCACGGGATGACGCAACAGACCGATTTTCCGGTCCAAGCCGAACAAATCCACGGCCGAAGGCGTCACACCACTGGATCACCGGCCCACCGCATAGGAGATTCATGGCATGGACAGCCCAAAGGACCGCCAGCACGTTCGCCGCGCCAGCGCCTTCCTCGATTCGATCGAGCGACGGGACACCGGACGCCATCACTCCGTCGGCGAGGTGGTGATGTTCTGGCACCATGATCCGGGGCATCTGTGCCGCTACGACGCACTTGACGTGAGCGGCAACGGTGCGCGGATGCGGACGGATTCGTCGCTGCCCGAAGGAATGACGGGCGTGGTCCTGGAATTCCAACCCGGTGATGTCCAGGTCGGGCGCGCCACCATGGTCATCTGGTCGCGGGCCATCCGTGATGCCAATGGCCACACCACCCACCATGAGGCTGGGCTTCGCTTCATCTGACGACCGTCAAGGCGTCGTGGTGAGGAACCGATCGTCCGTGCTCCGGCGCCTGGCAGGCACGCCATGCGCCGGTGTGCATTTTGGCCGGGAGTTCCACGACATTCGCCCTCGGCCCGCGCCCGCTGCTCAGCGACCGATGTTGGAGAGCTGGTCCGCCTGCTCCTCGGCGTGGTAGCTCGAGCGCACGAGCGGTCCGCTTTCGCAGACACCGAAGCCCTTGTCGAGCGCCTCGCGCTTGAACATGGCGAACTGGTCGGGATGCACCCAGCGGTCGATCGGCAGGTGGTTGCGCGTCGGCTGCAGGTACTGGCCGATGGTCAGGATGTCGGCCTTGCTTGCGGCGCGGACATCGTCCATCAGCGCGAGCACCTCGTCGTCGCGTTCCCCGATTCCCACCATGATGCCGGTCTTGGTGACGAGGCCGCTGCGCTTGAACTGCGCGAGCACCGCGAGCGATCGCTCGTACTTCGCCTGCGGGCGCACCGCGGGATGCATGCGGTGCACCGTCTCCATGTTGTGGGAGAGGATCTCCGGCCGGGCATCGCACACCGCCTGGATGGCCCGCTCGTCGCCGAGGAAGTCGCCCACCAGGCATTCGACGCTCATGCCCGGGCATGCCTCGTGGACGCGCCGGATGGTCTCGGCCCAGATCTCGGCACCGCCGTCGGGAAGCTCGTCGCGGTTGACGCTGGTGATCACCACGTGCTTCAGCTTCATGAGCGCCAGGCTCTCCGCGACGCGGCGCGGCTCGTCCGTGTCGAGGACGGGCGGACGCCCGGTCTTCACGTTGCAGAAGCCGCATGACCGCGTGCACGTGTCGCCGAGGATCATGATGGTGGCGGTGCCGCGGCTCCAGCACTCGCCCATGTTCGGGCAGCTGGCTTCCTGGCAGACGGTGTGGAGCCGGTGCTCGTCGATGATGCCCTTCAGGCGCTCGTAGCCGGCACCACCGGGCACGCGCGCACGCAGCCAGTCCGGCTTGCGCCCGATGGCGCGGTGCTGCGGCGATCCCTCGGCGTTGTTCAGCACCATCGCGGTGAGGCTCACCACCGCGGGGCCGATGCTGCGCGCGGTGTCGCCGCCGAGCGGGCGCGGATGCCGCGCCAAGGTGCGCGCAACGGCTTCCGGCGAGGCGCCGGGCGGGAGATTGCTGGGTTCGGCTTCGTGGGCGGACATGGCAGACCGCACAGTGTAGGAGGGCATGCGGCGGACACGCCATCGCTCCCCGGAAGTCCCGTGTTCACAGGGCAAATGCGCGTTTACGAGCCAAGCCGCTCCCGAACCACGTAGGGCCGGCCGTTGCCGATCCCGTTGACCGCATCGCTGAGGAGTTCCAGCACGAAGCCCATGGCCAGCATGAAGAGCGCCGCCAGGAAGAGCATCACCACCACGAAGAACATGGGTCGCTCCGTCAGTGGCTCGCCGCGATACAGCTTCTCCCAGAGGAGCCATGCACCCGCCAGCGCGTCCAGCGCGAACACCGCGAGCCCCACGCGGCCGAAGAGGTACATAGGCCGGCTGCGCGTGGCGCCCTGGAACCAGAGCATGACGACGTCGAAGAGGACGTCCATGGAGCGCCCGAGCCCGTAGTGGCTCTGGCCGGCGAAGCGCGGCGGCGCGCTGACGAACACCTCGGCGACGCTGCCACCGCGCATCCAGACCAGTGCGGGGAGCAGGCGGTGGTGTCCCGGGCGCAGGCGCAATGCCCGGGCCACGTCGCCGCGAATCGCCTTGAATCCACCCATGTCGCGGATGGGGCAGCCGCTCACGCGCCGCAGCATGGCATTGGCGAGGCGGCTCGGAAGGCGACGGAGCACCAGGCTCTCCGTGCGCCCGGTCCGGCTCCCGGAGACGAGCGCGGTGCCGTCATCCATGCGCTCGACCAGCAGGTGGATCTCCTCCGGCAGGTGCTGCAGGTCGCCGTCCATCACCACCACCACGTCGCCACGGCTCTCCTGGATGCCCGCGTAGAGCGCGGTGCACTGGCCACCGTTGCGCGCCAGGAAGACACCGCGCAGCGAAGGATGGCGCTCCCGGAGCTTCCGCACCATCTCCTCGGTCCGGTCGGTGGAGCCGTCGCTGACGACGATGATCTCGTAGCTGCGGCCCATCGCGCCGAGCGCCGCATCGGTGCGACGCACGAATTCCTCGACACACGCCTCCTCGTTGTGCATGGGCGTCACGACGGAGATGGCGGGCGCGGACGCCGTCACTTCTCGGCCTTCTCCACCTTCAGCTTGCCGTTCATCATCCGCCAGTGTCCGGGATAGGTGCAGACGTACTGGTAGGTGCCGGGCTTCTGCGGAGCGGCCATGTAGAGGTGGCCGGACTTCTGCGGGTCCACCAGCCCCATCACGGCGATGACGGACGGAAGGTCAGGCACGAATTCCGCCGCCTTGCCCTCCGCGGTCTCGCCCATCTTGTCGGCCGCCACGCCCACCTCGCTCATCTTGCCGGGCGTGACCACCAGCAGGTTGTGCTGGATGGTGTCGGTGTTCTCGAAGGAGAAGTCGAGGATCTCGCCGGCCTTCGCCTTCACTTCCTTGACGTCGTACTGCATGGCGCCGGGGACGGCCTTCAGGGCGATCACGCGGACCTTCAGGTCCTTGAGCGCCGCGGGGCGCTGGTCCGCCGGCAACGCGGCGATGGTCCGGCACGCCGTCACGCGCATCGGGTCGTCGGTGGCCTGCGCGAGCTTCGCGAGTCGTTCGATGGTTGCAGGGTCCTTGGCGGCATCGGCGGCCATGGAGACCACGAGGTCCGCGAGGTCGCGGGTGGCGCCGCAGGTTCCGCCGCACTGGATGGCTGCGTCGAGCACGACGACCACCGGCGTGCTGCCGCCGGTCTTCGCCATTGCCTCTGCAGCCTTCTTGCGCTGGTCCATCGGCACGCCGGCCTCGGAGAGCATCCGCGTGGCTGCGGCGGGGTCCTTGGTGGGGTCCATCGCCAGGAGGGCCGGGAGGTCGGCGGGGGGCAGCGGCGGCACCAGCCGCGCGGGCGGTGCGGCCAGGAGCGAGGCGGCGAAAAGTGCGATGACCATGGCTGCAAGGTACCGATCGGCGTGGGCGGCGTTGCATGGATTGTGCCGGCACCCGCACGCGTGGGTATGGTCTCGTGGCCGTGGCATCCATCCACTGCGCGCCCCTGCACTCCGCACCATGACCACGCGCCACGTCCACTCCCCTGATGATCCTGCGCTTGTTCCCTACCGAGAGGTGCGGGATCGCGATGCCGCGGGACTTGATGGTCGCCCAGGGCTCTTCATCGGCGAGAGCCCGGTGGTGATCGGTGCCATGCTTCGCTCGGGAGTGGAGACGCTCAGCATCCTCACGAGCGAACGGCACGCGGCGCGGGCGGAGTCGATGGTGGAAGAGTCGCGCGCCCAGCGCGCCGGTCGGCCGGATCCCGAAATCATCCTGGCACCCGATGCGATCCTCGATGCCACGGTCGGCTTCAACATCCACCGCGGTTTCCTTGCGGTGGGACGACGGCCGGCACAACGAAGCGTGCAGCAGGTGCTTCCTCCTGCCGGGACGGACGCGCTCCTCCTGGTGGTGGAGGAGATCAACAACATCGACAACATCGGCCAGCTGTTCCGCAACGCGGCGGCGTTCGGCTGCGCGGCGGTCATCCTCTCGCCGGGCTGCCACGATCCGCTCTACCGCAAGAGCCTGCGTGTCAGCTGCGGGTGTGCGCTCCAGGTGCCGTTCGCCCGCAGTGACGACTGGCAGGGCGACCTGGCGCGCATCCGCGACGATGCAGGCTTCCTCCTTGTCGGCGCCACCGGCGGCGGTGCGCAACGTCTGCAGGACGTCGCTGCGCAGGTCGGAGGGCTTCGCCCGCGGCGGCTGGCGGTGGTGGTGGGGGCGGAATTCGCGGGACTGCGTGCGGAGACCCTGGCGGCGTGTTCCTTCCGGGCGAAGATTCCCATGGCTCCCGGCGTGGATTCACTGAACGTGGGGGTGGCGGCCGGCGTATTCCTCGCACGGCTCGCGGAGACGTGACCGAGGTGGGTGTGGACCGGGTTCGATAATCGGAATCTGCGTGCCCCCGTCTTTTTTTCGAACCGGGCCCGAACCCGCGCGTAGCACGCGCATGGGTCACTTCATCACAGCCACGATCAAGTCCTCCATCGCAGCCTTCCTGCTCGCCTCCTCGTCTGCGGCGTGCGCAGACGGCCTGCCGTCCGGTGTGGGCAATTCCTTGCCCCCGGACGCGCAGGCGGCGATCGCCACCGCCAAGAGCCTCTCCAAGGGGTTCCGCGCCCTCGCCAAGCAGGCGGGGCCTTCGGTGGTGTCCATCGAGGTGACGCCCGACATGCGGGCGGCCGCCGGCCGCGGAGTGCGGACGTTCCGCGGCCAACCAGGAATGCCCATGATGCCCATGATGCCCAACGGCCAGCAGCCGATGGGGATGGGCACTGGTTTCGTGGTCGCGGAGGAGGGTTACGTGGTCACCAACAACCACGTCATCCGTTCCGGCGGCAACATGAAGGTGCGTTTCAACGACGGCCGCGAGTGCACCGCCACGCTGGTGGGCGCGGATCCCGAGACCGACATCGCCGTGCTCAAGGTGGACCTCCCGAACCTGCGCGCCATCGAGTTCGGTGACAGCGAC
>JBIIJH010000200.1:0-3808 GCA_044233905.1 Phycisphaerales bacterium
CCTGCTCGAGGAGCGCCCAGGCCCGCGCGCTCCTCGAGCAGGTGCGTCAGCTCGGTGGCGGTTTCGGGCGCGGCGAGGCATCGATCCGCCTCGCAGCGCTCGACGCACGGCTGCCCGCGGCGCAGCAGAGCGAAGGAGGCCCGCGTTGAACGCACCGCAGGCACCGAACGATCGGCAGCGCCTCCTGGATCAGCAGGTGTTGGCCGTCCTTCGTTCCGGCGGCGGATGGAACGCCCGCACGCGCGCGCGCCTGGCATCGCTTGCCAAGCGCGCCGGCGTGGACGTGCAGGTGGTGGTGGCAAGTGCCATCCGCGCGGCGTCGATGGGTGGTGTTGCGCCTGCAGGAGTACGTGAACAGCCTGGATTCGTGCAGAGTCCGGCGCCCGGTGCTGCGGCGCCTGGCGTGCATGCATCCGAGGCGTCGAGCGCAATGTCCGCTGCAGGGGCGGCTTCATCGCGCTCCGCGCGCTCCGCGCCCAACCGTGCCTTTGAAATCCTGATCGGCATGGCGCTCCTTCTCATGGCGCTTGCCGTGAGCGTGGGCTTGACCCTCTTTGCCATCGATCGTGCCGACCGAACCGCGTCGCAGGCGACGAGTGGTTCCGGCGCGGAGTCCGCGTTGGCTGCACCCGACGCATCGCGCGCGGGGCGCGCCGAAGCCGAGCCTCGCGCGGCACCGAGCGCGCCGCGATCCACCGATGCGCGCACCTCGGCCACCAACCCCGCACCGAGCGCGCGCGACACGCCGCCCGTTCCCGCCATCTACGCGCGTCCGCCGGTCCTGCGCACGGCGGGGTCGCCCGCGTGGGCGCGCAATGCGCTGGAATCCGTGGCGGCAGGTGAGCAGGAACTCCTTGGAATGCAGGCGCGGCTGGTGGCCGGCGGTGCGTCGTCCGACGCGGACCGCGCGGACTGGCAGCGCGTGGCGGAGGCGTTCTGCGGATCGTGGCCGCTCCTCGACGCGCGTCGACGCGATGCGCTGATCGACGCGATCGCGGCGGTTCACCCGCGCCTTGGTTCCGCGGAACAGCGCACTGGCCTGCGTGGCCCACTGGAAGAGGCGCAGCGCTCGCAGGCCGCTGGCCCCGAGGCGCTTTGGCGAGGCAGCGGTGCGGCGGGACTCCTGGCGGCGCTCGACCGTCGTTCCGCAGGCGACGCACCGCTGGCGTTCGCCGAGGCTGCGCTCGAGTGGCTCGCCCCGCGTACCGCGGACGTTGCGGATGCCACGCTTGCCGGCGATCCCGCCGCCGCCGCGGACGCCGTCGATGCGTGGCTCCAGGCCACCGAAGGCGCCACCTCCTCCGGAACGCTCCGCGATGACCGCGACGCGCGCGTGGCATCGCTCCTTGACATCCTGCTGCGCCGCAACGCGCCCATGGGCCGCCCGGGCACCGCAGCCGATGCAGCCGGGACGTTGCTCGATTCGCTCGGCTGGACCGCCGACGCCGCGCGCCGCAGCAAGCTGACCGGCACCTTCCGCGCGTGGTTCGAGGATCCCGCCGTTACCGCCGCTGCGCTGCATGGCCTCACCAGCGTCCTGGCCGCGCGTCGCCCGGGCACGTGGTGGGAGCCGTGGATGGTGTCCGACGCACGCGCCGACATGGCATCCCGCACGCGCACCGCCGAGCACTTCGACGCCGCGCTGGCGGCCACGGCAGGCGAGGCCTCGGCAGTGGCGGAATCGCCGCGCATCCGCGGCGTGCGGCCGGAACTCGTCGAGCGCTGGGTGCGGATCTCGCAGCTGGCGCTCGGGCGCACGCCGGCGGATGACCCGGCGTTCCGCATCGCCCATGCTGCCGAGATGGTGGCCATGGTGGAGTGCGCACGGCTCCTTGAACGCGGTCGCACGAGCGACGCCGAGGCCCGCATCTCCCAGGTGGAGGACCCGCAGGGCATCGCTCCCGACGCGCTTGACCGTTGGAAGGGCCGTACCGAACGCACTGTGGGACGCGCGCCGGCGGGCGACGGAAAGCTCGATCAGGAGCTGCGTGCCCGCGCCTCCGCGGACGACCGCGGCGCGGCGCTGCGCTCGCTGCGTACGCGCGCGATCGGTGACCTCGGCCCGGCGGACGCCGCCACCATCGCGCGCGAGGCGCTCACCGGTCCGTCGCCGCAGCTGCGGTCGGTGGCGCAGGGCGTGATTGCCGACGTCTTTGCCGCGGGGCCGAACGTCGTTTCCGCACTTGCCGCGGAAGTCCCGGCCGCGGTCGATGTCGGCGAGGCCGCGTCGCTTGCGGGCATGGTTTCCGGGCAGGCGGTTCCGCGCGGGCCGGATGACCGTCGCCGCGCTGCGGCGATGCTCCTTCTCCTTGACCATCACGCGTCGCTCGTTCCCTCCGACCGCCATCGCCTCGATTCGGTGGCGCAGGAATTCACCTATTCCGCCAACTCCGCGACGCGCGCCCTGGCGGGGCGTCCGGAGCCCGCGGATGCTTCGCCGGAGGTCGCCCTCCGCGCCTGGTTCGACGCCCGCGTGGCGGAGTCGCGGCCCGTCATCCGTCCCGAGGCCATGCAGCAGCTCCTACGCCGTGCCGAGGAACGTCGGCGGCTCGCCGCGCCGGGCCCGCAGGCCACGGTGGCGGAACTGGTGGGGCTCCTGGAGATCGATGCCGCGGTGATCGACGAGCGCCTGCCGCGCCGCCGGGCCGCGGTGGAGCGCATCAAGGTGCAGTGCGCCTCGGAGCGAAGTGCCGCGCCGGACGTCTACGCGCAGATCGATTGCACGTCGCGTGCGCTGCTCGAGCTCGCGGTCCTCGGCATTGCGCCGGAAGGAGGCGCGCCGTGATGTGTCGAGCGATCAACGCGCGTGTTCACGCCGTGCGCCTCGTGGTGCTCGCCGGTGCCGTGCTGTCGATGGCTTCCATGGCGGGGCTGGGCCCGGTGTCCGACGGCTGGCGCGACGAGGTGTCGCGTCGCCTGGCGGCGCTGCGCCCTGAACGCCCCGCCGAGTACCTGGCGCTCGCCGAGGACCTGGTGGATCGCGCGTCCAACGGCGGTGCGTCGGATGCGGATCGCGCCATGGCGCGGACGCTCGCGTCGATCGCCGGCGCGATCGATGTCCACGGCATGGGCCGCAGCGCGGCGCTCTTCCTGGTGGAGAACTCCTCCAACGACGGCGAGCGCTCGCGCATGCTGGCGGTGGCGGCGCTCCTCGATCCGGCCTCCGACGTGCGAGTGGAGGCCGCGGAGCGGACGGAATCGGTGCTCGCCCTCGTGCGCGCGTTCTCGTTCTACCGCCGCGGCGATGGCATCCGCGCCAAGGAAGCGCTCGGACGCAACGATGCCGCTGCGCTCCTTGATCGGCACGCCGACATCCTCAAGGGTGGCAGCGCCCGGTTCCGCGCCGACTGCGACGCCATGCGCTCGAGCGGGGTGCCTGCCATGTCGGACGTGCAGGTGGAGGCGCTCCACGCGCTGGCGTCCGGCTCGATCGCCGGCGCGCCGCGCAGCTGGAGCGAATCGCTCGCGCGCATCGGTCCGGCGCCGCTTCCCGAGGTTGATCTGGACGATCCCCGTTCGCTTTTCGGCGTAGACCCGGAGCTCTCGGTCTGGGACGGCAAGGCGTGGACGCCCCGACCCGCGGCGCCGGCGAAGGTCACTTCGCCGGCCGCGAAGCCCCGCGCTCGATGATCATGTCGCGGAGCTTGGCGCGCTGCGATTCGTCGAGGATCCTTGCAAGCTCACCGAAGATGTGCTGCTGCTCGCGCATGGAATAGGCGCCCGGCTCGCGCTTTCCCTGGATCTCCTGCACGCCGATCTCCATGAAGAGGGCGCGCACCTTCTCGGTCTGCTCGGGCGTGAGGTCGAG
>JBIIJH010000077.1:0-11773 GCA_044233905.1 Phycisphaerales bacterium
CCAAGGCCCGAGTCCGCGTCCCGCACCAAGCGAAGCGACTGCGGCAGCGGACGACGGCCGCAGGCGTCCAGGCCAACGTCCCCACGTCAACACGCACGCGCCAACGACAATGCCTCACTCCTTCGGCTTCGCCGCCCGCAGCGTGACGTCGACTTCCACGTCCTTGCCGTCGCGCCACAGCTTGACCTTCACCACGTCGCCCGGCTTGTGCGAGCGCAGCTTGGTCATCATGGCGCCGGTGGTCTCGATGGCCTCGCCGTCCCATGACACCAGGACATCACCCTTGGTGATGCCCGCATCGGCCGCCGAGGTTTCCGCGCTGACGCCGTCCACCAGCACGCCCTTGGGCATGTTGGGCGTGCGGTCGTCCTCGCTCATGGACGGCATCACGCCCAGGCGCACGGCCGCGTAACCGCGATCCGCGGTCTTGCCACCGTCGGACTGGAATTCGAGCTTCTCCGGGCGCGTGGCCATGGTGGTGGCCATGTCCGCGGCCAGCGCCACGATCTTGGCGGCGCCATCGGGGTTCAGGGTGTAGCCCTTGTCCTTGGGCGTGTGGTAGATGTCGTGGTTGCCGGTGTAGATGAAGGTGACCGGCACGCCCACGCCGTAGAAGCTGGCGTGGTCGCTCGGGCCGCGGCCCGACGGGTCGGCATGGATCGTGAGCCCGCTGCGCTCGAAGACCGGGCGCAGGATGTCGATCATGCCCTTGCCGGAGTTCATGCCGCCCACGCTCAGGTCGTCGGAGCGGAGCCGCCCCACCATGTCCATGTTGATCATCATGGTGATCTTGTCGCCCGGGATCGTCGGATGCTCCACGAACCAGCGCGAGCCGCGCAGGCCGCTTTCCTCGGCAGTGAAGCCCAGGAACAGGATGCTGCGGGCGTCCTTCGGCGCGTCCTTGCCGCCATAGATGTCTGCCATGGCCTGCGCGACGCAGAGCATCGCACCGGAACCGCTCGCGTTGTCGTCGGCGCCGGGGTGCACCTGGCCGGTGTACTGCGGGCTGGTGCCGAAGTAGCCGTAGCCCACGTGGTCGAAGTGCGCGCCCACCACCACCCATTCGTCCGCCAGCGATCCCTTGCCGCGCAGCACGCCGCCCACGTTCTGCGTGGGCGTGCCGCCGGAGGAGAGCTTGGTCTCGAGCGAGACCTTCGATCCGTCGCCGAGGGCCACGGTCTTCACCGTGCCCTCGTCGGCCTTGGTGCGCCAGTCCATGAGCGTGCCCTGGTCGGGCGCGCCTGCCTTGAGGATTGCCTCGGCCACCTCGGCGGAGACCTGCACCACCGGGATGTCGAGCGGACGGCCCCAACGGCTGGTGGACACGTCTTCCAGCGCGGTCTTGCCGTCACGCGCTCCGGGAGGCGCCACCAGGATGATGCCCGCGGCGCCGCGCTCGACCAGCGCATCCACCTTGGGAGTCATTGCCGCGAACTCGCTGAACCGGCGGCTCGCCCACTTGGAGCGACCGCGGTCGTCGAGCGGCTCGTAGCGGAACACCATCGCGATGCGGCCCTTCAGGTCCGCGCCTTCCTCGAAGCTGCTGTACCCACCCTCGCCCTTGGCGATGCCGTATCCCACGAACGTGACCGGCGCCTCCACCTTGGCGTTGCCGGAGATGCCGAGGACGGCGAAGTCCTTGCCCTTCTCGCGGTCGCTGCCGGCGGCGGCGAGCGCGGCCGTCTCCACCTTGGGCGCGCCGCCCGTCAGGGAGAACTTCTGCATGTAGCTCTTCCACGGGCCGTCCTTCGGCGTCACGCCGTCGTCGCCCGGCACGGGGAACGCGGCCTCCAGTCCCGCGTCCTTCATCCAGAACTCGAGGTACTCCGCGGCCAGGTCGTTGCCGCGCAGGCCGGGCGCGCGGCCCTCGAACCATGGGTTGGAGAGCGTGATCACGTGCTGGTACCAGCGCGTGGCCACCGGGCCCAGGTCCTCGAAGACCTTCTTCAGGTCGATGTCCTTGGCGTCCACCTGCTTGGCGCTGTCGGGCGGCGCCCACGTGTAGACGCTGATCGGGCCCTCGATGACCTTGCTCTTGGGCGAGCCATCCTGCGCGGGCGCCTCGGCCGGCGCTGCGTCCTGCGTGGGAGCGTCGGCCTTGGGCGCGTCCTTCACGGCGGGGTCCTGCGCGGCGAATGCCAACGCCGCGGACACGGATGCCATGGCGACTGCGAGCGGAAGCGTGCGACGGTTCGATGCGTGCATTGGGGGCCTTTCGAAGAAGCCAAGTGTAGGGTGAATGTCCCCGCGTTCGCGAAAAGCACGCGAGGGCTGCCATCAGGCAGCCCTCGCGGGAAGTGTTGGGTTCATGCCACCGGGCACATGGCCCGGACAGCGGCATCAGTCGCCGATGCGGAGCATGTCGCGGCCGAGGAT
Source organism: Phycisphaerales bacterium (assembly GCA_044233905.1). Lineage (GTDB taxonomy): Bacteria > Planctomycetota > Phycisphaerae > Phycisphaerales > SM1A02 > UBA966. The sequence goes on from JBIIJH010000077.1 coordinate 2,377, forward strand.
GCCGTCCGTGGTGAGGACGCCCGGGTTGCAGGCGCCGGCACCGGTGGTCAGCATGTCGTACGCAGCGGTGTTGAAGTAACCGTTGGTCACGAAGTACAGGGGCTTGCCCTGGCTCGTCGCCAAGTCATTGTCCTGCTGGATGCCCGCGATGGACACGACCTGCGTGTGGCCATCGAAGCACATCACGGCCGGGGCGCTGTTGTAGCCCTGGTTGAAGAACCACGGGGTGGGGGTGGTGAACGCCGGGTTCACTTCGCCGCCTTCCGTGTTCTGCAGCCACTGGTGCTCCCACATGCGCCACTTCTGCGACGGGTACTGCGACATGCCGACGGCCGGGCTCTTGTAGGCGCCGGGCATCGTGGCCGCGGTCGGGGCTGCACCGATGGACGTGCCGTTGCGGCGCGACCACGCGCAGACGTCAGGCGACCACATGGCCGACGGACTGCTGCAGTAGGTGGGCTCCGAGTAGTCGCCGTTGGTGTAGGCGAACTCGACCGGGGTCTGGAAGTACTTTTCGATCGGCGCCATGGTGATCTTGTCCTTGGGGGCCCAGAACACCTTGTCGTAGTAGCGGCCGTTCACGTAGCTGTTGAACGCCTTGCAGTTGGTGATGCGCCACGAGCCCAGCCACGAAGCGCCCCAGCCGGAGCCGGAGAAGTCGCAGGCCTGGTAGGTGACGAAGTTGCCGCAGTTTCCGGGCCAGCCGGAGCAGCGCGGGGCGGTGCCACGGCACCAGTAGCCCCAGAGGCCGCCGGAGGAGTCCCAGCCGAGGATCATCTGCGGGATGCACTGCGTGGCAGTGATCTTGGCGCAGGCATCCTGGCTGAAGTTGCCGTACTGGCCGGTTTCGTCCGGCACCGCCGTGAACTGGCGGTCGTTGTAGTCAGCGCCGTACGCGCTGCACGCCGCACTCATGTTGCGCAGGTTGCCGAGGCTCTGCGTGATGAGCGCTGCATCACGAGCCTTACCGATGGCAGGCAGCAGGATCGCGATGAGCAGCGCGATGATGGCAACCACCACCAGCAGCTCGACGATCGTGAAGCCCTTCTTGAGACGGTTCATTCCGTCCGCCTTTCTGCAGCCCGCAGGCCGCATGAAGAGTCCGAACCGAGATGTGACCGGCACCGCATTCACCGAGGCTTCGTACTTCGGTGCGCCAGCGCCGGCGGGCTGGACTCGAACAGGTGCGGACCTTTGGCGGCAGGCCCGCGGAGCCGTTTGGAGGAAGGATCCTCCGGGTACCGGAACGGCCATGATGGCCGACCGGCATGTCAAACGATAGCTTCGACGGGAGACATACGGATGGCAGGGATCCCCGGGATTCACCCTTCCAGGGACCATTCCGGGTCCGCATTTCCCGCCGCCCCCGGCGGCTAGTCTCCATACCGATAAACGGCCCGCCACGGCCCCCCGGACCGCCCCGCATCGCCGGGACCCGCATCCGGCCCCCGCACCCCGGCGAACGGACTCTTCCATGAAGCTCTACACGCGCACCGGCGACGACGGGACCACCGGCCTCTTCAGCGGGGCCCGGGTCTCCAAGGACCACCCGCGCATCGAGGCCTACGGCACCGTGGACGAGCTCAACGCCATCCTGGGCGTGGTGCTCTGCTCCTGCGACGAGGGCCATCCGTTCGAGCGCCGCCTGAAGGAGATCGTCGGCTGCATCCAGTCGCGCCTCTTCGACATCGGCGCCGACCTGGCAACGCCCGAGGGCGCCAAGCAGCAGTCGAAGATCCACCGCATCGACGAGGCCGACGTGGCCGAGAGCGAGGCGTGGATCGACGAGGTGGACGCGGCCAACCCGCCGCTGCGCACGTTCGTCATGCCGGCGGGCACCGAGCTGGCGGCGCGTCTCCACGTCGCACGCACCGTGTCCCGCCGCGCCGAGCGCACCATCATCAGCCTCGGCAGCATCGAGCCGGTGGGCGAGCCGCTCCTGCGCTACATGAACCGCCTGAGCGACCTCTTCTTCGCCATGGCGCGACGCGCCAACCACGAGCGCGGGCACCCGGACGTGCCGTGGACGCCCAAGCCGGTCAAGTGAAAAATCGCGTGGATGCAGGGCGCGATCAGCCCTCGAGCGTGCCGAACACGCGGTCGCCCGCGTCGCCGAGGCCGGGACGGATGTACGCATTGCCGTCGAGCTCGCGATCGAGCGCAGCGCAGTGGATCATCACGTCGGGATGCTCGTCGTGCACGCGCTGCACGCCTTCGGGCGCGGCCACCAGGCAGATCATCTGGATGTCGCGGCAGCCGGCGTCACGCAGGTAGCGGATGGCGGCACACGCGCTGCCGCCGGTGGCGAGCATCGGGTCGATGACGATCGCGTACCCGTCGCGCACGTCGTGCGGGAGCTTCGCGTAGTAGAAGACGGGTCGATGCGTCGACTCGTCGCGCCGGATGCCGATGTGGCCGACGCGCGCCTCCGGGAAGAGCTGCAGCACGCCGTCGGTCATGCTGAGGCCGGCGCGCAGGATCGGCACCAGCGTCACCGGTCGGTCCAGCTGCCGGCACTCGGTCTCCTCGAGCGGCGTGGTGACGCGCACGGGCCGCGTGTCGAAGCGGCGCGAGACCTCGTACGTCATGAGGCCGGCGATCTCGTTGAGGAGGCGCCGGAAGTCGGCGGGGCCCGTGGCGCGATCGCGGACGATCGAGAGCTTGTGCTGGATCAGCGGGTGATCGAAGATGCGCAGGCTGGCGAATGCGTCGGACTGGGTGGGCATGCGTGCGTTCCTGTCGGCCAAGCGTAGACTGCGCGATCCGGCCGCGACGAGCGTGCCGGAGGAGGAACCATGGAAACCACGCCGACCCGAACCACCCGCCGCAGCAGCACCGTCCTGGTGGGGGCAGGCGCCTTCGCGGGCGCAGCCGCCGTGCTTCTCATGGGGGCCGCGTTCACGCAGGACCCCACGCCCGCCCGCCCCGCCGGCCGCGCCAAGCCGACGCCCGAGCAGGTCACCGCCGAGACCGACGCGGCCATGAAGGTGCTCAACCAGTTCGTCGGCCGCTGGGATGTGAAGGGCCAGTCGTTCGACGAGAACGACAAGCCGGTCGAGGACTTCGCCGGCAGCGCGCACTACACCTTCGTGCTCTCCGAGAACTTCCTGCTGGGCGAGACCACGCTCCAGGCGGGCAAGTACGTCCTCGACCAGAAGGAGTACTTCGGCTACTCGCCGGGCCTCGACAAGTACACGCACGTGGTGCTCACCGAGCTCGACAAGTCGATGATCTACCAGCACGGCGAGTGGATGGCCGAGGTGGGCTCCTTCGTCTTCGCCATGGCGGCGCCGCTCGACACGCCCAAGGGCACGCCCCGCAGCGTCGGCTACGAGTACACGTTCGGCCAGGGCACCATCGCCATCACCATGACCATGCAGAGCGGCGTCAAGCCGCCGCGCCACGTCCGCATGCTCCTCACCAAGTCGAAGCAGCCCGATGCGCCGCGCAACGAGAACGGCATGCCCACGGGCAGCTCCAAGATCCAGTACGCGCGCGGCGACCCGGCGAAGATCCAGCAGCAGATGCAGGAATCCATGAGCCAGATGTCCGCGCAGAAGCAGGCGATGGCGCAGTACATCAACGGCATGGACATGGGCTGGGATGCCGAGATGGACCACTACATGGACATGAAGATGGACCAGGAAGTGGGCAACGAGACCCGTGAACTGATGCGTGGCCCCGAATGAGCAAGCTCCCCCGACTCGCCATCATCGGCCGCCCCAACGTGGGCAAGTCCAGCCTGTTCAACAGGATCGCCGGACGCCGCATCTCGATCGTGGACCCGACGCCCGGCGTCACCCGCGACCGCGTCACCACCATCGTGGAGCTTGATCCGCCGCCGGAGATGCGCGACCAGGAGCCGCGCTTCGTGGAGCTCATGGATACGGGCGGCTACGGCGTCTACAGCGCCGAGGGCGGCGAGATCGACGACGCCGGCAAGGACCTCTCCGCGCTCACGCCGGACATCGAGAAGCAGATCCGCACCGCCGCGGAGCAGGCCGAGCTGATCCTCTTCGTCATCGATGCGCGCGACGGCATCGTCCCGCTCGACGAGATGGTCGCCAAGCTGATCCGCACCGCCGGGCTCTCGCAGAAGGTGATCTCCGTGGCCAACAAGGTCGACGACCCGAGCTGGGACGCCGACGGCATCGAGGCGGCCGCGCTCGGCTTCGGCGAGCCCGTCCTGGTGAGCGCCAACTCCGGCTACGGCACGCGCATGCTGAAGGAAGCCCTCTGGGAGCGCCTCGGCAACGTGAGCGTCACGGAGAAGCCCGAGAATCCCGAGGCATTGTTCGCGATCGTCGGCCGCCGCAACGCCGGCAAGAGCTCGCTGGTGAACGCGCTGGCCGGCGAGCCGCGCGTGATCGTCAGCGAGATCGCCGGCACCACGCGCGACGCGGTGGACGTGCGCTTCGACATGGGCGGCAAGGTGCTCGTGGCCATCGACACGGCGGGCGTCCGCAAGCGCAAGAGCTGGGCGGACGACGTGGAGTTCTATTCCTACGCACGCACCGAGAACGCCATCGACCGCGCCGACGTGTGCGTGCTGCTGCTTGACGCCACCGAGAAGTGCTCGCAGGTGGAGAAGCGCCTGGCCAGCAAGCTGGAGGAGAGCTACAAGCCCACCGTGATCGCGGTGAACAAGTGGGACCTGGTGGCCGGCAAGCTCTCGCCCAAGGACTACATCGAGTACCTGACGCAGGAGTTCCCGGGGCTCGAGTACGCGCCCATCGTCTTCATCAGCGCCAAGGACGGAACCGGCCTGCGCGAGATGCTGGCGATGGTCGCCAACCTCGACCAGCAGGCGAAGCACCGCGAGGGCACCGGCCGCATCAACAACGCGGTGCGCACCATCCTGGAGGCCCGCGGCCCCAGCAGCAACCTCGGCACGCGCGCCAAGGTCTTCTACGTGGCGCAGATCGACGTGAAGCCGCCCACCATCGCCATGGTGGTGAACAAGCCCGACCTCTTCGAGGGCACCTACGAGCGGTACTTCAAGAACCAGCTGCGCGAGCACCTGCCGTTCAGCGAGGTGCCGATCAAGCTGGTCTTCAGCGAGCGCAAGCGCGAACACCGGGAATACTGATCGCGGCGAATGCCCGGCGAATGCCGCCCGACTGCATCACCCCGGACGGACGGCCCAGTCCACCACGAACGCCGCGGCCGCCAGTGCGCCCACGATGCCCGTGGCGATGGACGTGGCCGCGAACGCATCGAGCGGCGCCACCCGGAACGCCGAGCGCGCCAGCAGCGCGGAAGCCACGGCGAACGATGCCCCGTCGAACGCGGTCTTGAGCGCGCCGTGGCCCACGGGAACGAAGTGCGCCAGCATCGCCACCGCCACGCAGGCGAAGGTGCGGCTCGCGATGTCGAACGCCGAACCGGCCGGCCGCCCGCGGACCAGCGAGAGCGCCGCGAACGCCAACGAACCCGCGGCGGTGCAGAGGATGATCCAGACCACCGCCGCGCCGGCCGCCGAGAGCCGCTGGATGATGGCCGCATCACCGGGAATCCCGGGCATCAGCGCAGATGCGCCCGCCAGGCAACCAAGCGAATAGACCAGGAGCGCCGAGGCACCCACGCCGGCCCAGAAGCGGAAGTCGCCCTCCGGGCAGAGCGGTTGATCGTGCGCGCGATTGATCATCGGGCGGGCATCGTAGCCCCGCGCCGGGATATCCTCGACCACGCAATGAAGGTCCAGATCCGCGATCGAAGCCGCCGTCCAGTCGGCGTGGCGAGCGTCGATCCCGCGCAGCGGCCGACGCGCGTGCGTGCCGTCGCGACGGACGGATCGGAGCACGAGGTCTACCTGGACTGGGAACGCGCCATCGATGACGGCGGGCGCCTGCGCTCGTGCATCGCATGCGGCTGCCCGCACGTCTACCGCCGGCGCACGCTGCCGACGTTCGCCCCGTTTGCGCTGGTCCTTGCCAGCGCGGGCGTGGTGGCCGGCGTGCTCGGCTATTCGAGCGATCCGCTGGTGCTGGCGGCACTGGTGGCGCTGGTGGTGCTCGACCTGGCCGTCCTCGCGCTCGCCCGGACGCAGCTGGCCTGCTATCGCTGCGGCACCGTCTACGGGCGCGTTGCCATCGCCCGCTACCACCGTCCATGGGATGCCCGCACCGCCGCCGAGCCGGAGTGCCAGCCGGACCCGGAATCGGCGGATTCCGCACGCGGCGCACCCAGCACCCCGGGCAACGGGCCATCGCTACCATCGAAACCATGAGCGTCCCGGACCACGCCATCACCCCTGCGGACAACGCCTGGATGCGCTCGCTCGGCGGGCGCTTCGTGGTGTTCGACGGCCCGGACGGAAGCGGCAAGAGCACGCAGTTCCGACGCTTCGCCGACATGGTGCGCGTCTCCGGCATCGAGGTGGTGGAGGTGCGCGAGCCGGGCGGCACCGCCATCGGCGAGAAGATCCGCGCCATCCTGCTCGACCCCGCCAACGCGGAGATGACCACCCGCACGGAGATGCTCCTCTACATGGCAAGCCGCGCGCAGCTCTTCGAGCAGCGCATCGCGCCATCGCTTGCCGCAGGCGCACTGGTGCTCGCGGACCGGTTCGTGAGCAGCACGCTCGCGTACCAGGGCACCGCGGGCGGCATGGACGAGGAGGAGATCCTCGCCGTCGGCGAGGTGGCCACGGGCAACCACTGGCCGGACCTCACCGTGATCTTCGACGTCAGCACCGAGGTGGCCATGAAGCGGCTCTCGCCGCTCCTGGACCGCATGGAGCAGAAGGGCGCGGACTTCCACGCGCGCGTTCGTTCCGGCTACGCCGCGCAGGCACGCCGCTGGCCGGAGCGCTACGCGGTGGTCGATTCCAGCGTCGGCCCGGACGAGGTGACCGCGGGGCTGCTTGCCGCCGTGCAGGCGTGGATGTCCGCCGCTGCGCGGCCGCCGCGCGGCGCGCCGATGCGCGCGTGAGGCGATGACGCGAATCGAATCCCGCCGGCGTACTGGCCCCCGTCGCCTTGCGGGGCGGGCGGCATGGTGATCGCGCTGGCGACGTTCGAGTGACGCCCGGGGACTGGCCCCCATCGCCTTGCGGGGCGGGCGGCTGGGCGCCGCCACTGCCCCTCCGGCGAGGGGGCCAGGCACCCGATGCGCCAATGGCGTCGGTTCGGCAATGGCCTCACCGCCGCGCTTGATCTTCATGTTGTGCGTGCATTCGTTCGAGCGTGACCATCGCGCTTGCGAGCACCCGCAGCGAGCACGGGATCCCTGGCCCGAGGCGTCGACAAGCGCGAAGTCCGGCAGCATGATTCCCGATTACTCCCGGGTGCCGCCCGGACGAGCGGTTGTCGTCGAGGCCGAGAGGAGCCGGGTGGAGCGAGGCCGTCCGCGGGACAGGGGTCCCGCGCGCAGCGGAGGGTGCGGTCGAACTTCGAACCGCCCCGACTGCGGCACAGGATGCGGGTGACCTTTGCACTGCCTCGCCCGCCTACTGGCCCCATCGCCTTGCGGGGCGGGCGGCATGGCGCCGCCACTGCCCCTCCGGCGAGGGGGCCAGGCACGTGTTGCGCCAATGGCGTCGGTTCGGCAATGGCCTCACCGCCGCGTGGTGTGTGGATTGCCGTGTGATTTCCACCGGACATCCACCGATGCATGCATGTCGAGGGTGTCGTCGGGATGTTTGTCCACCGGATTTCCACCGCGAAAACACATCGTGAAACAATGCACGTTCGATTGCGCAATGTCGCGGAAATTCCGCGGCGTCCGCTCGATTCCGCACGAACCACGCGCATACTCGGCCTCCGTGTGGACAGTGAGCGGGGCACTGCTTGCCCTGCAGATCGTGTGGGACCATGAATCCATCTGTTGCGCGTCGCGATCGGCTGAGCCGTTTCGTGGATTTGGCGCGCGTCTACCGGGGATGGAGCCGGCAGGAGCTGGCCTCGAACCTCGGGCGTGACCTCTCGAAGGTCGTTCCGGACAGCGGCAATCCGAAGCTCGACCTGGTGGTCGCGCTTGCCGAGGCACTCGACTGGAGCATCGGCGACGTTGCCCAGTGCGTGTGGGACGAGCCGATGCAATTGCCCCCCTGCGGGCTCGACTTCGCTGCGCTCGATGCGCAGGCGATGGAAGCGCATCGTGCCGGCGACTGGCGTCGGCTGGTGGCCGGTGGAGCAATGCTGCTCCGTGCAGCCTCCACGCCCGCGGAACGTGCCCGTGCGCTCAACCGCATCTCCGGCGGCCATGACGGCCTCGGCCGGCACGGCAAGTCGCTCGAGTGCATCCGCGAGGCGCTGTCGCTTGCACCGCTCACGCCGGGGCTGGAGCTGATGCTCCGCGTCAACCTGTGCGGTGCGCACTACTCCCTGTGGCACGTGGCAGAGGCGCGCGCCGCGGCGCGTGAGCTGGTGGAGCAGTTCGAGGCACGGGCGCCCGAAGGCCGGCTCGAACGTGTGGCGCAGGCATTCGCGCTGATGTACCGCGGGCAGTGCGCGCGGCGGGCCATTGCGGCCCTGCCGGACACGGCGAAGCGCAACGCCACGGAGGCGCGTGCGGACCTGGAGCGTGCCGGCACGCTCTTCTCGAAGCTCGCGCGCGAGTTCGGCGACGACAGCTACGGAGGCGTCGCCAACACCTGCCGCGGTGCGCTGATGGAGGTGGACTGCGCGCTCGGCACGCTGGATCCGGTGGATGCCGTGGCCACCATCACCGAGGCGCTCGGAGGCGTCGAGGATCCCCAGCTGGCGCCGCCGGGCGACTGGCTGGAGAGCTACGGGTGGTGGTGCATCTTCGGGTGCAACATCGCGGTGCGCTACCTGCAGGACCCGCAGTTCCACCGCGCCATGGCCATCTTCACCAACAAGGCGGTGGAGATCGCCGACCGGCTCGACAACTGGTCGCTCCGCGAGCGCGCCTTCAGCCTGGAGCAGGCGCGGCGCGACCGGCTGCAGAAGTCCACCGGCTTCGATGCCGAGTGGGTGCTGGATGAGGACGAGGTCCGCACCATCACCGGCACGATGGGGCGATTCCCGTCGTTCCGCGAGACCGGCTGGAAGATCCTCACCGAGGCACGCATCGTGGGTTCGGCATGAAAGGAGACACCATGAAGCACGCAACACAACCATCCCACAGCAACCATCCGCCCGGCGTGCGCCGGCGCGCGCCCTTCGCGGCGATCACCATGGCAGTCCTCGCCGCGTGCATCGCCCTCGTTCCATCGGTCCATCGCGCGTCCGCATGCGACAGCGGCGGCGTCGTGGTGGCGGAGGAGGATCCCGGCCCGCCCCGCGACCGCAAGCGGTGGTGGCTGAACACCTGGTGCCACTCCATGCAGGAAACATGCTTCCTGCTCTGGATGGATGACACCACCGGCAGCACGGCCTGGCGATGGACCATGAGCGTCCGGCAGGTGAACACGCTGTACGTCTGGTGGAGC